>NZ_JBSGZN010000078.1:0-20764 GCF_053611025.1 Streptomyces sp. NPDC054842
ACCTCGTAGAAGACGGCTCGTTTGAACCATTCGGGGTCGCGGTCCTTGGCGGGGGTGTCCTCGAAGGTGTCCGGGACGGGCTCGTTGACGATCATGTGGTGACCGACCCTCCGATCTGCGATGAGGACGGGCGCAGGACGGTGCCGTGCTCATCCGGGGAGTCGTGGTTCTCAGCCTCCCGGCCCACGGCGAGGACGTGTGCACCGCCGGGGGCCAGCCGCACGTAGTTCGTGCTGCCCCAGTGGTAGGTCTCGCCGGTGAGCTCGTCGTGCACGGGCACCGTCTCGTGCCAGTCCAGGCCGAGTTGCGGCATGTCCAACGAGACCGTGGCCTCCTGGGTGTGGTGCGGGTCGAGGTTGGCCACCACCAGAACCGTGTCGGAGCCCTCGCGCTTGCTGTACGCGATCAGCGCGTCGTTGTCCGCCCGGTGGAAGCGCAGGTTGCGCAGCCGGCGCAGGGCGCCGTGGGAGCGCCTGATCCGGTTCAGCCGGGCGATGAGCGGGGCGATCGTGCGGCCGTCGCGATCGGCGGCCTCCCAGTCGCGGGGGCGGAGTTCGTACTTCTCGGAGTCCAGGTACTCCTCGCTGCCCGCCCGCACGGGGGTGTTCTCGCACAGCTCGTAACCGGCGTAGACCCCCCACGCGGGGGAGAGCGTCGCGGCGAGCACCGCCCGCACCTCGAAGGCGGGGCGTCCGCCGTGCTGGAGGTAGGCCGGGAGGATGTCCGGGGTGTTCACGAAGAAGTTGGGCCGCATGTACGCGGCCGACTCGCCCGACAGCTTGCTCAGGTACTCCGTGAGTTCCTGGCGCGTGTTGCGCCAGGTGAAGTAGGTGTACGACTGCTGGAAGCCCACCGCGGCCAGCCGGTGCATGACCGCGGGCCGGGTGAACGCCTCGGCCAGGAAGATCACGTCGGGGTCGGTGCGGTTGACGTCCGCGATGACCTGCTCCCAGAACACCACCGGCTTGGTGTGCGGGTTGTCCACCCGGAAGATCCGCACGCCGTGGTCCATCCAGTGCCGCAGGACGCGCACGGTCTCCTCGACCAGACCGGGCATGTCCCGGTCGAAGGCGATCGGGTAGATGTCCTGGTACTTCTTCGGCGGGTTCTCCGCGTAGGCGATGGTCCCGTCGGAACGGTGCTGGAACCACTCCGGGTGCTTCTCCACCCACGGGTGGTCGGGGGAGCACTGGAGCGCGAAGTCCAGCGCCACCTCCAGGCCCAGGGCCGCGGCCCGCCGTACGAAGGCGTCGAAGTCCTCGATCGTGCCCAGGTCCGGGTGGACGGCGTCGTGGCCGCCCTCCGGCGAGCCGATGGCCCACGGCACGCCCACGTCCTGCCGGCTGGCCGAGAGGGTGTTGTTCGGGCCCTTGCGGAAGGTGGTGCCGATGGGGTGGATCGGCGGGAGGTAGACGACGTCGAAGCCCATCTCCGCGATCGCCGGCAGCCGCTCGGCCGCCGTGCGGAACGTCCCGCTGACCGGCGGCCTGCCTTCCTCGACCACGGCGCCCTCGGAGCGCGGGAAGAACTCGTACCACGCGCCGAACAGCGCCCGTTCGCGCTCCACGAGCAGGGGCATGGGCTCCGTACGGGTCAGCCGGTCGCGCAGGGGGTGGGCGGCGAGGAAGGCGTCCACCTCGGGCGTCAGCGCGTCCGCCATCCGGGCGTCCACCGACCGTGAGTCGTCGCGCAGCGTCCGGGCGGCCACCTTGAGCGTCCGGCGGGCGGCGCCCCGGGGCGCCGCGGCGGCGGCCCGCTCGAACAGCGCGGCACCTTCGTCGAGGATCAGCGGGACGTCGATACCGGCGGGGACCTTTATCCCGGCGGCGTGCCGCCAGGCGGCGATCGGGTCGCTCCACGCCTCCACGCGGTACGTCCACGCGCCGGCCGTTCCCGGGGTGACCTCGGCGCCCCAGCGGTCGGAGCCGGGGGAGAGCTCGCGCATCGGGGTCCAGGGACCCTCCCGGCCGTCCGGCCCGCTCAGTACGACGTTGGCCCCGACCGCGTCGTGGCCCTCGCCGAAGAGGGTGGCGGTGACCTGGAAGGTCTCGCCCACGACGGCTTTCGCCGGCCGGGTGCCGCGGTCGACGACGGGCCGCACATCCACGATCGGGATGCGGCCGGTGGCCGGGTTGCCGTCCAGGTCCATGGGATTCTTCCTCCGCCGTTCTCAAGCACGCCTGCGGTTGAGAGCTGCATCGGAAAGCCCGGCCGTGCAGCGGGATTGGGTCGTTCTCGTCATCCACCGAGTGCCGGGCTGACGCCGCGGCCCGGCTTGCTCGCGCCACCGTGGGGCCGACCGCTCATGTGGTGGAGGGCCTTGGCCGCCGTGTGGGGGCGCAGGTAGCGTTCGGCGGCGTCGGCGGCCTCACGGGCGCAACGCTCGCCCATCAGTACGCACAGGGTGTACGCCGTGTTCTCGAACTTCCCCCGCACCGTGTGATCGGCGGGGGCCGCGAGCAGCAGGCGTTCCCAGGCCCGGTATCGCTCCAGATGCCGGGCGACCTCGGCTTTTGCGGGTAGCAACATCTCCTGGTCACCTTCCCACTTGTCGAGTGCGCACGGCTGGTCCAGGGTTTGCCCGAAGGCCGTGCACGGAGAGGAACCGGTTCGTCACAGCACCGGAGCCCTCCCCCATGGTGCACGGGACACCCGCGAGCGTCTTGTTGGCTGTTCAACCAAAAAAGCGGGGCCGGTTCTCGAGTTGCACGAACGGACTAGCGCTCCCACCCTGAGAGTGACTCAGGAGCGATCACTGCTCACGCTTCGTGTTCGGGGCTCGGCCCGTCAGGGCGGTGGGAGAAGCGAGAGCTTCGCCGGTGAGGAGCCAACGACGATGAACGCTGTAGTGCCCTGCTACTACCACCTCGACGTGGAGGTCAGCCCGGAAAAGGTCGGGCAGGTCAGGCGTATCCTGGCCGCCCATCTCCGGTACTGGAACCTGGACATTCTCGTCGAGACCGTCTGTCAGTGCGCGGAAGCTCTGCTGCACACGATCGACCGCCACGCGACGGACAAGAACACTTCCATCGAGATGTGGTGGAACGGTCAGCACCTGATCACCGCCATCTCGGACAACAACCAGGACATCCGCCCGCACTACGCGCCGCAGGGGTGCCTGGCCCGGATCGCCGCGCTGAGCGACGGCTGGGGCTGCTGCGCCACCGGCGTCGGCGGCAAGATCATCTGGTTCGCCCGGCGCGTCCAGGCGTCCGAGCGTGCCCCGCTGGTGCCCGCCGCGCCCTCGCCCGCCCTTCTGGAGGCGCTTCAGGCGCCGCGCGAAGTGCCGGTGCCGGCCCTGGTCGGCCCGACGAGCGAGATCCCGCTCGAAGCGGAGACCGAGCGCGCCGACGGCCCGGCGCCGGACGAGGCCGCGCACCGGCCGGCGCACCGTCCGCGAGTTCCCGTGTGACGCGCGCACGTGTGCCGGACAGCCCCGTGACACACGTCTCCCAGCGCCCTCCCGGCGCCCCCACCGGGCCGCGGCCTGCTCCGGCAGCCGCGGCCGGGTGACGTCCCGGCCCTGCCCGCCCGCCATCGGGCGACCGTACGGACCCCCTCCAAGTCGCCCCGCACGGAGAGCACTTGACTTGAAGTGCGCTCCAGGATCCAGACTCCCCGTCAGGTCCGCGAACGCCGGGCCGGCAGGGAGGGCACACACATGCGGTACCGCACGATCGGCACCGACCCGGCGACCCGCCGGGAGGTGAGCGTGCTGGCGCTCGGCGCGATGCTGTTCGGCTCGATGACGGACGAGAAGACCTCGTTCGCCGTCCTGGACCGCTACGTCGAGGCCGGCGGGAACTTCATCGACACCTCCGACAACTACGCCTTCTGGGTGGACGGCGGCCAGGGCGGCCAGAGCGAGGAACTGCTCGGGCGGTGGCGGCGCAGCCGCGGAGTCGGTGACGAGATCGTCGTCGCGACCAAACTGGGCGCCCGCCCGCTCGCCCCCGGCACCGGCTTCGTCGACAACCCCGAGGGACTGTCCGCCAAGGTGATCCGGGAAGCGGCCGAACGGAGCAGGGAACGGCTCGGCACCGACCGCCTCGACCTGCTGTACGCGCACATCGAGGACCGTACGGTCCCGCTGCGGGAGACCGTCGAGGGCTTCGCCGGGCTGGTCGCCGAGGGGACCGTGGGACTGCTCGGCGTCAGCAACCACGCCACCTGGCGGGTGGAGCGGGCACGGGCGATCGCCGCCGCGTCGGGACTGCCCGGCTACGAGGTGCTGCAGTACCAGCACAGTCTGCTGCGGCCCCGCACCGACGTGCCCGACGCGCTGTTCCCCGAGGGAAGCCTCGGCGGAACCACCCCGGACCTGCTCAGCTATCTGGGTGAGGAGCCCGGCCTGACCCTCGTCGCCTACTCACCCCTGCTCGGCGGTGCCTACGCGCGGGACGACAAGCCGCTGCCGTCGGACTACGACCACCCCGGCACGCCCGCCCGCCTCGCCGCGCTGGGGGACGTCGCGAAGGAGACCGGGGCGACGGTCAACCAGGTCGTCCTCGCCTGGCAGATCGGCGGCGCGCTGCCCGTGATCCCGCTCGCCGGTGCCTCCTCGGTCGCCCAGCTGGAGGAGAACCTGACCGCCGTCGACCTGGAACTCACCCCGGAGCAGCGCGCCCGGCTGGACGCGGCGCACTGACCGGCAGGGGCGCCGGCCGCACCGTGTCCGTGGGACGGCACGCCCGCCCGGCGCGGGGCCCTCAGCGCTTGCGGGGCGGCGCGGTCCGGCACGTGGTGAGCAGCAGCGCGATGTCGTCCGGGCGCTCCGTGGCGTGCCGGGCCTCCTCGGTCAGCCGGTTGGCGGTGCCCGCGAGGGAGGGACCGCCGGGCCGCGTGCGCGGGCCGGCCGCCTGGGACAGGGCGGTCCGCAGGTTCGCGATGCCGTCGTCGATGTCGTGGCCCGGCCGCTCCACCAGTCCGTCGGTGTACAGGGCCAGCACGGCGTCGGGTTCCAGGAGCAGGTCCGTCACCGGGTAGACGGCCTCGGGGTCCACTCCGAGCACCACCCCGCCGGGCAGGTCCAGCACCTCGGTACGGCCGTCGGGGTGACGCAGCAGGGGCTGCGGATGGCCGGCACGGGCGGCCCGGGCACGTCCGGTGCCCGGATCCAGCCGGACGTAGCAGCAGCTCGCGAACTGCCCGGGGTCGAGGTCGATGAGCAGCCGGTTGGTGCCGCTCATCACCTCGTCCGGGGACTGGTCGCCGAGCGCGAACGCCCGCACCGCGCTGCGCAGTTGGCCCATGGTGGCCGCCGCCTGGACTCCGTGCCCCTGCACGTCGCCGATGACCAGGGCGAGTCCGTCGCCCGCCTCCACGACGTCGTACCAGTCGCCGCCCACGTCCATCCCCTTGGTGCCCGGCAGATAGCGGCCCGCCGTCTCCACCAAGGGGTGCGCGGGCAGCCGGTGCGGCAGCAGCGCCTCCTGCAGCCCCCGGGCGAGGGCCGCCTCCGTGTCGTATCGCCTCGCCCGCTCCAAGGCCTGGGCGATCAGTCCGGCCAAAGCGGTCAGCACCGCGCGTTCCTCGGTGCTGAAGGTACGGGGGCGGTCGAAGCCCAGGATGCAGGAGCCGACCGGCCGGCCGGAGGCGATCAGCGGCAGGAACGCCCGGGCGCCCTCCTTGGCGTCCAGCGGGATGTCCGGGTACTCGGCCGCCAGCTGCGGCATGGACTCGAAGAACAGCGGACGGCCGCTGGTGAGCGTGTCGACCCCCGGCAGGCGGGCGTCCAGGCCGACGCCGTCGAAGGGCGCCAGGAATCCCTTCGGGAAGCCGCTCTCCCACGCCAGGTGGAGATGACGCTCCTGCAGCAGGTAGATGGCCAGGCGACGACCGCCGAAGGCGGGCAGCAGCTCCCGCATCACGACCTCGGACACCTGGCGTGCGGTCACGGCCTCGGTCAGCGCGATGGCGAGGATGATCGGACGGTACAGCGGCGTGGACGAGGTGAGCCCCTCCGCGACACCGTCATGGGCGATCTCGTCGGCGGTGAGCTCCCGGGCGTCCATCGGCGCGGACTGCGCGGCGGAGGCCGCCCCCACCGGCACCACCTTGCAGGCGAGGCTCTCGGGGCCCGGATGGACCGACAGGGTGAGCCACTCGCCCTCGTCCGGGGCCGACGGCCGCCGATCGGGGTCGGCCGAGGGCCGTCTGACCTGGAAGTGCACCGACCCCGGCGACAGCAGCGCGCCGCGCAGATGATCCTCGTACCGGGGGCGGTCGAGCCACGGCACCGCGTCCCACAGCGACCGCCCGAGCAGCTGTGTCCGCGGTCTGCCGAGCAGCTGGGCGGCGCGCGGATTGACGTACGTGATCATCCCGAGCCGGTCCAGCGCGAACAAGCCCTCCGTGAGCAGGTCGGCGGCCTCGGCGGCGGCCGGGCCCGGGCCGGGGTCGATGACGAGCCCGTTCACACGGTGCGCGCGCGGCGCCTTGCCCGGACTCCCGCCGGGGGTCCACAGCTCCAGCAGGCGCCGGCTCCCCAGCACCCCGCGCACCGTCAGCGGCAGCGCCGGGGGACGCCCGATGGCCGTCTCGCGCAGGGCGGCCAGCAGCCGGCCCGCGTCGTCGGGGGTCAGCGCCCGGGCCAGCGCCTCCGGCGTTCCCGCGAAGTCCTCCGGGTCGACACGGAGCAGGTCCCACAGAGCGTCGTCCCCGGTCACCATGGCGTTCGCCGGATCCCAGGTGAAGCGTCCGAAGCGGGCCGGGGACGCGCCGAGGGCGGGCGGGCGCACGCACAGCGGCTCGCCGTCCCAGGTCAGCCCGGGATGCTCCTCCTCCAGCGACAGCAGTGCCGTACCCAGCCCCTCCGCCACCGCGGTCATCCGGTCCAGGTCGAGCACCGTCTCGGGCGGATCCGGGACCGAGGGGTGCAGCACGGTCAGCACTCCGAAACACGTCGACGCGCCCACCACGGGGATGTACGCCGAGCCGAACTGGAACGGCAGGCCCGCGGCGAGCTGCGGGTAGCGCCGCATGGTCTCCGTGGCGTCCGCGAGCAGGACATCGGTGCCGAGCCGGTGGGCGTCGGCGGCCGGGAAGGGCCGGTCCACGTGGATGCGCCACCAGGGGCGGAACAGCGGTCCGGGCAGTCCGGCGAGCACGGCCAGCTTGAGCAGTCCGGGGGTGCGGGAGCGCAGGTACACGCCACCCGCGTAGCCGCCGACCGCCTGGATCGAGTCCGCCACGGCACGGTGGAGCAGCGCGGCCAGCCGTTCCTGCGCCCGCTCCGTACGGTCGGCGCTCCCAGTCATCGGTCTGTCCTCGTCCGCGCAGCACGCACCTGGTCGGTAACACAGCCAGAATGCGCTTCCCGGACCCGCCCCCGCACCTCGGCGCCGTCGGCGGGCGTCGCCCGGATCACCGCGCGTCCGTCACGCCCGGCGAGGACAGGCCCTCAGGGGCGCCGGTACAGGGTGATGGAGTGGCCGACCTCCTCCACGGGTCTGCTGGTGGCGATCAGCTCGGCGAGCCGGCCCTTGGCCTTCGCCGCGGCGGAGTCGGACACCACGAGCAGACCGCGCACGGAGGCCGGAGGCACCTTGCGCGGGTCGGACGCCCGGATCCCGTAGTGGGAGGGCACGCCGCTGCCCTTGTAGACCAGCCAGACCCGCTCGCCCGCATGCCGGTCGCGGAGCCGGTCGGCGAGCCGCCCCAGGTCCTGGCCCCAGTCGACGTTCGAGTCGTGCAGCCGCAGATGCGTAGCGGACGGCCCGCCGAACGCCTCGTTGGAGTACGGCAGGTAGTACGGGTACGTCAGCAGCGAGCTGACCGCGGTGAACGCGACGAGGGCCCCCGTCACCAGGCTCGCCCGCCGCCCGCGCCAGAGGGTCACCGAGGCGGCCGCGACCGCGAGGAACACCGGCACGAAGATCGCGTAACGCACACCCAGGTCCCGGGCACCGAGCATGGCCGCGCCGAGCAGCACGGCCGGGCAGACGAGCACGTACGGCGCCGCGGCCCGCAGCCGCGGGACCGCCAGGAGCGCGGCGGCACCGGCCCCCCACAGGGCGAGCATGCCCAGCGGCGTCTTGATCAGCAGGGCCACCGGCAGGTAGTACCAGAGGGACCCGCGGTAGTGCCGACCGAGCAGGAAGCCCTCCCAGGTGGAGTACTCGAAGCCCAACTGGACACGCATGCCGTCCCGGTACGGCCGCGGGAACGGCAGCAGGTTCGTGACCAGCCCCCGGGTCCCGCGGATGTCCGGTACACCGGCCGGCGCCGACCACCGCAGCCGCGGATCGACGGCGAGGTAGGCGGCCCACACCACGGCCACGGCGACCAGCACCGCACCGGCCGCCGCCGCGACACCCCGCCCCAGGAGCCGGACCCGCCGCCGGTCGCCGGACCCGCCGTCCCGGTGCGCGACGCACACCGACCCGGCCACCAGGCACAGCACCACCGGCACGGCCGCCAGCATGCTCATCCTGGTCGCCAAGGCGGCGCCCAGCGCCGCTCCGGCCAACGGCACGTACAGCCCGGGACGCCGCCGCGCCCGCCACACCAGCCAGACGGAGGTCAGCAGGAATCCGGCCGCCGGAACGTCCAGCGTGGCCAGCGATCCGTGCGCGATGAGGTCGGGCGAGAACGCGTACAGCGCCAGCGCCGCCGTCCCGCCCCGGGGGCCGGTGAGATCACGGGCGAAGGCGAACACCACCAGACCGAACAGCAGCGTCAGGACGATCACCGGCAGCCGCGCCCGGAGCAGCAGCCGCCCGGGATCGTTGCCCGACTCGTACAGCAGGTGCCGGCCCAGCGCCGTCTGGCCGCCGGTGAAGCCGGGATCGAGGTGCGGGCGGGCGAACACCAGCCCCGAGGCGATGATCAGTTTGCCCAGAGGAGGGTGCTCCGGGTTGTAGCGCAGGCTGTGCTGCTGGACGTAGACCACGGCGGTGCCGGCGTAGACCGGCTCGTCGATGGTCGGTGTCTGCGCGAGGGCCGTCGAGACCATCGCGAACGCCATCCCGGCCAGCAGCGCGGCCACGACCAGCGGCAGCGCCCATCGCCGGTGCCGCCGCGGCGCGTCCTGACGTCCGGCCCCGGGGGAGTCCGGCGCACCGGCCGGGGCCGTCCGCCCGTCGCCGACACCGACCACCGGCGCCGCGTCCCCCGCCGTCACGCGGGCACCCCGGGGAGCGTTCCGGCCATGCCGCCACATCCTCTGTCCGCCACGCACGACGACCTCACGGCCCCACCTTCCCGCTCTTGGTACGCGGTCCCGTCCGGAACGGTTCAACGGAGCGGCCCGCTGCGGGACATGCCGCTCGGCTCCCCGCGAGCGACCGAGCCCGCGGGCGCGTCCCGTCGGGCGGGGCGCCGGCGTCGGCCCGTCGCTCCCGCGCGGACGCGCAGCCGCCTCATCCGTGCGCTCCCGTCCCGACCGGCCGCAGTCCCGCCCCGCCCGCCGCGCCGCGTGCCAGACTTGCCCCCGTGGATGGGGGGATCCTCGAACGCGAGAGGGAACTCGACCAACTGACCGCGGCCGTACGGGAAGCAGCCGACGGCGCGGGTTCGGTGGCGCTGGTCCTCGGCGAGGCCGGAATCGGCAAGTCGAGCCTCGTGCGGGCCCTGCCCGGGGTGCTCCCCGCCCGGGCGCGCGTGCTGCTGGGGGAGTGCGACGACCTCGCGACCCGACGGCCCCTCGGCCCGTTCCGTGATCTTCTCGGCGGTGTCGGCGCCCCGTTGGCCGACGCGCTCACCGGGGGCGGCGACCGGCACCGCGTCCATGACGCCCTGCGCACCGAACTGACCGGACCGCCGCGCCCCACGGTGCTCGTCGTCGAGGACGTGCACTGGGCCGACGAGGCGTCCCTCGACGCCCTGCGCTTCCTCGTCCGCCGGATCGAACGGCTCCCCGCGGTCCTCGTGATGACCTACCGGGACGACGAGCTGGACCGGGAGCACCCGTTGCGCCATCTGCTCGGCCAGGTGTCCCGGGCCGAGCGGGTGCTGCGGCTGCCGCTGTCCCCGCTGTCCCTGGACGCCGTACGACGGCTGAGCGCGGGCGGCGGCCTCGATCCCGCGCAGGTGTACGAGGTGACGTCCGGCAACCCGTTCTTCGTCGCCGAGGTGATGGCCGCCGGCGCCCTCGGCGAGGTGCCCCCGACGGTGGTGGACGCCGTACTGGCCCGGCTGCGGGGGCTGGACGGGGCCACCCGGGACGCCCTGGAGCAGCTCGCCGTGGTGCCCTCGGCCGTGGAGCACCGGCTCGCGGAGGCCCTGCTGTCCGAAGGGGTCTCCGCGCTCGCTGCGGCCGAGCGGCGCGGACTGCTCGTCGTGACCCCCGAACGGGTCGGCTTCCGGCACGAGTTGATCCGCTGCGCCGTCGCGGACTCGCTGACCGCGACACGGCGGATCGCCCTCAACCGCGACGTGCTGAGCGCCCTCGTCGCCCTGCCGGGCACGGACTCCGCACGGATCGTCCACCACGCGGCGCAGGCCGGCGACCTGGAGGCGATCGCCCGCCACGGGCCCGGCGCGGCCCGCGACGCCGCGCGGACCGGCGCGCACCGGGAGGCGGCGGCCCTGCTGCGGCTCGTCCTGCGGCACGGCGAGCGGTTCGCCCCGGCCGAACGCGCCGAACTGCTGGAGCGGTACGCGGTGGAGAGCTACACGGTCGCGGACTCCCGCTCCGCCGTCCGCGCGCAGCGGGAGGCCGTCGCGCTGCGCCGGTCGCTGGGGGACGCCCGCGCGCTCGGCGCGGCGCTGCGGTGGCTCTCGCGGATCCGCTGGTGGGCGGGGCACGCCGAGGAGGCGCGGGAGGCCGCGCAGGAGGCCATCGCCGTACTGGAGGGCGCGGGGGACGAGCGGCTGCTCGCGCTGGCCCTCAGCAACACCTCCCAGCTCCTCATGCTCTCCGACCGCAACGCCCAGGCCGTCGCCTTCGGCGAGCGGGCGATCGGTCTGGCGCGCAGCACCGGTGACACGGAGATCCTCACGCACGCCCTGAACAACGTGGGCTCCGCGCGCTGGCGGGCCGGAGACCCGCTGGGCCGGCGGCAGTTGGAGGAGAGCCTGAAGGTGGCCCTGGCGGCGGGCGAGGTCGAGCACGCCTGCCGGGCCTACGCCAACATCATCTGGACGTTGCTCGAGAACCTCGAATACCGCGAGGCGGACCGCTTCCTGGCGCCCGCCATGGAACTGGCCGACCGGGCGGAGCACCTGGGCTTCCTGAGCTACCTCCAAGTCGAGACGGCCATGCGGCGGTTCGCCGCCGGTGACTGGGAGGACGCCGAGCGGTACGCCGAACTCGGTGCGCGGGAGTTCGTCCCCGCCCGCAGTCCCGCGCTGACCGTGCTGGGCCGGGTGCGGGTCCGCAGCGGCCGCGCCGGCGCCGCCGAACTGCTCGGCCGGGCCTGGGAGATCGCGGTGCGCAGCAGCGAGCTCCAGCGCACCGGACCGGTCGCCGCCGCCCTCGCCGAGGCGGCCTGGCTGGACGGCGACCACGCCGCGGTGGCCGCGGTGGCGGGCCCCGTGTTCGCGCAGGCCCGCCGCCTGGACGCACTGTCCCACCGCGCCGAACTGGGCTACTGGCTCGTCCGGGCGGGCTGCCCGGTCCCCGCGGACGGCTCGGAGCATCCGTACGCGCTCCAGGCGGCCGGCCACTGGCGCGCCGCGGCCACGGCATGGCAGGCGGCCGGCTGCCCGTACGAGTGGGCGGCGGCACTCGCCGAGAGCCCCGAACCCGAGGACAAGCTCACCGCGCTCACCGCCCTGGACGCGCTGGGCGCACAGCCGTTGGCCCGCGTGATCCGCGCCCGACTGCGCGCCCTCGGCGTCCGGCGCGTCCCGCGGGGGCCCGTCACCACGACCCGGGAGAATCCGGCCGGTCTCACCGAGCGCCAGCTCCAGGTGGTGCGGCTGCTCGCCCGCGGGCTGACCAACCCGGAGATCGCCGGCCGGCTGGTGGTGTCCGTGCGGACCGTCGACAACCACGTCTCCGCGGTGCTCGGCAAGCTCGGTGTGCGCACCCGGCGCCAGGCGACGGAGCGCGCGAGGGAACTCGGGGTGCTGCCCGCGCGCGAAACGTAGGTAGCCGACGCGTCGAGCTGAGTGACCGGCACGCATGTCCACGCGCCGGACACGGGACTAGAAAGTTGAACCGTAAGCGAGAGCGGGGCCGCGAGGAACCCGGACACCGTGAGTGTCCTCGAACCCGGCCCACGACACGGGGGATCTCATGGACAGGACACCCGCACAGACGGCACGAGCCCAACTGCCGGCCTTTCGGGGCCAATTGATCGGACCGGACGATTCCGGCTACGAGGACGCCCGGACCGTCTACAACGCGATGATCGACAAGCGCCCCGCCCTGGTGGCGCGCTGTACCGGTCCCGAGGACGTGGCCCTCGCCATCGGCTTCGCCCGCGAGCACCGGCTGCCGCTCGCCGTCCGCGGCGGCGGACACCACGGGGCGGGACTGGGCACCTGCGACGGCGGAGTGGTCGTCGACCTCTCCCCGCTCAAGGACATCCACGTCGACCCCGAGGCCCGCACCGTGCGCGTCGGCGGCGGCTGCCTGTGGGGCGAGGTCGACCGCGCCACCCACGAGCACGGCCTCGCCACACCCAGCGGCATCATCTCCACGACGGGCGTCGGCGGCCTCACCCTGGGCGGCGGGCTCGGCCACCTCACCCGCAAGTGCGGGCTGACCGTGGACAACCTGCTCGCGGCCGACCTGGTGCTGGCGAACGGGGAGCGGGTGCGCGCCAGTGCCGAGGAGAACACCGACCTGTACTGGGCGATCCGCGGAGGCGGCGGCAACTTCGGCGTCGTCACGTCGTTCCTCTTCCGGCTGCACGAGGTGAGCACGGTCGTCGCGGGACCCACGTTCTGGCCGGTCGAGCTCGGCGCCGAAGTCCTGGCCGCCTACCGCGACTTCATCCCGCACACGTCCCGCGACCTGAACGGCTTCTTCCTCTACGGCTCGGTCCCGCCGGGGCCGCCGTTCCCCGAGGAGCTCCACCTGCGCAAGGTCTGCGGCGTCGTGTGGTGCTTCGCCGGGGACGACGCGAACGCGGCCGCCAGGGCGATGGCACCGCTCCTGGACGCGCTGCCCCAACCGCTGGTCCACGGCGTCGCGCCGATGCCGCACCCCGCGATCCAGTCCGCCTTCGACGGGATCTACCCGCCCGGGGACCAGTGGTACTGGCGGGCCGACTTCGTCGACGACATCCCCGCCGAGGCGATCGACCTGCACGCCAAGTTCGGTGCCGAACTGCCCAGCTGGAAATCGACGATGCACCTGTACCCGGTCGACGGCGCCGTCCACGACCACGCCCCCACCGACACCGCCTGGAGCTACCGCGACGTGCGCTGGGCCTCCGTCTACGCGGGCGTCGACCCCGACCCCGCCAACGCCGGTCCCATCCGGCAGTGGACCGTCGACTACTTCGAGGCGCTGCACCCGTTCTCCGCCGGCGGGGCGTACGTCAACATGATGATGGACGAGGGCCAGGACCGCGTCCGCGCCGGCTACCGGGACAACTACGCCCGGCTGGCGCGCGTCAAGGCCGCCCATGACCCGTACAACCTGTTCCGGGTCAACCAGAACATCCGTCCCGCGTAGGGCGGCCGTCCGGGGCACCCGGGTCCGCGGTGCTCCGGACGACACCCCTGGCCGAAGGGGACACGGCACTTGTGCCGGGACCGTCCGTCGTCCGCCGGCTCGTCGCCGACCACGGCGTATGACGCCTGACCGGCCCGGGACCATTCCCGGCAAGGGGGGTGGAGTTCACACCAGGACCGGCGGTCCTGCTTCCGGCCGGGACCTGGCTGTCGCGCCCGCCCGAGCGCAGGGTGGCCGCATGAACACCACCACCACGCCGACACCGGTCAGGAGCCGGGTGACCCCCCTGCGGACGCTGCTCGGAGGCACCTACGTCCCCCGGGCCGACCGCACGCGCCCCGGCCCGGGTCACCGGAACACGTTGTCCGACTCCTCCCAGATCGAGGGATCGCCGCGCATGTACTCCCGCGGGGTCCTCGACGACGTCTGATACATCGCGTCGATCTCCGCGGCGAAGCGGCGCACGATCGCGTCCCGCCGCAGCTTCATCGAGGGTGTGAGCAGGCCGTTGGCCAGATCGAAGGACTCCGGGAGGACCCGGAAGACGCGGATGGACTCCGAGCGGGACACCGTGCTGTTGGCCGCGGCGACGGCCCGTCTGACCTCCTCCCGCAACTCGTTCTCCTCGCGCACCTCCCGGCCCGGCGTCTCTCCCTGAAGGGCGCGGGCCGTGCGCCAGTGCGCGAGGAAGGCGGGGTCGAGGGTGATCAGGGCGCCCACGCAGGGCCGGTTGTCGCCCACGACCACGGCCTGATGGATCAACGGGTGGACGCGCAGCCGCTCTTCGAGGAGCGCGGGCGCCACGCTCTTGCCGCCGCTGGTGATGACGATGTCCTTCTTGCGGCCCGTGATGGTCAGGTACCCCTCGGAGTCCAGCCTGCCGATGTCCCCGGTCGCGAGCCAGTCGTCCAGGAACGAGGCGGCCGTGGCCTGCGGGTCGTTGACGTACCCCTGGAACACCGAGGGGCCTCGGACGAAGATCTCCCCGTCGTCGGCCACATGGACGTCCGTGCCCGGCAGCGGGCGCCCCACGGTGCCGGACTTCTCCCGGCCCACGGGCTGCGCCGTGATCCCGCCGCTGGTCTCGGTGAGGCCGTACCCGTCGTGGACGGAGATCCCGATCCCCGCGTAGAACAGGGCGAGTTCGCGGTTGAGAGGGGAACCGCCCGACACGGCGCCGCACACCCGGCCGCCGAGCGCCGCGCGCAGTTTCCGGTACACGGCCTTCTCGTAGAAAGCGTGCTGGAGCCGCAGATCGAAGCCGGGCGCGGGACCGGTGCCCAGCCGGTGCCGCTCGGCGACCATGGCGTAGTCCTTGGCGGTGCGCACCGCCCGCTCGAACAGGGCGCCGTGGCCCGCCCGTTGAGCCGTCCGCAGGAAGTTCTTGTAGATCTTCTCGAAGACGAAGGGGACGGCGTACAGGTAGGTGGGCTGAAAGGAGCGCAGCGCGGCGGAGAGGGCGTCCTCGCTCAGGTCGGGTTCGTGGCCCAGCAGCAGCCCGCCCCGCATGCACAGCCCCTGGATCATCAGGCCGTACACGTGGGAGAACGGCAGGAAGGCGAGCACGGCGGGCTGCTCCCCGGGCGGTGCCGCGGTGTGGCCCCAGCCCGCCAGTAGCGTGTCGCAGGGACTCGCCAGCCCGCGGTGGGTGAGCGCGCACCCCTTGGGCTGCCCGGTCGTGCCGGAGGTGTAGGCGACGACGGCGGTCGAGTCGGGCGGCACGATCCGCCGCAGCGCGTCGACCGCCATCGGCGGTATGGAACGTCCCCGCTCGACCAGATCGGCCAGCGCCCCGGCGTCCAACTGCCATACGTGGCGCAGGCGGGGGAGTGAGGCGCACGCCGAGCCGACCGTCATGACGCCCTCCTCGTCCTCGACGACCACCGCGACGCACCGCGCGTCCCCGAGGATCCAGGAGACCTGGTCGTGCGACGACGTGGGGTAGATCGGCACGATCTCGGCGCCCAGGCACCACAGGGCGTGGCTGAGCACGGTCCACTCGTAGCGGGTGCGCGCCATGATGGCGACGCGGTCACCGGGGGAGATGCCGGAGGCGATGAGCCCTCTGGCCACGCCGACGACCTCGTCCCGCAGTTGAGCGGCGGTCACCGGCGTCCAGGAAGCGGCGGAGGAGTCCGTGCGGCGTGCGGCCTGCCGGAGCCCGGGATCGCGGAGCGCCGTGTCGAAAAGGCTGTCGGCCAGTCCCCCCTGCATGGGTGCCGTCACCACAGAGGGGTGTTCGAACTCGTGCATGCGCCGCTCCGCAATTCTCCGCGACGTGACCTCACCGAGAGGCGCTGGGTCGAGGATCTCGAATGTAGCCCACAGCGACGAGCACTGTGCTCGGAATGACGGACCGGTGCCGCTCGGATCGCCGGGCGACGCCGCGCCGGCCGGCCCGACTCCGGCGCGGGTCAGCCCGTCTTCCGGCCGAGGACGCGGTGCAGCGCGGTCTTCAGTTCGGCCACGAACGCGTCGCGGGTCCGGTCGTCGAGGAGGTCGAGGGAGAGGTACGGGTTGAGGTCCTCCAGCTCGACCAGGAGCAGTTCCCCGTCCGGGGCGCGGCAGGCGTCGACGCGCTGGATGCCGTGGTCGAGGGTGTTCCACTCGACGAAGAGGCGGGCGAACTCCAGGTCGGCGGGGGAGGGTTCGTACCGTCGGAGGTCCCAGCGCCGGTCGGGCCGGGGTGCGTGGAGGGCGTACTGGAAGGAGCCGTCGACGAAGTAGAAGGACACCTCGTACCGGAACGGGATGCGGGGCTGGACGAGGACGCCGTCCAGGGGGAGGCCGGTCAGCGCGTCGGGGGTCACGAACCGCAGGCCGATGGAGTCCGCCCCGGCCTTCGGCTTGACGACGTACTCCTCGGCCTCGGGCAGCCGGCCGAGGTCGCGCAGCCGGTCGACGGTGGGGATGACGGGCCGGCCCTGCGCGGTCAGGTCCAGGAGGTACTGCTTGCCGGCCATGTCGGCCCTGCCCGTCAGCTGGTTGTAGACGAGCGTCCCGCGCTCGGCGGCCGCGGCACGGAAGGCGTCGTAGGCCTCCTGGTAGTGCAGCACGGGCCCGCTGTTGCGGACCACGACCAGGTCGAAGGCGTCCATCAGCGCGACCGTGTCGAGGGGGTGGCACAGGGCCAGGTCGAAGTCCTCGCGCAGCCGGGACGTGAGGAAGATGTCCTCGTCGCAGTACCGGCGCCCGCCGGCCTGGTAGGCGAGGTCGGTCACGTACAGGACGCGGTGCTGGGCGGTCGGCATGTCTCTCCCTGGGTGCGAGGGCGCTCCCGCACGCTATCCCGGGCCCGTGCCGCCGTCGGACGGGGGTTGTCGGCGCCGTCCGCCGGGGCATGGGAGGCGGCCGGGCCGGATGCCCGTGCGCGCCAGGGGGACGCGTCCGGGCGCTCCGTGATTGGCCGGGGATCGCCCTGGCTGTCCGGGGCGGGCGTCCATACGATACGGACGCCCCGGCCTTCACAGCACCTTCACAAGGGCGGGGTCGTGCACAGGTCTGCGCTTGGCATGTACCTGACGCATGTGTCCCTCTCCGATCCCGCACCTGGTCCGCGACGGCCCTCCACGCACGCGGAAGGCCGCACCCCCCTGATCACGGCGGCACACATCGCGTGCCGCCCGAGAATCGACGCAACGGATTGGACCGACATGGCTGGTGGGCTCCTCCTGGGCGGCGCGATCGCCGCTCTCCTCGCCACCGCGATCCCCTTCACCGACCCGTCCTCCGGTATCACCGACCCGCCCCCGGACAAGATCGTCATCAAGGTCGCCACGGTCAACGGCTCCGGCTGTCCGCAGGGCACCGCGGCCGTCGCCGTTTCCCCGGACAACACCGCCTTCACCGTGACCTACAGCGAGTACCTCGCCCAGGTCGGGGGCACCTCCGACCCCACCGCGTTCCGCAAGAACTGCCAGCTCAACCTGATCGTCCACGTGCCCCAGGGCTTCACCTACGCCGTCGCCAGCGCGGACTACCGCGGCTTCGCCGCCCTCCAGCCGGGCGCCACCAGCACCGAGAAGGCGTCCTACTACTTCCAGGGGTCGTCGAACACGGCCGCCATCACCCATCCCTTCCGCGGCCCCTACAACGACAACTGGCAGGCCACCGACACCACGGACTGGGCCCAACTGGTCTGGGCGCCCTGCGGAGTGCAGCGGAACTTCAACATCAACACCGAACTCCGCGTCAACGCCGGCACGTCCGCGCCCGGCACCACCAGCTTCATGACCATGGACTCCACCGACGGCGACATCAGCACCGTCTACCACCTGGCCTGGAAGGAGTGCCCCCGCGCCTGAACCACGCCGTCCGCCGGCTCCCGCGCACCGGAGCCGGCGGACGCGCGGTCCCGGACCGGCCGAATACCGATCCTCGGAATTCCTCTGTTGGAGGGAAGCCGTCCGGATTCCGGGCCCGTCCGGGTTTGGACCCGCATTCCGTGGTGAGCCGTAGTGACAGATCGCATTGTCGACGCAGCAAGGATGTGAACTGCGGTGTCCGAGAACCAGAAGGCCGAAGCCAAGACCGAGCAGGCCAAGGGCAAGGCCAAGGAGGCCGTCGGGCGCGTCACCGGCAACGAGCGGCTGACCGCCGAGGGCAAGGCCGACCAGACGAAGGGCGACGCCCGGCAGGCGAAGGAAAAGGCCAAGGACGCATTCCGGCACTGAGGATCACTGCATCCTTCGGGCCCGCCGCGCAATCCTGTGGCGGGCCCGCTTCTTTCCCGGGGGAAATGCGCCGGCCGGTGATCGATACGGAGCCCGGCCGCACCGTACGAAGGAAATTGCCGCCCTCGCGCGCCGGGGCGCCCGAACGGGCCGCTCCCGGCGGACAGGGCCGAACAGACCACAGACGACGAGGCTTGAGGAGCGAAGGATGTGCGGGGAACACGGGACGCACTCCACCGACACGGCGGCCGTAGCGGGCCGACCGCGCTCGTGCGGACCGAGCAGTCCGGCCGAGGCGCGCCAGGCGGTCAGGGACGCGCTCGAAGGACGTTTCCAGGGCCACGATCCCCGAGGTGACGACGACGCCGTCGGCGACGCGCTGCTCGTGGCCTCGGAACTCACCAGCAACGCCATCCTGCACGGCGGCGGCGTCACCGGCTTCGAGGTGACGCTGGTCGACCACGCCGTGCGGGTGTCGGTGAGCGACGGCAACGACCAGGTGCCCGAGACGAAGCAACGCGTGGACGAGCAGGGCCGGATGCGCGTCGGGGGCCATGGCTGGCCGATCATCTGCCGGCTCGCGCGCGACATCGTGGTGTCCAGCCTGCGCCCCTGCGGCAAGCGCATCACCGCGATCGTGCCGCTCGCCTTCACCTGACGGGCGACTTCCCGCCGTTTCACCTGACGGGCGACTTCCCGCCGTCGGGAAATCGCCGGGCGGGGCCGTTCCACGGACGAGGCGAAATCCGCCGCCCGGGGTGCGCCGCCCTCAACTCGGCCCGCCAGGACCGCCATTGCGTGGCGGTCCTCGGCGTATGCGCGGATACCCCTCGCAGAATACGGAGCCCCTGACGGGAACCGGTACGGACCCGTTCTTCGACCGCACGGTCCGCACGTATTCCGCGCAACTCGCCTGCCCGGCGGCACGGCCCGCACACCCGGTGTCGGGAATTCGTGGAAGTGACTCTGCGTATACGCGCTTTTCCGGCCGACGCCGCACGTCCCGGGATCAGGGGCCGCTGAAGGTGCGAACACCTCTGTTTGATCGCAGGATGGCAGGGCAACCGAATTTCGTGCTTCGGACCGGAGGCGCGCCAGCGGGAGTGGTATGCCGCCTCGGCCGTCCCTCGAGGACCGGCGGCGCCGTACTCCCGCGGTCATCACCAGACAGCACCGTGGAGGAGCGATACCGCATGCTCACCGATGTATCCACCTGCCGTTCCGCCGGCCCCGACCGCAGCAGGTCCGCCGCCAGGCGGTCGCACGACGATGCCCCGGACACGGCGTCGGCTTTCGCCCGGCTGGCCGAGCTGGGCGAAGGGCACGAGCGCGACATCATCCGGGACGAACTCGTCGAGGCCTGGCTGCCGATGGCCCACCGCATCGCCGGCCGCTTCCGCGACCGCGGCGAGTCGATCGAGGACCTGCGACAGGTCGCGGCCCTGGGGCTGGTCAAGGCCATCGACCGCTTCGACCCCTCGCGCGGCGCCTTCGAGAGCTACGCCGTGCCGACCATCACCGGTGAGATCAAGCGACACTTCCGCGACCGCATGTGGGCGTTGAGGGTGCCGCGCCGCGTGCAGGAACTGCGCAACAAGGTTCGCGTCGCACGACGCGAACTCACCCAGAGCCCGGGTTCGCCCGAACCCTCGATAGCCGAGATCGCCGCACACTGCGGTCTCACCGAGGAAGAGGCCGCCGACGGCATGGAGGCGCTGGAGAGCTACAGCACGCTCTCCCTCGACGCCGAGCTGCCCTCGGGGGACGACGGGTACAGCCTCGCCGACACCCTGGGCGCCGCCGACTCCTCCTTCGACACCGTGGTGGACCGCGAGGCCGCGAAGAAGGGCCTGAGCCGGCTGCCCGAGCGTGAACGCGCCATCCTCTACATGCGGTTCTTCGAGGACATGACCCAGAACCGCATCGCGGACCGGCTCGGCATCTCCCAGATGCACGTCTCCCGGCTCATCAGCAGCAGTTGTGCCCGCGTCCGCGCCGAGGCGCTCGCGGAGGAGACGCAGCGCTCCGACGCCGCGGGACCGGCCGGCACCGCCTGACCGCTCGACCGTCCTCTCTGCACGTGCGCTCCCGCCCCGCCCGGCCGCGACAGGCCGGACCCGCCGCCCCGTGACCCAAGGAGTCCGACCATGCTGATGCCCCACCCTGAGACGCTGCGCAAGCTCGTGCGGGAGTACGAGGCGCTCGCCGACCAGGAAGCCGCGGACGCCACGGGAAGGCCGAGCCAGCGCGCTCAGGACCTGGCGTACACCCTCTGCGTGTCGACCGGCACCCGTGACGTGCAGCGGGCGCTCGCCGCGGCCCGGCAGCAGCTCGCGGTGACCGCCGCCCCGGTGTCGCCCGGCCCGCAGCGCACCTCCGGCCGTACGACGGTCGGGCGCCGCGTCATCACCGGCACGCCGCTCGGCGTCGGCGTCCCGGACGCCGAGACCCCGGTCATGAGCGACTGACACCGGGCGAGGAGCGCACAACGGCCGACCGGCCGCACCCCGACGGGGTG
>NZ_JBSGZN010000079.1:0-20274 GCF_053611025.1 Streptomyces sp. NPDC054842
GGGGCGGCTCCGCGAAGGAGCCGCCCCTTTCCCGTGTCCGCCGCTCAGGTCTCCTTGCGGGGCGCGGGCGGCAGCGCCGCCGGAACGTGGTGCATCCCGGTGCCGTGCTGGCGCGCGCCCGCCTGCCAGACGGTGGGGGTCGGCGAGGGGCGCCCGTGCGGCGACTCCGGTGCGCCCCGGTGCGTGTTCGTGTGCGGGGCGCCGCCCTGACGCGCGGAGTGCGCTCCGGCGCTGTACGAGCTGTACGTGCTGTACGAGTTGTACGAACTGGCGCCGCGCGGGAGGCTCCCGAACGCGGTGAAGGGCGGCTCCTCCTCGCCGTGCCGGTCGCCGGGCAGCGCCCTGAAGGACCGGACCCACTCCGCGTAGAGCGCGTCGTAGATCGGCGTGGCCGAAGGGCCACCCGGCGGATCCTGGGCCGCCCGCGCGGACGGGATCGGCTGGAAGGGCTGGCGGCGGGGGGCGTCGTAGGTGTGCACGTATGTGCCAACGACCCCGCCGCCCAACGGATGCGGTCACCCCACCGCTTTCGCAGGTCAGCCGTTGTGTGCCGGGGCGC
Source organism: Streptomyces sp. NPDC054842 (assembly GCF_053611025.1). Lineage (NCBI taxonomy): Bacteria > Bacillati > Actinomycetota > Actinomycetes > Kitasatosporales > Streptomycetaceae > Streptomyces > Streptomyces sp. NPDC054842. Next base: position 560 of record NZ_JBSGZN010000079.1, read on the forward strand.
GGGGAGGCCGGGGCGCGGCCGGTGGGCGCGCCCCGGTCCGGGGTGCCGGCCGGCTCAGGTGCCCGCGAGGGGCAGGGCGGCGGCGACCAGCTGGCCGCCCGCGGCGGCCTTGTCGAGCGCGTCCCGCAGCAGGTCCTCGCGGGGCTGGCGGCCGATCGAGCCGACCGGCGCCGCGAACAGCAGGACCTGCTGGTGCTTGTTGGCGGCGGCGCGCCAGCTCTCGGTGACCTGGAGCGGCTGGTGCGCCTGCCACCAGGCGACCGGGGAGCCGCCGCCGGTGCCGGGCTGGAGCACGGCGTGCAGCTGGCCCATGGCGAGCAGGACGGACCAGCCGTGCAGCACGGAGGGCGCCGAGTTCAGCTCGGTGACCGGCATGAAGCCCTGCTCGATGAGCAGCGGGAGGAAGTCGTCGCCCAGGCCGTTCGTGCCGGGGCGGACGATCGGTCCGGTCGGCTCCACGACGAGCGCCGGGTGCAGCTCGCCGCTGATCAGGACGAGTCCGCTGGTGACGCCGAGCACGGCCTGCTCGGGGGCGGGCTGCGCCGGTGCGCCCTGGGCGGGCGCGTCATCCGCGCCGATGGAACGGGCGGCGCCCTGGAGCTGCTCCTCGGTGACCTGGACGACCTGTGAGGGCAGGCAGGTGGCGTGGGCGAAGGCCAGGACGGCGGTCTCGTCGCCGATGAACAGGACGGTGCTGGTGCGCTCCTGTTCCGAGTCGCCCGGGGTACGGCAGGACGTGCAGTCGTAACTGCCCGGGGCGTTCTCTCCGGCGAGCAGCCGGTCGGCTTCTTCGTCGCCGATCTCGGCGCGTACGTCGTCGCTGACGTCGAGCATGCGCGGCACGGGTGGCTCCTCGGGATGCGGTACGTGGCGATGCCGGGTGGCTCCCGGCCCATGAACCCGGGGGGTCCCCGGCTCATGAAGAAGACAACGGGCGATCCGTGGCCGGGGTCACGCCCGGGAGCGGACGGAATCGAACCACCGGGCGGGGCCCGCCCCGTCCTCCGACCGGGTGGGCCCGCGCGCCGCACCGGGCGCGGTGCCCGGCCCGACGGCGGCCCGCCGCCTTAGCGTGGCCCGATGCTCGCCGTGTCGATCAAGCGCATCCGGTGCGCGGCCGTGGCCGCCGCCGCCCTGGCCGTACTCGTCCCGGGGTCGGCGTCCGCCGCACCCGTGCCGCTGCCCGGCCCGCGGGAGGTGTCCGCCCCGTACGACTGCGCGGCCCGGGACTGGCCCTGGGGGTGTCTCGCCGAATGCGAGAGCAGCGGCCGCTGGCACGCGAACACCGGGAACGGCTACTACGGAGGGCTGCAGTTCGGGCAGTCCACCTGGAGGGAGTTCGGCGGCCTCGCCTACGCCCCGCGCGCCGACCTGGCCACCCGCGAGGAGCAGATCAAGGTCGCCGGCGAGGTGCTGGCCGTGCAGGGCTGGGGCGCCTGGCCGCACTGCGCGAGGAAGTACGGGCTGGCCGGCCGGGTCCATGTGGTCAAGCCCGGCGAGACGTTGACGTCGATCGCCCGCAAGTACGGCGTCAAGGGCGGGCGCAAGACGCTCAAGAAGGCCAACAAGCAGATGCTCGGGCCGCGTCCCGGCCCGCTGAACCCCGGCACGATGCTGCTCATCCCCAAGGGGGCGGGCCGCGCCCGGGGTGCGGACCGCGTGCTGTTCGGGCCGCCGCTGCCGCGCCCGGACGCCGTTCCCGCGTCCCGGACGCCCGCCTCGGTTCCGCCGCCGCCCGACCTGTCGGCGCTGTCGCTCCTGCCGCCTCTGCTGAACACGGCCGGCCCGCGCCGCAGCCGTCCTGCCGACCCTGATGCACAACACCGCCCAAAGGTTCCCGAATCCCCCTACCGATAGGGCAACCGTTCGGGCACAACACGGTGTTGGTGCCCAACCCCGCACCCCGTCCCCGGGTCTGACCATGCGGTAGGTGGACGAGACAGGAGAACCCAGGGGATTCGGGGACGCATGCATATTTCCTTCCTGATACACAACGCGTACGGCATCGGGGGGACCATCCGGACGACGTACAACCTCGCCGGCACACTCGCCCAGCAGCACGACGTCGAGATCGTCTCGGTCTTCCGCCATCGTGACGAGCCCGTCTTCGCCCCCGACCCGCGGATCCGGCTGCGCCACCTCGTCGACCTCCGGGACGGCCCCGGGTACGACGGCGACGATCCGGCCGCCCGTCGCCCGGCCGCCGTCTTCCCGCGCGCCGAGGGCCGCTACGAGCAGTACAGCGCGCTCACCGACCGGCGCATCGCCGAGCACCTCGCGGGCGTCGAGGCCGACGTCGTGGTCGGCACCCGGCCCGGCCTGAACGTCCACCTGGCCCGGGAGACCCGGCGCGGCCCGGTGCGCGTCGGGCAGGAGCACCTCACCCTGGACAGCCACTCGCCCGCCCTGCGCCGGCAGCTGCGCGCCGCCTACCCGCGGCTCGACGCCCTCACCACGACCACCGAGGCGGACGCCCGCGCCTACCGCGGCCGGATGCGGCTGCCCGGGGTCCGGGTCGAGGCCGTGCCCAACCCGGTGCCCGCGCCCGGCGTCGAGCCCGCCGACGGCTTCGGCAAATGGGTCGTCGCCGCCGGCCGGCTCGTACCGGTGAAGCGGTACGACCTGCTGATCAGCGCCTTCGACCGGGTGCGCGCCCAGCGGCCGGACTGGCGGCTGCGGATCTACGGCGGCGGCAGGCAGAAGGACCGGCTGCGCGCCCTGATCGACGAACTGGGCCTCTACAACCACGTGTTCCTGATGGGGCCCGCCCATCCCATCGAACCGGAGTGGGCCAAGGGCTCCATCGCCGCGGTCACCTCCAGCCTGGAGTCCTTCGGCATGACCATCGTCGAGGCCATGCGCTGCGGTCTGCCCGTGGTGTCCACGGACTGCCCGCACGGCCCCGGCGAGATCATCGACAACGGTGTCGACGGCCGTCTCGTCGAGGTCGGCAACGCGGCGGCCGTCGCCGAGGGCCTCCTGGAACTCATCAACGACGACGGGCTGCGGCTGCGGATGGCCGACGCCGCGCTCAAGGACTCCGCACGCTTCGATCCGGCCCGCATCGCCGAGCGCTACGAGTCGATGTTCTCCGGCCTGTCACGGCGCGCCGGCACCGGTCTCGGCGGCCGGGTGCGGGGATCGCTGCACCGCACGCGCGGAGCGCTGCTCAGTGGTGCGTATGCCGTTCGGGATGCCGGACGCCTGGCCCGGACGAAGGGGGGTACGGCGTGAGGACGCCCGCACAGACCACACCCCGGCACTCCGGGAAGGACACCGCCGTGCCACCGCGCGCCGACTGCATCGCCGACTCCGCTGGCGGACTGACCTTCGACGTCACGGAGACGGGGGAACCGGGCGACGCGCTCCTGGTGCTCCGCCGCCGGGAGGGCACCGAGGAGGTCAGCCTGCCGCTGACCCCGGCCGCGGACGGCCGGCTGCGCGCCGCCCTGCCCAGCAGCGTCGCCCTGCCCGAGGGCCGGTGGGACGCCTACGCCCGGGCGGCCGGCGGCGAACCGCTGCGCCTGGCGCCGGGCGTCAACGACCTGCGCTCGCTCGTCGACCGGATGCCCGGCGGCTCCCGCGGCCATGTCGCCGTCCGCATCCCGTACGCGACCAAGCACGGCAACCTCACCGTCCGCAGCTGGCTGCGCGCGCCGCACGCCGAGGCCGGTGAACTGCGCATCGAGAAGACCGCGTTGCGGGTGCACGGCCAGGTGTACGGCACCTCGCTCGCGCCGGACGCGTACGCGGAGCTGCGGCACCGGCACGCCGGATCCGTACTGCGCGCCGAAGTGGACGCCGACCAGGCCGAGTTCACCCTCGACCTGTCCTACGAGGCGCTCACGTCCGGCATCTGGGACCTGTGGCTGCGCCCGGCGGGGGAGGGCGGGCCGCGGGTGCGGATCGCGCGGCTGCTCGACGACGTCGCCGACAAGAAGGGCATCTTCACCTACCCGAGGACCGGCCTGGAGACGGAGCACGGCCCGGTGGAGGCCGGGCCCTACTACACCCGGGACAACGACCTGTCCGTGGCGGTGACCCCGGCCGGCTGACCCGCCGGAAACAGCGCCCTGCCGATGCTCCCTCGCGGACCGTCCCTGTCCGCGAGGGCTGGCAGACTCGGCGCCATGTTGGAGACCTCGGCACGCCTGCTGCGCCTGCTGTCACTGCTCCAGGCGCACCGTGAGTGGTCCGGCGCCGATCTGGCGGACCGGCTCGGTGTCACGTCCAGGACCGTCCGCCGCGACGTCGACCGGCTGCGCGAGCTCGGTTACCCCGTCAACGCCAGTCCGGGCACGGGAGGCGGCTACCAGCTCGGCGCGGGAGCCGAGCTGCCGCCCCTGCTGCTGGACGACGAGGAGGCGGTGGCGGTGGCCGTAGGGCTGCGGCAGGCCGCCGGACAGGGCATCGAGGGCATCGGTGAGACGTCGGTGCGCGCCCTCGCCAAGCTGGAACAGGTGCTGCCGCACCGGCTGCGCCGCCGGGTGGGCGCCCTCACCGCGTTCACCGTGCCGATGCTCCGGGGCTCTCACGCCTCCACCGTGGACCCCGGCGTGCTGACCGAACTCGCCAACGCCTGCCGGGACTGCGAGCGGCTGCGCTTCGAGTACCTCGACCACGGCGGCGCCCCCACGCGGCGCACCGTGGAGCCGCACCGGCTGGTGTGCTCCGAGCGCCGCTGGTACCTCTTCGCCTGGGACGTCGACCGGGACGACTGGCGGACGTTCCGGGTGGACCGCATCACGCCCAGGCCGCCGCACGGACCGCGCTTCACGCCCCGCACCCCGCCCGCCGGGGACCTGGCCGCGCACGTCGCGCGGGGCGTCTCCACGCGCGCGTACGCCTCCCACGCGGTCGTCCGGCTGCACGTGCCGCTCCGGGAGGCCGAGGAGCGCGTCTCGCCCTCGGCCGGGACGCTGGAGGCGGAGGGCGAGGACACCTGCCTGCTGCGCACCGGGGCCGCGAGCATCGAGGTGATGGTCGTGCACGTCCTGATGATGGACTTCCCCTTCGAGGTGCTCGAACCGCCCGAGCTCCTCGACGCGGTGAGGGCGGCCCGTGACCGTCTGACGGACGCCCTCGACCGCAGTGGATCCGCGGGCTCCGCCCCTTCCGCGACCGGGCCCGCGACGGAGTGATCGCCGGGAGCGCGGAACGCCGCGGGCCGGACGCCGGTGGACCGGAGCCGGTCCGGGTGCCCTGCCGGAGCCGGCGCCATGGTGCTCGCGCCGCCCCCGGGTTCCGCCCGTGCTCCGTCGGGAGACGCGCGGACGTTCTGTCCGGGAACCGCGCTTTTCCCCGCGCGTGGGGTATCCGCGGAGGCCCCGGATTCGGCTCGGGAAAAGCGCGGCGCGACGGCGGCGTACGCCCTTTCGCGCGGCCAATTCGGGGCGCCGCGAACCCCGCTGGGAATTCCCCGCGGGCGCTCGGGGAACGCGCCCAGAACCCCTCGAAGGTGTGACGCAGTCAGGCCGGAACGCGTGTCGTGATCCTGTGACAGAAGTGTGACCGCAGGGGGACGCGTGACGCATGGTGGCCGATCCGGGCTTCCCCGGCCGCGGTGCGCCGCCTAACGTGGCGTGCATGGCACCCATTCCCACGACCCCGCCCGCAGAGCCCGAGGACAACCCGGACACCTACGTCGGACTGGAGGCGAGCAGCGCCGAGGACCGCGCCCGGGAGCGCGGCTGGACCACGGTGCGCTCGCTGCCCCCGGGCGCGATCATCACCATGGAGTACCGCGTGGGGCGGCTGAACTTCGAGGTCGCCGACGGCACGGTCACCCGCTGCTGGAAGGGCTGAGGCACCGCCCCGGCACGGCCGCCGCACGGCACGCGGTACGCAGAAGGCCCCCGGCTCGTCAGGAACCGGGGGCCTTCTGCGCGCGGGGAGACCTGTGCGTACCTGCCCCGCCGTTCCTGGCTCAGCCGCCCGTCACCGGGCGGGCCGAGGTGCCGGTGGTGCGCGGCGCTCGGTCCGCGTGCGGCGGGCGGCGACTGCCGACCGGGGTGACCGGGGTGCGCTCCGAGCGCGCGGTGTGCGGACCGGGGGCCAGGTGGGCGGGCCCCCGGGGCGGCCGGGCCGGGGCCGTCTCGCGGGCGGGGGTCTGGCCCTCGTCGGCGGCGGGCTGCGTCACCATGACGGGCGCGCCGACCGGGGAGGCGGCCGGGGCCGGGACGGTGCCGCCGCGACGGCCGCGCCAGGCGTCGCGCAGCGCGAAGACCCACTCCTCGGCGCGGGCGATCAGCGGCTCGAACCAGGGCAGCGCCAGCAGGATCAGCAGCCCCGCGGCCCAGCCCAGCAGCACGTCGCTCAGCCAGTGCGTACCGAGGTAGACGGTGGTGAGGCCGACGCCGAGCGAGGTGACCGCCGACAGGGCGGACAGCCAGCGCCTGGCCCGCGGGGTCGACGCCAGATAGGCGAGGATTCCCCAGGTCACCACGGCGTTCGCGGTGTGTCCCGAAGGAAATATGTCGCCGCCGAGCCCCATCTCGTTCGAGCCGATGGTGATGGCGTAGTGCGGTCCGAGACGGCCCATGCCGATCTTCGCGGCGCCCACCGTGATGTTCAGCAGGAGCAGCGAGGCACCCAGCGTGAGCAGCGGGCGCAGGGTGTGCTGCCGCCAGGAGCGCCAGCCGAGCCAGGCGCAGACCATCACGGCGGTGGGTCCGCGCTGCCCGAGCACCACGTAGTAGTCGAGGAACGCGTGGATCTCCGGCCACTGCTGGTACGGGCGGAAGAACATGACCTGCCAGTCGAAGCGGACCAGCCACGAGGTGATCGCGACGGCCCACACGATGGCCAGGTAGAAGGCCAGGGTCGCGGCGAAGAGCACGACTCTGTGCCGGCTCATCCTCGGTACGGGGATGTGGGCCGGCCGTTCCGGCTCACGGTCCAGCCGGGCGAAGACCCGCTCCAGACGGGTGAGGTTTCGTTCGGTACGCACCCAATCGACGTTACAGCGAGTGAGCTGTGTTCCTCCGCGATTCACCGGCTTTGTGATGACGATGTGATGTGGGATTGCTCTCAGCGGGCGAATTATTTCTGTGGTTTCGCTATTCGTACGCCGGTCCGGCCTTCAATTCCTTTGATCATTTCGTGTCGTCGTTTTTTGGCTCTTATGAATTCGTTCACCGGGTGTCGGGGCGGAATTGGCCGGGCGCTCACCGAGGGACGGCGGCCGGTCACGACCCGCGGAGTGACCGGACCGGCACCCTGCGTCGCGGACCTCGGGAAACGCCGGCCGGGAGCGTGGCGCACGCCACACCGGGCCCCCGGGAACGTGAGAGGTCCGCCACGTGACACCCGGCGGAACTCGCGTACGCTGACCGTTCACTCGCCTTTCGTTGCGTGGGCCCGGGAGCCGCTCCTTCCGCGCCGCAGCCGCAGGGAGTCCCCACCCCGCGGTTTCCGCCGAGGCGAGGGAACATCTGGGAGGTACGTACATGTCCGGGACGACCACGGCCGCTGCGCGTCGCCGTCGGGAGACCGGGGCCGGTGCCAACCGCTGGGTCGTCCTCGTGGTGCTGTGCGTCAGCCTGCTGCTCGTCGCCGTCGACGCCACCGTGCTGCACGTCGCCGTGCCGGCCGTCACCGAGGACCTCAGGCCCGGCGGGATCGAACTGCTCTGGATCGTCGACGTCTACCCACTCGTCTGCGCCTCGCTGCTCATCCTCTTCGGCACGCTCGGTGACCGCGTCGGCCGCAGACGCATCCTGCTCCTCGGCTACGCGCTGTTCGGGGTCGCCTCGGCCCTGGCGGCCTTCGCGGACACCGCGCAGGTCCTGATCGGGGCCCGTGCGCTACTCGGCGTCGGCGGGGCGATGATCATGCCCGCGACGCTCTCGATCCTGCGGCAGGTCTTCCCCGACCGCCGCGAGCGGGCGCTCGCCATCGGCATCTGGAGCGCGGTCGCCGCCGTCGGCGCGGCCGTCGGGCCGCTGCTCGGCGGTTTCCTCCTGGAGCACTTCTGGTGGGGCTCCGTCTTCCTGGTCAACATCCCGCTGATGCTGGTCAGCCTGCCGGTCGGCCGGTGGCTGCTGCCCGAGTCGACCGGCGACCGCGACGGCCCCTGGGACGTCGTGGGCGCCCTGATGGCGGCCGCGGGACTCTTCGGCGTCGTCTTCGGGGTGAAGCGGCTCGGCGGCGGTGAGCCGCCCCTGAGCCCGGTCACGCTGCTGCCCCTGCTGGTGGGCGGCGTCCTGCTGGCCGCCTTCGTGCGCCGCCAGCGGCGCCGCGAGCAGCCGCTGGTCGACCTGCGGATGTTCGCGCGGCCCGCCTTCAGCACCTCGGTGGGGTGCATCGTCCTCGCCATGCTGGCGCTGGTCGGCCTGGAGCTGATCGCCGCGCAGTACCTCCAGCTCGTACTGGACCTCTCCCCGCTGGAGACCGGGCTGCGGCTGCTGCCGCTCACCGTCGCCGCGATGGCCGCGGGACTGACCGGCGCGAACATGCTGCGCCGGTTCGGACCGCGCACGATGGTCTGCGTCGGCTTCTGCGTGACGGCCGCCGCGGTGATCACCCTCACCGCGATGGGCGGGCACGACAACGCCGGCCTGCTGCTCTTCGGCTTCGTCCTGCTCGGCTTCGGCCTGGAGACCACGCTCTTCGGCGCCTACGAGTCCATGCTCAGCGAGGCGCCCCCGGCGCAGGCCGGCGGGGCTGCCGCGATCGGCGAGACCTCGTACCAGCTCGGCGCCGGCATCGGCATCGCCCTGCTGGGCAGCGTGATGAACGCCGCCTACACCCCCGGTCTCTCCTCCGTGCCGGGCGTCCCGGCCGCCGACTCCGCCGCGGCGGGCCACTCGCTGGGCGAGGCGTACGAGGTCGCGGCGCGGCTCGGCGGCCCCACGGGCGAGGCCCTGCGCCACGCGGCGCGCGACTCCTTCGTGCACGGGCTGCACGTGACCCTGCTGGTGAGCGCGGGGCTGCTGCTGCTGGGGGCGGTCATGGCGCTGCGGCTGCCGCGGGCCATGGAGTGCGGGACGCCCGTCGCGGGCCCGGCCGAGGTGCCCTCGCCCCGGGAGGCCGCCGAATCCCGCCCCGCCCGGGAGTCCGAATCCCACCCGGCCCGGGAGTCGCGCGTCTCCGCCTAGGGTCCGCCTCGATCCGGTCGGCCCGGTCCGTACGGCGGAGCCGGGCCGCGGCGGGGGAGGCCGCCCGGGGCGGGTGGCCTCTGGACTTGCGGGACACTGCCTCGTAACGTCGGCTCCGAAGCCGTAACTAACACCGCTAGTTTTCGCGTGCCGGAGGTTCTGCCATGTCCGCGTCCTCGAAGTCGCCGTCCTTCGACCCAGCCGACCCGCTGGGCATCGACGATCTGCTGGACGCGGAGGATCTGGCGGTCCGCGACACCGTGCGGGCCTGGGCGGCGGACCGGGTGCTGCCGTACGTCGCCGAGTGGTACGAGAAGGGTGAGCTGCCGGGCATCCGCGAGCTGGCCCGGGAGCTCGGCGGGATCGGGGCGCTCGGCATGTCGCTCCAGGGCTACGGGTGCGCCGGGGCCACCGCCGTGCAGTACGGACTCGCCTGCCTGGAACTGGAGGCCGCGGACTCCGGAATCCGCTCGCTGGTCTCCGTGCAGGGCTCCCTGGCGATGTACGCCGTCCACCGATTCGGGTCCGAGGAGCAGAAGCAGCGCTGGCTGCCGTCCATGGCCTCGGGCGAGGTCATCGGATGCTTCGGGCTCACCGAACCCGACCACGGCTCCGACCCGGCCGGCATGCGGACCCACGCCAAGCGCGACGGCGGCGACTGGGTGCTGAACGGGCGCAAGATGTGGATCACCAACGGGTCGGTCGCCGGCGTCGCCGTCGTGTGGGCGCGGACCGACGACGGGATCCGCGGGTTCGTCGTGCCCACCGACACCCCCGGGTTCTCGGCGCCCGAGATCAAGCACAAGTGGTCGCTGCGGGCGTCCGTCACCAGCGAGCTGGTCCTGGACGACGTACGGCTGCCCGCCGACGCCGTACTGCCCGAGGTCACCGGGCTGAAGGGGCCGCTCAGCTGCCTCTCGCACGCGCGCTACGGAATCGTGTGGGGCTCCATGGGCGCCGCGCGGGCCAGTTTCGAGTCCGCGCTCGCCTACGCCAGGACGCGGGAGCAGTTCGGACGGCCCATCGGCGGCTTCCAGCTCACCCAGGCCAAGCTCGCCGACATGGCGGTCGAACTGCACAAGGGGCTGCTGCTCGCGCATCACCTGGGGCGGCGCATGGACGCCGGACGGCTGCGCCCCGAGCAGGTCAGCTTCGGCAAGCTGAACAACGTGCGGGAGGCGATCGAGATCTGCCGCACGGCGCGCACCATCCTCGGCGCCAACGGGATCTCGCTGGAGTACCCGGTCATGCGGCACGCCACGAACCTGGAGTCGGTGCTCACCTACGAGGGCACCGTCGAGATGCACCAGCTCGTGCTGGGCAAGGCGCTCACCGGACTCGACGCCTTCCGGTGAACCCGGTCCCCGTGACCGGTGCGCCGGACGGCGGGGCCGGTGAGCGGCCCTGCCTCAGCTCTGGTTGAAGAAGCCGTCCGCCGGACGGCCCGCCGCCTCGCCGCTGACGATCTCCGTGTGGGCGGGAGTCAGCAGGAAGACCCGGTTGGCGACCCGCTCGATCGTGCCGCGCAGGCCGAAGGTCAGGCCGGCCGCGAAGTCCACCACGCGCTTGGCGTCGGCGGGCTCCATGGACGTGAGGTTCATGATGACCGGGACACCGTCCCGGAAGAGCTCGCCGATGCCGCGTGCGTCACGGAAGCTGTCGGGGGTCACCGTGCCGATCCGGCGGCCCTTCTCCTCGGCCGTCTCGGAAGCGACCTTCACGCGCGGGTCGGTGACCCAGGCCTCGCCGGACTCCTGTCCTTCGGCGTAGTCGTCGTCGTAGTAACGCTCGTCATCGTTGTCGTCGACGAGGCCAAGCCAGGCACTCGCCTTGCGCACCGATCCCATGGACGCCTCCTCTCACAGCGGTCTTTCTTGCTTTCCGCATCCCCATGGTCGTCCATGATGCGGATGTCGCGCCAAGTGGATAGACGCCGCGCGGGGGTTTCGTGACGGTACTGGTGCACAGCGAATCCGTCGAGAGCCCGCGTTTCCCAAGGGTCGTGATGCAAACGGCTGCTGACTAGGAGTGAAATATGATTCTTCACGGCGTACGGGTGACGAGGGGTGCGTACGGGTGAACGGAGGGGCCGGTACGATGCCGCAGCTCAACGTCGTACGAGACACGGGGGAGTGTCGTGTTCGGAATCGTCCGGCCCTGCAGGCATCGCCTGACGGAGGGTCTGAAGACGCAGTGGATGGCGCATTTGTGCGGACTCTGTCTGGCGCTGCGCGGTGACCACGGCCAGTTCGCGAGGATCGTCACCAATTACGACGGGCTGCTGATATCCGTTCTGACGGAGGCTCAGTCCGGCGGCGCCACCGAGGGGCGGCGCACCGCGGGGCCCTGTCCCCTGCGCGGGATGCGGACGGCGTCCGTCGCCCAGGGCGAGGGCGCGCGGCTCGCGGCCGCCGTCTCGCTGGTCCTGGCCGCCGCCAAGGTCCGTGACCATGTCACGGACGGTGACGGCCTCTTGGCCCGCAGGCCCGTCGCGCTCGCCGCGGGCCGGGTTGCCGCCGGCTGGGGCAGGGCCGGCGCGCGCACCGGCTCGGCCGTCGGCTTCGACACCGCCGTCCTCCTCGACGCCGTGGAGCGGCAGGCCGGTGTCGAGGCGCTCGCCGGCCCGGGCACCCCGCTGCTGGCGGTCACCGAGCCCACCGAGACCGCGACCGCCGCGGCCTTCGCGCACACCGCCGTCCTCGCCGGACGCCCGGGCAACGCGGCGCCCCTCGCCGAGGCCGGGCGCCTTTTCGGACGGCTCGCGCACCTGCTGGACGCCGTCGAGGACAGGGAGGCCGACGCGGCCTCGGGCGCCTGGAACCCCCTGACGGCCACCGGCACCCCGCTCGCCGAGGCGCGACGCCTCGCCGACGACGCGCTGCACGGCATCCGGCTCGCGCTGCGCGAGGCCGAGTTCACCGACGGCCGGCTGGCCCACGTGCTGCTCGCGCACGAGCTGGCGCGTTCGGTGGACCGCGCCTTCGGCACGGCCGGGTGCGGTCACGGGGACGCGCACCCCGCCGGGGCCGACGGCGCGTTCGGACCGCCGCCGCAGCAGGGCGCACCGCACGGGCCGTACGACACGCGGAACCCGTACGGCACCGGCAACCCCTTCGACGGCGGGCCCTCGCTCCGGCCGCCGGGGCCGGGCAGGCGCGGGCTCTGGGCCGGGTGCGCCGCGGCGATCGGCCTGTGCTGCACCTGCAAGGTGTGCTGCGCCGACGAGTACGAGAGGCCCTGGTCACGGCAGCGGCGCGAGGGATGGTGCAACAACTGCGACTGCTGCGACGGGTGCGAGTGCTGCGAGTGCTGTGAGTGCTGCTCCTGCTGCGACTGCTGAGCGCGCGGGGTCCGGGGCGCCGGGAACGACGGCGCCCCGGACCCCGCGGTGTGCCGGGTCGGGTGCGGCGGGTCCGCGGTGTGCCGAGCCGGTGTGTCCGGCCCCCGGTGTGCCGAGCCGGTGTGTCGGGCCCCCGGTGTGTCGGGCCCGGTCCCGGGGCTCAGTCCTTGATCTCGGGCGGGGAGATCCGCGACTTCCCGATGCCCGAGCCGGTCGTGCCCCACTTCCGCAGGATCCTCCGGTAGGTCCCGTCCGCGATGAGCCCGTCCACGGCGGCCTGGAAGGCGGGTGCCAGCTTCGTTCCCTTGTCGAAGGCGAAGCCGACGTCGAGCCGGCGGAACTCGTTGAGGAACTTCACGCCCTCCTGATGCGCGACCGCGTAGCGCAGGCCGTTGATCGTGCTCATCACGATGTCGCTGCGGCCCTGCTGGAGCGAGGACCAGATCGCGCCCTGCTCGGTGTAGGTCTGCACCTTGTACGCCTTCTCGCCCGCGTCCGCGCACACCTTCTTGTTCTGCTCCAGCGTCGCCTCGAAGGTGGTCCCGGCGCCCGTCGCGACGTTCAGCCCGCACAGCTGCTTCAGGTCCGTCACCTTCGCCAGCTCGCTGTCCTCGCGGGTGGCGAAGCCCTGGCCGTCGTTGATGTAGGTCACGAAGTCGATCGTCCGGCGGCGCTCGTCGGTCACCCCGAAGTTGCCGGCCCCGAAGTCGTACTTGCCGCTGTCCAGGGCGGGCAGAATCGCCTCGAAACTCGCGGCCTCGCGCTTCAGTTCGATGCCGAGCGTCCGTGCGACCGCGTCCGCGAAGTCGACGTCCTGACCGGCCAGGGTCTTCCCGTCCGCCAGGTAGGAGGTGCCCGGCGGCTGCCCGGAGACGCTGACCGCGACGGTGAGGCTGTGCACACCGGCGGGCAGCAGGCCGGCGGCGGCCGGGTCCTCGTCGACCGAGGAGACGACGTCCTCCACCGGGATCCCGTCCTTGCCGGCCGCGGCCTCGGCGTCACCGCCGGCGGCCGTGCCCGCCGGGTCGCCGGAACCGCACGCCGTGAGCAGCAGGGCCGCGGAGGTGATCAGGGCGAAGGAAACGAGATGGCGGCGGCGGGGCCGCGAGGACGTACTCATGGCGTACGGGTCTCCTGAACAGGCGGAAGCCGGAGGGCGCGTGGGCGGGCAGGCGGATTCACCCCGCTCGCGTGAAGACGGGCGGAGGGCACGGCCGCGGTGGTGCGGAGAGCTGGCGCGAGGGGTGGCGCCGGGGTACGCGTGTGAAGGCGTGGGCGAACGGCGCTCGGGCGCCGGGGAAACGCAGGGGGCACCGGTCGGAAGGGTGCCGGGCGGTCAGCTCAACAGGAAGAGGACCACACTCGACCGAAGTCGATGTGGGAGCGCGTGACCAGCCACTGCTGCGGATGCATGGGCCCAAGTGGAACAGGCATCCGTTTCCGCGTCAACTGCCCTGAGACGCACGGCTCACAGTGTGGACAGCCTTGACAGCGGGGGGAAACGCCCCCGTACTCTCGGCGGACGGCCCTGCTGAGGGGCTCGGCCGTGCGGCGTCCTGGTGGCGCCCCGTGTGACCTGTGTGAAGGCATCACCCGTGTTCGACCGACGTATCACGGAGCTTTCGCATGTCCTCCGACACCCTCGTCAAGGCGGCCCCGCCGCACGAAGCGCCACCCGTGCGCATCGTCCCGCGCCGCCGTCCCGGCCAGTGGTCGGCCGCCGTCGCCGTCCTGGTCCTGCTCGGGCTCGCCGTCAACTCCGTCGTCCGCAACGAGGCGTTCCAGTGGGACGTCGTGGGCGACTACTTCACCTCGGCCTCCGTGCTGCGCGGACTGTGGCTCACGCTCTGGCTGACGGCGCTCGTGATGGCCCTCGGCTTCGCGCTGGGCGCGCTGCTCGCCGCGGGCCGGCTGTCCGCCAACCCGGTTCTGCGATCGGTGAGTTGGGGCTACGTCTGGCTCTTCCGGTCGATGCCGATCCTGGTGCAGCTGCTGTTCTGGTTCAACATCGGCGCGCTGTACCCGCGGATCCTCGGCGTGCGGACGGTCGACCTGCTCGGTCCGGTCACCGTCGCGATCGTCGGCCTCACCCTGCACGAGGCCGCCTACGCCGCCGAGGTGGTGCGCGGCGGCATCCTCTCGGTGGACCGCGGCCAGACCGAGGCCGCCGGGGCGCTCGGGCTCGGCCGGTGGCGGCGATGGTGGCGGATCGTGCTGCCGCAGGCCATGCGCGCCATCGTGCCGCCGGCCGGGAACCTGCTCATCGGCACCCTCAAGGGCACGTCCATCGTCAGCGTCATCGCCGTCCAGGACCTGCTCCACTCCGTGCAGTTGGTCTACCACCGCACCTACCAGGTGATGCCGCTCCTGATGGTCGCCACGCTCTGGTACGTCGTCGTCACCTCGGTGCTCGGCGTCGGCCAGCACTACGTCGAGAAGCACTACGCCCGCGGATCGGAGCGGAACCGATGAGCGCCCCGCGGACGGTGGACCGGCCGTCCCTCGTCATCGTCGGGGCCGGCCCCCGAGGCACCGGGCTGCTGGAGCGGATCGCCGCCAACGCGCCCGAGCTGTACGCCGGTTCCGGCCTCGACATCCATCTCGTCGACCCCTACCCGCCGGGCGGCGGACGCATCTGGCGCGAGGAGCAGTCACCGCTGCTCTGGATGAACTCGCAGGCCCAGGACGTCACCATGTTCACCGACGAGAGCGTCGCCATGGCGGGCCCCGTCCGTGAGGGACCCACCCTGCACGAGTGGGCCGGCATCGACGGGCGCGTCTTCGCGGACCGGCAGCGCCAGGGCGCGTACCTGCGCTGGGTGTTCGAGCGGACAGTGGCCGCCCTGCCGCCCGGTATCGCCGTCCACCACCACGCCCGGCGCGCGCTGCGCGTCGACGGTCCCCGCGAGGGCCGCCAGCGGGTGTGGCTGGAGGGCCGCGCCGAGCCCCTCGTGACGGACGCCGTCGTCCTGACGATCGGTCACCTGGACGCCGAACCCGAGGAGGTGCAACGGGAGTTGGCCGCGTACGCCGCAGCACACGGGCTCGTCCACCTGCCTCCCGACTTCACCGCCGACAGCGACCTGTCCGCCCTGGCTCCCGGTGAGCCGGTGCTCGTGCGCGGCTTCGGGCTGGCCTTCGTCGACCTGGTCGTGCTCCTCACCGAGGGGCGCGGCGGGCGCTACGAACAGGGGGAGTACGTCCCCTCCGGGCGTGAGCCGGTCCTGTACGTGGGCTCCCGCCGCGGCGTCCCGTACCACTCGAAGATCGGGTACGACTGGGAGGGTGAACGCCCGCCGCTGCCGCGGTTCCTGGGGCCCGCCGAGATCGACGCGCTGCTCGCACGCCCGGACGGGTTCGACTTCCGCCGCGACGTGTGGCCCCTGGTCGAGAAGGAGCTGGGGTTCGCCCACTACCACCGCCTCTTCACGGCCCACCCCGAGCGGACCCGCGCCGCCTGGACGGACTTCGAGGAGACGTACGCGGCCGCGGAGGGCGCCGAGATCCAGTCGCTGGTGGCGTCCGCGGTGCCCGACCCCGCCGACCGGCTGGACCTCGCCGCTCTCGACCGTCCGCTCGACGGCGTGCAGTACTCCTCCACGGAGGAACTCCAGCACGGCATTCGCGCGTACGTCGAGGCGGACCTGACGAGGCGTCACGACGTGGCGCGCAGCCCGGACATGGCCGTCTTCCTCGGGCTGCTCTCCGTCTACGGGCAGCTGGTGCGGCTCGGCGACATCGGCTCCTGGTGGCACGGCTTCTTCAGCTACCTGGCGTCCGGTCCGCCCGGGCCCCGGCTGCGCCAGCTCCTCGCGCTGTCCCGGGCCGGCGTCCTGAGGTTCGTGGGCGCGGACATGACGGTCACCGCCGAGGACGGGCTCTTCCGGGCGCGCAGTGCCTCGGTGCCGGGCGCGGTGACCGAGGCCCGCGCGCTGGTCGAGGCGCGGCTGCCGCACCCCACGGTCGAGCGCACCAGCGACTCCCTGCTGCGCCGGCTGTACGCCGAGGGAGCCGCCGCGACTCCCGAAGGGCTGCTCGCCGTCGACCCCGCCGACGGCCGGATCCTGGACCGCTCGGGCTCCCCGCACCCCCGGCGCTTCGCGCTCGGCCCGCACACCGACGCCCGCGGCTCGGGCGCCTTCACCCGGCCCCGTACCGGCGGCCCGGCCTTCCGGCAGAACGACGCCGCGGCCCGCGCCGCGCTGGCCTTCCTGCGCGCGCTCTCCTGTCGTATCGCCGCCTGACGGTACCGCCGCCCGCGGTAGCGCGCCCCGACGGCGCGGATCCTGCCGCGCCACCCTGCGGCCGGGTGCGGTGGCCGGGCCCGCGCCCGGCCACGGCCCCGTCGTCCGCTCGTCGCGGGCCGGTCCGTCCGCCCCCGGCGGCACGGCGGACCGGTACGCGCGGCCGAGCGGCGCCCCGGACGGCCGCCACGAGGGCGCGGCGCACCCGCCAACCGGCCGCCGCACGCGCCAACAGGCCGCCGTACCGCCGAACTCCGCCTCGCCCGAAGCCCCTTCGCCCGCCTCCCACCACGCCCGAGGAACCCATGTCCCTGACCAGCGATCCACCCCGCCCGCCGCTCGCCGCGCCGGCCGTCGAACCGGACGACCTCGGCGCGCTCAAGGTCGTGCCCGTCCGCCACCCCTGGCGCTGGGCGGCCGTCGTCGTCACGGCCGTCCTGCTCGCGCAGTTCGTGCACGGTCTCGCCACCAACTCCGGATGGGAATGGGAGGTGTTCGCCGAGTTCTTCACCGCCGACGTGATCCTCAAGGCCGTCTGGGTCACCCTCCAGCTCACCTTCTACGGAACGGCCCTGGGGTTCGCGCTCGGCATCGTGCTCGCCTTCATGCGGCTGTCGGCCAGCCCGTTCCTCAAGGCGGTGGCGTTCGCGTACATCTGGGCGTTCCGCTCCATCCCGCTCATCGTGCAGCTGCTCTTCTGGTTCAACCTGGCCTACCTCTACAAGGAGCTGCAGTTCGGCATCCCCTTCGGGCCCGGCTTCCTCTCCTTCGACACGATGGGCCTGGTCGGCGCGATGAGCGCGGCCGTGCTCGGGCTCGCCCTGCACCAGGCGGCGTACGCGGCCGAGATCGTCCGGGGCGGCGTACTCGCGGTGGACGGCGGCCAGTTGGAGGCGGCGGCCGCCCTCGGCATCCCGAAGGTCCGGCAGATCCGGCGGATCGTCCTGCCGCAGGCGATGCGCTCCATCCTGCCGAACGCGGCCAACGAGGTGATCTCCCTCTTCAAGGGCACCTCGATCGTCTCGGTCATGGCGATCGGCGAGCTGTTCTACCAGGTCCAGGTGATCTACGGGCGCAACGGCCGCGTCGTCCCCCTGCTGATGGTCGCCACCGCCTGGTACATCCTCCTGACCACCGCGCTCTCGATCCTCCAGCACTACGTCGAACGCCACTTCGCGAAGGGAACCGCCCGATGAGCGCGCCCACCGGACCCGCCGGCACGGCCACCCCCATGGTCGACATCAAGTCCGTCCACAAGAGCTTCGGTGCGCTGGAGGTGCTCAAGGGCGTCGACCTCGCCGTACGGACGGGGGAGGTCACCGTCATCCTCGGACCCTCCGGCTCCGGCAAGTCGACGCTGCTGCGCACCATCAACCACCTGGAGAAGGTCGACCAGGGCTGGATCAGCGTCGACGGCACCCTCGTCGGCTACCGGCGCTCCGGCGACAAGCTGTACGAACTGCGCGAACGCGAGATCCTGCGGCAGCGCACCCGGATCGGCTTCGTCTTCCAGAACTTCAACCTCTTCCCGCACCTCACCGTCCTGGACAACATCGTCGAGGCCCCGGTGTCCGCGCTGAAGCGCCCGCGCCGGGCGGCCGTCGAGACCGCGCGCGGACTGCTCGACCGGGTCGGCCTCGCCGACAAGGCGGACGCCTACCCGAAGCAGCTGTCGGGCGGCCAGCAGCAGCGCGTCGCCATCGCCCGCGCGCTCGCCCTGGAACCGAGGCTTCTCCTCTTCGACGAGCCGACCTCGGCTCTCGACCCCGAGCTGGTCGGCGAGGTGCTCGACGTCATCAAGGACCTGGCCCACCAGGGCACCACGATGATCGTCGTCACCCACGAGATCGGCTTCGCCCGGGAGGTCGCCGACACCGTCGTCTTCATGGACGACGGCCGCATCGTCGAACAGGGCACGCCCGGCGACGTACTCGACCGTCCGCGGCACGAACGCACCCGCGCGTTCCTCTCCAAGGTCCTCTGACCTCCCTGATCCCCCTCACCGCCAACTTGCCGACAAACAAGAGGAGTTCCACCATGCTGTCCCGACGTACCCTCGCCGCCTCCCTCGCCGCGCTCGTCGCCGCTCCGCTGCTCAGCGCCTGCGGCGGTGACAGCGACGCGGCGACCGGGACGGGCGCCTCCGGCACCAGGAAGGTCGGCGGCATCAACATCGGCCCCGACCAGCACCGCGTCCGCGGCGAGAAGGTCGACAGGATCGCCGCGCTCGTGCCGGCGGCGATCCGTGAGCGCGGCACGCTGAAGCTGGGCCAGAGCGCCGACGCCTCCCCGCCGCTCGGCTTCTACGCGACCGACGACAAGACCCGCATCGGCTCCGAGATCGACCTCGCGACCCTGGTCGCCGACACCCTCGGACTGAAGCTCGACAACGACGAGGTGTCCTGGGAGAACCTCTTCGTCGGCCTCGACAGCGGCAAGTTCGACGCCGTCTTCTCCAACGTGACCGTCACCGAGGAGCGCAAGGAGAAGTACGACTTCGCCACCTACCGCCTCGACAACATCGCGTTCGAGGCGAAGAAGGGCACGTCCTGGAAGGTGGAGAAGCCCGAGGACGTGGCGGGCAGGACCATCGCCGTGTCCTCGGGGACCAACCAGGAGAAGATCCTCGTCGACTGGAGCAGACAGAACGAGAAGGCCGGACGCGAGCCCGTCTCCATCAAGTACTTCCAGAAGGACACGGACTACTACCTGGCACTCCAGTCCGGCCGCATCGACGCCTATCTCGGCCCCAGCCCGTCCGCCGCTTACCACGTGGCGTCCGCCGGCCAGAGCGAGATCGTCGGCACGCTCTCCGGTGCCGGGGACGAACTCCAGGGCAAGATCGCCGCCACCACCAGGAAGGACAGCGGCCTCGTCGACGCCTACGCGGCGGCCCTCGACCACGTCATCGAGAACGGCTCCTACGCCAAGGTCCTCAAGCGCTGGGGCCTGAGCAGCGAGGCCGTGTCGAAGTCCGAGATCAACCCGCCCGGACTCCCGAAGACCTGATCCCGCTCCGGCGGCCGCGCACCC
>NZ_JBSGZN010000080.1:0-19533 GCF_053611025.1 Streptomyces sp. NPDC054842
GTCCCTCGGTGCGGCGAGGGACCGCCCGGCCCTGGCCCCGCCTGCCGTGGGACGGCGGGCGGGGCCTCGGTACGCGGAGCGAGCGGGGCTATTCGAGGAGCTCCGCGTACGAGCCCATGGCGAGTGCGATGTCCGCCTGGGCCCAGAACCGGTGGTACGTGAACACGGGCGCGGCGCCGCCCGCGAGATAGCTCTCGATCTTCGAAAAGGCCGGGTCGTTCTTGTAGAACGACCTGATCGACGCGAAGGTCGACGAGGAGTTGACCGTGTCCCCGTTCGGCATCTTGCCGCTCCAGCCGCTCGGGACGTACACGCCGTCGTCGAAGCGGTTGTAGTCGGCGCGGGTCTCCGGGACGGCCACACCGAGGGCGTCCTGGTTGTGCTCCCACATGCCGTCGAGCAGCGCCTTCGCCGTCGTCTTCGCCTCGGTGTCACCGGACCGGTCGGCGTAGTACGTCAAGGTCTTGGCGTAGGCGGCCGCCACCCCGACGTCGTTCGTGTAGTCGGCGACGGTGACGTGCAGCCCGCTGTTGGCGCCCGGGCTGGACGCGCTCCAGGTGTCGGGCTTCCCGGACCACTTCAGCGTGGACGGGACCTGGAAGGTGCCGTCCGGGTTGACGGTCGTCTCGGACAGGGCCCAGTCGACCCACTTGTCGAGCACGGCCTTGGCGTCCGCGTCGCCCGTCTGCTGGTAGTACTCCGCGACGCGTTCCATGGACCACGCCTGGAAGCCGAACCACTGGTTGGACGGCGGGTCGTGGTACACCGGCTTCTCGTCGTAGTACATGCCGTAGAAGGTGGGCGTCCCGGCCGGCGGGGTGGCGTACCGGCCGCCCCAGCTGTTGGTCGCGCCGCCCGCGATGGCGCCCTCGTCCGACTGCAGCCAGCGGTAGAACTCCAGCTGCCGGTCGAGCGACTTGGCCCAGTCCGCCTGCCCCGAGGCCGACTTGGGCTTCAGATCGGCGTTCGCGCTGAGGGCGTAGGCGGCCAGGGGGTTCTGGTAGCCGCCGTGAGTGTGGCTGGAGCCGATGCGCCACGCCCAGCCGGCCGAGGTGTCGGTGGCGCCGCCCCACGCGTAGTACCAGGACATCAGGTAGTGCGAGGCGTCCTTGCCGGTGCCGGCCGGGCACGCCGACGGCCCCACACAGTTGCCGATCTTCTTGAAGTACTTGTCGTACATCGAGTAGCGCAGGTAGTCGCCCATCTTGGCGGCCTTGCCGACGGTCGCCGACACCTCGCCGCTCTTGCCCTGGTCCTTGGCCCAGACGTCGGCCCAGTAGGCCGCCTGCACGGCGCGGGCGTCGGCGTCGGGGGCGTTGGTGAACTTCCACTGCTTGGCGTAGGAGGCGTCCCCGGTGAACAGGTCCAGATAGCCGTTGGGTCCGCCGTACTTGAACGCGTCGCAGGTCGGCTGCGGGACCGTCTCGAAGACGGACTCCTGCGGACCGCGCTGGAAGGTGTTGATGTACGAGGGACCGGTGGCCGTGGGGCCCGCCTCGCACTTGCCGGGTTCGTTGCCGTAGCCGTAGACGTTGTCGACGTCCTGGAGCCAGTGCATGCCGTAGACGTCGTCCGTGCCGTACGCGCTCTTCAGCTCGGCGGCGATCGGGTCCGGGCCGACCGGGACTCCGCTGTCGAGCTTGGCCGGGTACTCGTTCGGAGTGTCGTACTCGGGGGCGTACGTCGCCGGCTTGGACGCGTTGTAGAAGGAGTTCGTCGGCTGGTCGGCGTGCGTGGGGATCATGTACTTCTCCATGATCGTCCACGCGGCGTTGAACTTGGACCAGTCGCCCGTGACCTTCCCGTACATGGCCTGCAGCCAGATCAGGTAGCTGTACGCCTCCGACGTCGTCTCGTGCCCGTGGTCCGGCGCCTCGACGATCAGTGTCTCGACCGAGTGGTAGGGGATGCCCTCGGGGGAGAAGTAGCCGTTCGCCGGATCGGTGATCTTGCCGTACAGCTCCAGGAACCGGGCGTCGTACTCCTTGGCCGCGGCCAGCTGCGTCACGGTGACGGTCGCCTTGGTGTGGCCGGTCGCGGAGGCCGTGAAGGTCGCCGCACCGGTGCCCGAGGAGTCGGCGGTGACGGTCACCTTCTGTGCCGTGTTCCAGTTGGACGGTGTGAAGGTGAGCGAGGAGCCGCCCGTCACGGACAGGCCCGTGTTCCCGCCGGTGCGGGCCACGGAGACCGCGACGTTCGCACTCGGCTGCGTCGACAGCTTCACGTCGAACGTCCCGGACTTGCCCTGCTGCACGCCGAGTTGGGCGGGCGAGGCGACCACGGAGGGTCCGGAGGCCACGGTGATGCCGACCGGCGTGGAGTCCGCCGAGGCACCGAGACTGTCGTACGCCTTGGCGACCAGGGAGTGGCTGCCGGCCGCCAGCGAACTCGTGGAGAGCGTGTACGGGGAGCTGGTGTCCGTGCCCAGCAGGGTCGTGTCGTCGTAGAACTCGACCTTGCTGACGGTCGCGTTGTCCGCCGCCGCTGCGGTGGCGGCCAGCGGAACCGGGTCGCCCTGCGTGTAGACGGCTCCCGCGGTGGGGGACGTCAGCACGGTGACCGGCGGCCGGTGCGCGCCGGCACAGGTCGTTCCGTTGACGGCGAAGGAGGTCGGCGCGGTGTTCGTGCCGCTGTACGTGAACTGCGCGCCGGTGGTGACGGCGGCCCCGGCGGCGATCGTCCCGTTCCAGGAGGCGTTCTTCGCGGTGACCGACCTGCCCGACTGCGACCAGGTGCCGTTCCAGCCGTTGGTGAGCGACTGGTTGCCCGTGTAGGCGTACGTCAGGGTCCAGCCGCTGATGGCCTCGGAGCCGCGGTTGGTCAGCGTCAGATCCGCCGTGAAGCCCGAACCCCAGTCGTTGGCCTTGTAGTCGACGCTGCACTGGACAGCGGCGGCCTGTGCGGTGGTCGTGCCGGTGCCGAGCATCGTGAGCGGCAGTGCCAGGGCCGCCGCGACGGCGGTCCACATCCGCCGCGCGGTGCGGCGTGCGGGTCTGGAGTGCATGTGCTGATTCCTCCTTGCGGCTCGGAGAAGTGGGGGAGGAGCAACAAGCCTTGAACCAGTGGGAGCGCTCCCATAGTGGGGAGGGGCGTGTGGGGGGTCAAGGTGCTTGAAGAGTCGAATTGATTCGATGGACCGACCGTGCGGCCCCTCTGTTCTTCGGCGTCACTTGCCGCTACCTTCTTCGGCACCAGTGGGAGCGGTTCCATCAGTCGACGCGTCGAACACGACGTGCCCGAACTGCAAGGAGTCGCTCATGCGACACCCCCCGCGTTTGGCACTTTCAGTGGCCGGCGTCGCGGTCGCCCTCCTCGGGACCGCGATCGCGCCGGTCGTCACGGCTTCAGGAGCCGCACCCGCGTGCACGGTGGAGTACTCCGTCACCAGCCAGTGGGACACCGGCTTCCAGGGTGCCGTGCGCATCGTCAACAACAGCGCACCGGTGAGCGGTTGGACCCTCACCTTCGAGCTGTCCGACGGCCGGAAGGTCACCCAGGGCTGGAACGCCAAGTGGTCCCAGTCCGGCTCGACCGTCACCGCGTCCAACGAGAGCTGGAACGGCTCGCTGGCCACGGGAGCCGAGGTCGGCGCCGGTTTCCTCGCCTCCTCCACGGGAGGCGCCCCGGCGCCCACCGCCTTCCGGCTCAACGGCACGCTGTGCAACACGGACACGGAGCCGACACCGACTCCGTCGCCCACGCAGCCGCCGCCCTCCGGCGCGCCGCCCGCACTGCACGTCGACGGCAACAAGCTCGTCGACACCGACGGCCGCACCCGCAGGCTGCTCGGCGTCAACCGCTCCGGCGGCGAGTTCATGTGCGTGCAGGGCCGTGGCATCTTCGACGGCCCGGTCGACGACGCCTCGGTGAAGGCGATCGCCGACTGGAAGGCGAACACCGTCCGCATCCCGCTCAACGAGGAGTGCTGGCTTGGACTTTCGAACGTCGACCCCCGCTACGGAGGAGGTGACTACGTCGCCGCGGTCCAGGACCTCGTGTCCAGGGTCGAGGCGCACGGCATGACACCGGTGCTCGAACTGCACTGGTCGTACGGTCAGTACACCGGCAACTCGGCGGGCTGCTCCGACGTGCACGCCAGCTGCCAGAAACCGATGCCGGACGCCCGGTACGCACCCGCCTTCTGGGCGTCCGTGGCGAGCACCTTCAAGGACGACCCGGCGGTGGCGTTCGACCTGTTCAACGAGCCCTATCCGGACCGCGCGACGTCCACCGCCGGCCAGGCGTGGACCTGCTGGCGGGACGGCGGGACCTGCCCCGGCATCGGCTACGAGGTCGCCGGGATGCAAGATCTGGTCGACGCCGTCCGCGGCACCGGCGCCAGGAACCTCATCCTGGCCGGCGGTCTCGCGTACGCGAACGACCTGAGCCAGTGGCTGACGTACCGGCCGAGCGACCCGGCGGGCAATCTCGCCGCGGCCTGGCACGTCTACAACTTCAACTCCTGCGCGAGCGAGAGCTGCTGGAACACCACGCTCGCCCCCGTCGCCGAGCGGGTCCCGCTCGTGGCGGGCGAGATCGGCGAGAACACCTGCGCCCACTCCTTCGTCGACCGTGTCATGGCCTGGTTCGACGCGCGGGGCCAGTCCTACCTGGGCTGGACCTGGAACACCTGGGACTGCTCCTCCGGCCCCTCCCTGATCACCGACTACGACGGGACACCCACGTCCTACGGCACCGGGCTGCGCGACCACCTGCGCTCCCTCAACGGATAGGAACCCGCACATGAGCCGTACAAGAACAGCTTTACTGGCGGCACTCGCCCTGGTCGCCGGCGGTTCGGGCACCGCACTGGCGGCCGTCCCCGGGGACATCGGCCCCGCCGCCGTCCCCTGCACCGTCGACTACAAGGTGCAGAACCAGTGGGACACCGGCTTCACCGCCGCCGTGACGGTCACCAACCACAGCGCCGCCAAGTCCTCCTGGGCCGTGAAGTGGTCGTACGCCGGCAACCAGAAGGTCACCTCCGGCTGGAACGCCAAGCTCAGCCAGAGCGGCACGGCCGTCACCGCGGCCAACGAGAGCTACAACGGCACGCTGGCCAACGGCGGTTCGGTCAGCTTCGGCTTCAACGCCTCGTACAGCGGCAGCAACGCGCTGCCCGCCGCCTTCACCCTCGACGGCGTCACCTGCAACGTGGACGGCGGGGGCGGCACGGATCCCGGCCCGGGTCCCGAGCCGTCGGGGCGCGCCGACAACCCGTACGCCGGTGCCAAGGTGTACGTGAACCCGGAGTGGGCGGCGAAGGCCGCCGCCGAGCCCGGGGGCAGCCGCATCTCCAACCAGCCGACCGGTGTCTGGCTCGACCGGATCGCCGCCATCGGGGGAACCGGCGGCGGCATGGGGCTGCGGGACCACCTCGACGAGGCCCTGAAGCAGAAGGGCTCCGGCGAACTGGTCGTCCAGCTGGTCATCTACAACCTGCCCGGCCGGGACTGCGCCGCCCTCGCCTCCAACGGCGAACTCGGCCCGACCGAGATCGACAAGTACAAGACGCAGTACATCGACCCGATCGCGGCGATCCTCAAGGACGGCAAGTACGCGGGACTGCGGATCGTCACCACCGTCGAGATCGACTCGCTGCCCAACCTGGTCACGAACGTCACGCCGCGGGCCACCGCCACCCCCAACTGCGACACCATGAAGGCGAACGGCAACTACATCAAGGGCGTCGGCTACGCGCTGAACAAGCTCGGTGACGTGCCCAACGTCTACAACTACGTGGACGCCGGACACCACGGCTGGCTCGGCTGGGACGACAACTTCGGCCCGTCCGCCGACCTCTTCAAGCAGGCCGCCACCGCCGAGGGCGCCACGGTCGCCGACGTGCACGGCTTCATCGTCAACACCGCCAACTACAGCGCCCTCAAGGAGAACCACTTCACGGTCAACGACACCGTGAACGGGGCCTCGGTCCGCACGTCGAAGTGGATCGACTGGAACCGCTACGTCGACGAGCTGTCGTACGCGCAGGCCATGCGCAACCAACTGGTCTCGATCGGCTTCGACTCCAAGCTCGGCATGCTGATCGACACCTCCCGCAACGGCTGGGGCGGCACCGCCCGGCCCACCGGACCCGGCGCGACGACCAGCGTGGACACCTACGTCAACGGCGGCCGCTACGACCGGCGCATCCATCTCGGCAACTGGTGCAACCAGGCGGGCGCGGGCCTCGGCGAACGGCCCCAGGCGGCACCGGCGGCCGGCATCGACGCCTACGTGTGGATGAAGCCCCCGGGGGAGTCCGACGGTTCCAGCACCGCCATCGACAACGACGAGGGCAAGGGCTTCGACCGGATGTGCGACCCGACGTACACCGGCAACCCGCGGAACAACAACAACATGTCCGGCGCGCTGCCGAACGCCCCGGTGTCGGGTCACTGGTTCTCGGCACAGTTCCAGGAGCTCATGAAGAACGCGTACCCGGCGCTGTAGTCACCGGGTGAACGGGTCCGCCGGGAGCCGGCCGCGTGTCCCGCGCGGCCCGGCCCCTGGCGGACCGCCTCTCTGCCGGGCATCGGCACCATCTCGTCCACTCCGACGCGTTTTTTGCCGTTGGCGCAACACGACTGGCCGTTTCCGGGAGTGGCGGAGCACGCTGTCCCCATGCCGAACGAGACGCGCGCACACCTGGCACACGCCCACCACCACGCCGGACCGTCCGGCCACGACCACACCTCGACGGACTTCGACGAGCTGCTGCCCCTGCTGGAGCGGGAGGCGGAACTCTTCACGCCCCTCTACGCGAGCGCCGCCGCCTGGCTGCGGGAGATGCAGCCCGAACCCGGGCTCGTCGTGGACGCGGGCAGCGGCCCCGGGGTCATCTCGTGCCTGCTCGCCGAGACCTTCCCGCGCGCGCGTGTCGTCGCCGTCGACAGTGCGCGGGCGCTCCTCGACCGGGCCGGGGCCCGCGCCGCCGACCGGGGCCTCACCGACCGCTTCAGCACCCTGCGGGCCGACCTCGCCGACGGACTCGGCGAGCTGGAGTACCCGGCCGACCTCTTGTGGGCGAGCCGGTCCCTGCACCACGTGGGCGACCAGCGGGCCGCCCTCGCCGGATTCGCGGAAAGCCTCGCCCCCGGCGGCACCCTCGCCCTGCTGGAGGGCGGACTGGCCCCGCGCTTCCTGCCCCGCGCCATCGGCGTCGGCCGCCCGGGACTGCAAGCACGGATGGACGCCGTGCACGAGCACGGGTTCGAGGAGATGCGCGGGGAGCTACCCGGCGCGGTGGCCGAGACGGAGGACTGGCCCGCGCTGCTCACCGCCGTGGGCCTGCGGCACGTGGCGACGCGCACCTTCCTGCTCGACCTTCCCGCGCCGCTGTCCGAGGAGGGCCGCGCCTACGTCGCCGCCTCGCTGGCCCGCCGCCGGGAGGGCCTCGCCGGCGGTCTCGGCGCCGAGGACCTGGCGACCCTGGACCGGCTCCTCGACCCGGACGACCAGGCGAGCGTCCACCACCGCCCGGACCTGTTCCTGCTGACGGCGCAGACCGTGCACGTCGGGGTGAAGGCGGCCTGACGGCACCGGACGCCCGGACACCGGTCGCGCTCCGTGAACGGCGTGACCGTCCGGTCCGGTGGCCGTCCGCCGGTGCCCGGACAACGCGGCGGGCGGGCGCCCCGGCGATGAAGCCGGGGTGCCCGCCCGAGGTGTTCCGCTCACGGGGCGCCGGGTGAGGTCCCGTCGTCCGTCAGGACGTGCCGTCTCTCAGACGACGTCGAAGGAGGCCGGGTCGGGGCCGATGCGGCGGCTCTCGTCGAGCGCGCTGATCGCCGCCATGTCCTCGGCGTCCAGCTCGAAGTCGAAGACCTCGATGTTCTCCCGGATGCGCGACGGGGTCACGGACTTGGGGATGACGACGTTGCCGAGCTGGAGGTGCCAGCGCAGCACGATCTGGGCCGGCGTGCGCTCGTGCTTGCGGGCGATGGCCACGATCGCCGGGACCTCCAGCAGGCCCTTGCCCTGGCCGAGCGGGGACCAGGCCTCCGTGGCGATGCCGTGCTGGGAGTGGTACTCCCGCGACTCGCCCTGCTGGAGGTGCGGGTGCAGCTCGATCTGGTTGACGGCCGGGACGACGGACGTCTCGCCGATCAGCTTGTCCAGGTGCTCCGGAAGGAAGTTGGAGACACCGATGGCCTTGGCGCGGCCGTCCGCGTGGATCTTCTCGAAGGCCTTGTACGTGTCGACGTAGGTGCCCCGGGACGGCAGCGGCCAGTGGATCAGGTACAGGTCCACGTAGTCGAGGCCGAGCTTCTCCAGGGACGTGTCGAAGGCACGCAGGGTGGAGTCGTACCCCTGGTCGCTGTTCCAGAGCTTGGTGGTGACGAAGAGGTCCGCACGCGGGACGCCGGCGGAGGCGATCGCCTTGCCCGTGCCCTCCTCGTTGCCGTAGATCGCCGCGGTGTCGATGCTGCGGTACCCGGCCTCCAGCGCCGTGGTGACGGCCTGCTCCGCCTCGTCGTCCGGGACCTGCCAGACGCCGAAGCCCAGCTGCGGCATCTCGACACCGTTGTTCAGGATGATCGGGGGGACCTTGCTCACGAGCTCTCGATCCTTCAGTTCGTCGGGTGGTACTCCCATCGTCAACGATCACAGCGCGTGATGCATTCCTGAGCGCCCAAAACGCTCGGGGATGAGCGATGAGAACCGGATATTGGCCGGAAATGGCTCCGAAGAGGTGGGGGCGCGGCACGCGACCCGCCCGAAACGCCCGTCGGCGAGCGGGCGCGGGCCGCTCAGCGGGGATCGGCCGGGCGGACCGTACGAGGGGCCACCAGCCCGCAGTCGTACGCCAGGACCACGGCCTGCACCCGGTCGCGCAGCCGGAACTTCTCCAGGATGTGCGCGACATGGCTCTTCACGGTCGTCTCCCCGATACCGAGGTCCTGGCCGATCTCCGCGTTCGACAGCCCCCGGGCCAGGGCGCGCAGCACGTCCAGCTCGCGCGCCGTCAGCACGTCGAGCCGCGGCGGCACCGCGGGCGCCGTGTCCGAGGGCATGCCGGCGAAGCGGTCCAGGAGCCGGCGGGTGACGCGGGGAGCGAGCACGGCGTCGCCGGTGGACACCGTGCGGATCGACTCCACCAGGGAGTCCGCCGGTCCGTCCTTCACCAGGAAGCCGCTCGCCCCGGCCCGCAGCGCGTCCACGACGTGGGCGTCCAGGTCGAAGGTGGTGAGGATGATGACGTGGGTGGACGGGTTGTCGCGGACGATGAGGCCGGTGGCCTCCACCCCGTCCATGTGCGGCATCCGGATGTCCATGAGGACGACGTCGGGGGAGTGCCGCGCGGTCTCGGCGACGGCTTCCCGGCCGTCGGCCGCCTCCGCGACGACCTCGATGTCCCCCTCGGCCTCCAGGATGAGCCGGAAGCCCGTCCGGATCATGGGCTGGTCGTCGGCCAGCAGAACGGTGATGGGGCGCATACGGTTCGGTTCCTCCGTCGGGGTGCTGCCGTGCCGGATCACTGCAGTTCGAGTACGGCGTGCACGCAGAAGCCGCCGCCGGGCCGCAGCCCGGTGTGCAGGGTGCCGCCCACGGCGGCGATCCGCTCCCGCATGCCGACCAGCCCGTGCCCGGTCCCCTGGGCGGTCGCCGCGGGGATCCGGACGGGCGGCGAGGCGTCGGTCCGGCCGTCGTCGCAGATCCGCAGGGTGAGCCGCCGCGGCCCGTCCTCCCAGGCGAGACGCACCCGGGCGCGGGTGGAGCCGGCGTGCTTCAGGGTGTTCGTCAGCGCCTCCTGCACGACCCGGTAGGCCGTCAGATGGGTGCCGGCCGGCAGGGGGACCGCCGACCCCGTCGTCCCGTAGTCGACGTCGAGGCCGGCGGCGCGCACCGACTCGATCAGGGAGGGGAGCGCGTCGACGGTCGGCTGCGGCGGCTCCTTGGAGGGGTCGGCGCCGGCCTCCTCGTCGGTGCGCAGGACGTCCAGCAGGCGCCGCAGCTCGGTGACGGTGGCCCGGCCGGTCTGCTCGACGGCCGCGTGCAGTTCGTGCGCCTTCGCCGGCGTGCGGTCCTGCACCCGGTCCGCGGCGATCGTCTGCACGACCATCAGGCTCACGTTGTGGGCGACGATGTCGTGCAGCTCGCGGGCGATGCGGGCCCGCTCGTGCATCACCGCCGCCCGGGCGTTGGCGGCCTGCTCCCGCTCCAGCGCGGCCGCGCGCTCCACGGCCTCGTCCCGGATCGCGGCCCGCGCCCGCGCGAGGCGGCCCAGCGCCCAGGCGGCCAGCAGGAGCACGGCCACGGTCAGGAACGCGGTGATCCGGTGCCCCGCGGGCGCGAGCAGCGCCTCCAGCAGGGAGTCGAGCGGGATGAACACCGCCGCCACCAGGGTGGTGACCCGGGGGCCGAGGCGCGCGGCGGTGAGGAACACGGCCGTCGCCACGGCCAGGTACGTGGGTCCGATCGACGTGCCGTCCGGTCCCGCGAGATGAGGCACGTACTCCAGCGCCTGGAGCGTGCTCGCCGCCGACGCCGTCACCAGCAGACCCGCCAGGGGCAGCCTGCGGTGCACGGTGAACGGCAGCGCCGTCAGCAGCACGAGGACGAGCCACCAGGCGTCCGGGGACCGCAGGTGGGGACCGTCCGCGGGAATCAGCGCGGGCAGCGCGAGGCAGCCGCCCGCGGCCAGGACGGCCAGCCCCGTGTCGGCCAGCGCGGCCGGCAGGCCGCCTCCGGCCGGGGAGCTCATCGCTTTCATGCCTCCACATTAAGGCGGCGCACCGTCCGGCCGGCCGTCCCCAGGGTGGAGCCGCCCCCGCCCCGCTCCTCCCTGGTACCCCCTCCCCAAGGAGGAGACGGCCCCCGTCGGCCGGGGCGGCTCCCCGGGGCACCTCCTCCCGGCGGCCGAGCCCGCCCGCCCCCCTCCGCCGCCCGGCGGAGGCGCCGGTTCGACACGGGGACGGAGGCCGCGGCGCTCTCCGGGCGATGGACTCGGAGTACCACCCACCCCCACCCAGCGAGGACCCCATGCTCGGAGCACGCACCCGCAGGACAACGGCGCCCGCCCCCCTCGAGACGACCGGCAGCGCCGTACGACTGACCCGCGTGACCAAGCGCTACGGGCACGGCGACTCGTCGGCCGTCGCCCTGGACGACGTCAGCACCGGGATACCCCCCGGGACCTTCACGGCCGTCATGGGGCCCTCCGGCTCGGGCAAGAGCACCTTCCTGCACTGCGCCGCCGGACTCGACCGGCCCACGTCCGGCACCGTGCAGCTCAACGGACAGGACCTCGGGGAACTCGACGAGACCCGGCTGACCGAGTACCGCAGGACCCGCGTCGGCTTCGTCTTCCAGGCGTTCAACCTGCTGCCCTCCCTCACGGTCGAGCAGAACATCACCCTGCCCCTGAGGCTGGCCGGGACCGCCGCCGACAGCGCTTCGCTGCGGAGCGTCACGGACGGGGTCGGCCTCACCGGCCTGCTGCGCCGCCGGCCCGCCGAACTCTCCGGAGGACAGCAGCAGCGGGTGGCGATCGCCCGGGCGCTGATCACCCGGCCCGAGGTCGTCTTCGCCGACGAGCCCACCGGCGCCCTGGACCCCGACACCGCGCAGGACATCCTGCTCCTCCTCCGCCAGGCGGTCACCGACCTGCACCAGACCGTCGTCATGGTCACCCACGACCCGGTGGCGGCCCAGCACACCGACCGCGCCGTCCTGCTGTCCGCCGGACGCGTGGTGCGCCACCTCGACCACCCCACCGCGGACCAGGTCAGGGACGCCATGTCCGAACTGCGGAGGACCCGCTGATGCTGCGCCTCGCCCTCGCGACCCTGCGCGCCCGCAAGGGTGCCTTCGCCGCGAGCTTCATCGCCCTCATGCTGGCCGCGGCCGTCGTCAGCGCCTGTGGTGTGCTGCTGGAGTCCGGCCTGCGGTCCGGCCAGCCGCCGGAGCGCTACGGGAAGGCGTCGCTGATCGTCGCCGGCCGGCAGCGCGCGGAACTCGACGTGAAGTCCGCCGACGGCTCCACCTACCGCAGCTCCCGGCCGCTGTCGGAGCGGCTCCGCCTGCCCGCCTCCCTCGGTGACGACCTCGCCGCCGTGGACGGCGTCGCGTCCGTGACGGCGGACCGGGGCACCACGGTCCGGCTGCTCGACGGCGACCGGACCGTCGGCGGACGCAACGGCGCGTCGCCCCGGCTGCACAACTGGGACGGCCTGCCGCTCGGCGGCTTCCGCCTCGCCTCGGGCCGCCCGCCGCACGGCGCCCGCGAGGTCGTCCTGGACTCCGACCTCGCCGCCCGCAGCGGCCTGCGGGCCGGCTCCTCCGTACGGCTCATGACGTCCGGCACCCCGGTCGCCTTCCACGTGTCCGGGCTCGTCACCCTGGACGGCGGCCGGACCCCGCGCCAGTCGGTGCTGTTCGCCGCCGACCCCGCGCTGCACCGGCTGGACCCCGGCACCGCCCGCCAGGCGGACGCCTTCGGGGTGGTCACCGCCGCCGGTGTCCCGCCGTCCCGGGTCGCCGCGCGGATCGAGCGCGCGCTGACCGGCCGGTCCGTCTCCGTGTACGCCGGTGACGACCGCGGCCGGGCCGAGTTCACCGACCTGGCCGTCGGCGCGGCGAACGTGGTCGAGCTGGCGACCGGCATCGGCGGGAACGTCCTGCTGGTGGCCGTCTTCGTGCTGTGCGCCACCACCTCCCTGGCGCTCCGCCACCGCCGCCGGGAACTCGCGCTGCTGCGGGCGATCGGCACCACACCGCGCCAGCTGCACCGCATGATCGCCGCGGAGTCGGCGACGGCGGGCCTGGTCGCGGGTGTCCTCGGCTGCCCGCTGGGGGTGGGCGTCGTGCACTGGCTCAGTGCGCAGTTCGCCGGCCGGGGCATCGTGCCGCCGGACTTCCGGCCCGTGATCGGGCCGCTGCCGTTCCTGGCCGCCGTCGCCGCGACGACGGCCACCGCCGTGACGGCCGGCTTCGTCGCCTCCCGGCGGGCGGCCCGCGTCCGCCCGACCGAGGCGCTGGGGGAGGCGGCGGTCGAACCCGCCCGCCTCGGCCGCGGGCGCACCGTCACCGGCGGTGCGCTCCTGGTCCTGGCCGTGGCCGTGCTCGGTCTGGGTCTCGGGTACCGGGCCGACTTCCTGACCCTGGTCGGACTGGCGAACTCCCTGGTGCTGCTCCTCGCCGTCACCGTCGCCGTGCTCGGCCCGCTGCTCACCCGCACCGCGGTCCGGCTGCTCACGCCGCTGCTGCACCGGACCGGTGTCGCCGGCCGGCTCGCCGCGGCCAACTCCCGCAGCGCGGCGGCCCGGACGGCCGGCGCCGTCACTCCGCTCGTCCTGGCCGTCTCCTTCGCGGCGACGGTGGTGTTCACCCAGACCACGCAGCTGGACGAGGCGGCCGAGCAGGTCCGCTCCGGCACCGTCGCCGACCGCGTCCTGACCGCACCCTCCGGCGTGTCCCCCCAACTGGCGCGGGAGGCAGCGGAGTTGCCCGGCGTGAAGGCCGCGACGGGGGTGGTGCGCTCCAAGGTCGTCGGCGTGGGCTCGATGCTCGGGGAGCAGGAGACCGTGTCGCTGAGCGCGCAGGGCGTCGAGCCCCGGGCGCTGGCCGGCACGCTCGACCTCGACGCACGCGAGGGCGACCTGTCCGCCCTCGCCCCGGACACGGTGGCCCTCAGTACGACCGCGGCGTCGTGGCTGGGGCTGGACGTCGGCGACCGCGCGCACCTGCGCCTCGGGGACGGCACGGCGTTCGAGGGGAAGGTGATCGCCCTCTACGGCAGGGGGTCCGGTTTCGCCGACCTCACCTTCGACCACGACCTGCTGCTGTCCCACACCACGGACGGCGTGGACCAGTCCGTCCTGGTCCGCTCGGCGCCGGGCGCCACCGACACGGGACGCCGGCTCACCGCGCTCGCCCAGAACTACCCGGGCACGGTCCTCGGCGACGCCCTCGGGGCGGGCGACCAGGTCGAGGAGCAGCGGGCGACGGCCTGGGTGAACTACGTGGTGGTCGGCCTGATCATCGGCTACACGGCCATCACCGTCGTGAACACCCAGGCCATGAACACCCTTGTCCGCAGGCGTGAGTTCGCCCTGCTCAGGCTGACCGGCGCGACCCGTTCGCAGGTGCTCGGCATGATGCGCGGGGAGAGCCTGACGGTGGTCGCCGTCGGCGCCGTGGTGGGCGTCCTGGCGTCCGTGCCGCCCCTGGCGCTCGTCGCGACGGCGCTGACCGGCGGACCGCTGCCGACGGCGCCGGTCCTGGGCTGGGTGGCCGTGCTCGGCTCCACGGCGGTGCTGACGGTGGCCGGGACGATGCTCCCCGCGCGCCTCATGCTGCGGGCGCGTCCGGCGGACGCGATCGGCGCCAGGGAGTAGGAGCGAGGCCCGGGGCGTGCGCGGTGGTACGAGGCCGCCGCCCCCGTGGCACCGGGGCGTGCGGGACGGTACGAGCCGCCCGCGCGCCGCCCGCCGAGCCGGGGAGCGGAACGACGGACGGGAGGAAGCAGGCCCGGGAACGGTGGCCGTCCTCCGGCGAAGGGCCGGGACCGCCCGGCACCCACCCCGCCCGCGTCAGGCCCGGTACAGCGCCTCGACCTCGGAGAGGTACGCCTTCTCGATGGCCTTCCGCTTCAACTTGAGGGAAGGCGTCAGCAGGCCCTGCTCCTCGGTGAACTGGTGGGCCAGTATCCGGAAGGTACGGATGGACTCCGCCTGCGAGACCAGCGTGTTGGCGGCGACCACCGCGCGCCGCACCTCGGTCTCCAGATCGGCGTCGCGCACCAGCTCCGACGGGGTCATCTGCTGCTTGCCGCGCATCTGGAGCCAGTGCTCGACGGCCTCCGAGTCGAGGGTGACGAGCGCGGCGATGTACGGCCGGTCGTTGCCGACGACGATGCACTGGGCGACCAGCGGATGGTCGCGCACCCGCTCCTCCAGGACCCCGGGCGAGACGCTCTTGCCGCCGGAGGTCACCAGGATCTCCTTCTTGCGGCCGGTGATCGTCAGATAGCCGTCCTCGTCGAGGGAGCCGAGGTCGCCGGTGGCCAGCCAGCCGTCGTGCAGGGTGGCGTCGGTGGCCTTGGTGTCGTTCAGATAGCCCTGGAACACGTTGCCGCCCCGCAGCCAGATCTCCCCGTCGTCCGCGATGTGCACGGTGGTGCCCGGGATGGCCTGCCCCACGGTGCCGAACCGGGTGCGCTCGGGCGGGTTGGCGGTGGCCGCCGCCGTGGACTCGGTGAGCCCGTAGCCCTCGTAGATCGTGACGCCGGCACCGGCGAAGAACAGGCCGAGCCTGCGGTCCATCGCCGAGCCGCCCGACATGGCGTGCCTGACCCGGCCGCCCATCGCCGCGCGCACCTTGGCGTACACGAGCTTGTCGAAGACCTGGTGCTGCATCCGCAGGGCGGCGGACGGGCCCGGGCCGATGCCCCAGGCCTTCGCCTCGATCGCGTCGGCGTAGCGGACGGCGATGTCGACGGCCTTCTCGAAGGCGCCCGCCCGGCCCTCCTTCTCCGCCTTGCGGCGGGCCGCGTTGAAGACCTTCTCGAAGATGTACGGCACCGCGAGGAAGAAGGTCGGCCGGAAGGCGGCGAGGTCGGGCAGCAGGGCCGCCGCGTTGAGCTGCGGCTGGTGTCCGAACCTGACCCGGCCCCGGACCGCGGCGACCTGCACCATCCGACCGAAGACGTGCGCGAGCGGCAGGAACAGCAGCGTGGCCGCCTCGTCGCCTCGCCGGGAGTGGAAGACGGGCTCCCACCGGTCGATGACGGTGTCCGCCTCGAACATGAAGTTGGCGTGGGTGAGCACGCAGCCCTTGGGACGGCCGGTGGTGCCCGAGGTGTAGATGACGGTGGCGACCGACTCGGGGGTGACCGCGCGCCGGTGCCGGTGCACCACCTCGTCGTCGAGGTGCGCGCCGGCCTCGTACAGCTCCTGCACGGCGCCCGCGTCGAGCTGCCACAGCTTGTGCAGCTGCGGCAGCCGGTCCACGACGGTGGCGATCGTCATCGCGTGGTCCTCGTGCTCGACCATGACGGCCGCGACCTGCGCGTCGTGCAGCATCCAGAAGACCTGCTCGGCTGACGAGGTCGGGTAGACGGGCACGACCTGGGCGCCGACCGTCCACAGCGCGTAGTCGAAGAGCGTCCACTCGTACCGGGTGCGGCACATGATCGCGACGCGGTCGCCGAACCGGACGCCTTGGGCGAGGAGTCCCTTGGCGAGGGCCAGCACCTCGTCGCGGAACTCGGCGGCGGTCACGTCACGCCACTGCCCCTGCTCGTCCTTGCGGCCGAGGGCGACGCGCAGCGGGTCCTCCAAGGCATGGTCGAACACGACGTCGGCCAGACCGCCCACCGGCGGCGGCGACGCCGGCGGAGGGTTGGTGAACTCGCGCAAACCCGCTCCTTGTGGCGCTCGGCACAGCGCCGTGAAAGCTACCCCACCCCGGCAGCGGGCGGGAGGGGGGCCGAGGAGCGGGAGGACGCGCCGTACGCACAGGTCAGTCGAGGAAATGCGCGCACATGGGGAAGAGGGCGGACAGATTACTTACGCCTCGGTAAGTTTCGGTGGCGTAATCTCCACGGAATCTGTACGACCCGATCACCGGGCTCGCCGCCCGGCGTCCCGGCCGCGGAATCAGGGGTTCCGAGCGCCCCGAATACCGTCGTCCGACGGTGGCGGAACCACTGAAGCCCAGGTCAGCGCCGTGCCCCGGGGTTGCCGTGGCCGCGCGTCCCGACCCCTCGGACCGGCCCGGCGCGGGAGGCCGCGTCCGCGCGCACAGCGGTATCAGCGCCACCGCGGCCACGGCCGTTACACCGGCCGCGCGCACGGCCGTCCACCGGCCGCGACCGGGCCGTCACACCGGCCGCGGCTACGGCTGTCCACCGGCCGTTGACCACGACGGTCCACCGGCCGCGTCCACGGCTGTCACACCGGCAGTGTCCGCGGCTGTCACACCGGCCGTCGCGACGGTCGCGACCGACGTCCGGCAGGCCCCGCCAAGAACGTGGGCGGGGCCTGCCGTGTGTTCCGTACCCGTCGGCCCGGCGGGCGGGTCAGGACGTGGCCGCCCCGGTGAGCAGCCCCTCGGTGAGGGCGGCGGCGACCTCCGCGAGGTGGTCGAAGAGGTAGAAGTGACCGCCCGGAAAGACCTTCAGGTCGAACGCGCCGGTGGTGTGCGCGGCCCACGTCCGGGCCTGCCGCTCGCTCACCATCGGGTCGCTGTCCCCGATCAGGGCCGTCACCGGGGCGGTGATCGGCTCCCCGGCCTGCCACTGGTAGGTGCCGAGGGCCCCGTAGTCGGCCCGCAGCGCAGGCATCACCAGTTCCAGGATGTCGGGGTCCTCCAGCATGGCCTGGTCGGTGCCGCCGAGCCTGCGCACGTCGGCCAGCACGTCGGCGTCGTCGTAGAGGTGGTAGGGGATGTCGTTGGGGGTGTCCGGCGCGCCCCGGCCGGAGACGAACAGCCGCTGGGGGCCCGGGAGTCCGTCCCGGGCGAGCAGCCGCGCGGTCTCGAACGCGACGAGCGAGCCCATGCTGTGACCGAACAGGGCGTACGGCCGCGCGCCGCCCGCGGCCAGTTCGCCGGCCAGCTCCTCGGCGACCGCCTCGGCGAGCGCGGTGAGGGCGGTGAACGGCTCCTCGCGGTAGCGGTCCTGGCGCCCGGGGTACTGCACGGACACCACGTCGACGTGCCCCGGCAGGGCGTGCGGCAGGTCCTTGAAGGCCGTCGCGGAGCCCCCCGCGTGCGGGAAGCACACGAGCCGCGGCCCGTGTCCCGTGGCCGTGGCGAAGCGTCGGAACCACGTGCTGGTCACTGTCGGTGCATCCCTTCGTAGGGGCCGGGCGAGCGGCGCCCGTGCCCCGGGCCGGCGGTCGGTCTCGGAGGTGGTCTCATCCCTGCAGCGGCGGCCCGAACCAGGTGGCCAGCGCCGTACGCAGTCCGGAGGTGTCGGGTACGCCCCCGGCGGCCGCCCAGGCGACGTGGCCGTCGGGCCGGATCAGGAGCGCGTCGGGAGCGGGCACGTCACCGACCGCCGGGACGGGCCAGTGCTCGTCCGCGCTGCGCGCCTCGATCAGGTCGATACGGTCGGCCCAGCCCTTCGCGGCCACGGCGACCTCGGTGCTGCCGCGCAGGTCCAGCAGGACGGGGCGGGCGGCGTGCAGCAGCTCATGCACCCCCTCGGCGCCCTCGTACCCATCGAGGTCGGCGTCCGGCGCCCTGCGTCCCGCCAGCGGATGCCCGCTGTCCATCGGGTAGCGCAGGTCCAGCGCCGTCAGAAGGTGACGCAGGTACTGGTTGACGTCGTCGAACACCATCAGGGCGCTGAACACCTCGCGCAGCGCGTCCGTCTGCGGGCCGGGCCGCACCAGCGCCGACTGCGCCCGCGTGTTGTGCAGCACGCGCTCCCCGACGGGGTGCCGTTCGGCGTGATAGGTGTCCAGCAGGCTTTCCGGGGCCTGACCGCTCACCACCGAGGCGAGCTTCCAGCCGAGGTTGACCGCGTCCTGCACACCCATGTTCAGTCCCTGCCCGCCGGCCGGGAAGTGGATGTGCGCCGCGTCGCCCGCGAGCAGCACCCGGCCCGACCGGTACCGGTCGGCCTGGCGTGCGGCGTCGCTGAACCGGGAGACCCAACGGGGGTTGCGCATCCCGAAGTCGCTGCCCGCGACCCGTACCAGGGACTCCCGCAACTGGTCGAAGGTGGCGGGCTCGTCGCGGCCCGCGACCCGGTCGAACTCGGACGTGATCACCCGGTACCAGCCCGGCTCGAAGGCGATCGCCGAGTAGTCACCGCCGGGAGTGCGCCGCACCCACACGTACTCCTCGGGCAGCTCGGGCAGTTCCACGTCGCCGATCAGCGCGGTCATCGTCGCCTCGGTGCCCGGGAAACCGATGCCGGCCAGCTTGCGCACGGTGCTGCGCCCGCCGTCGCAGCCCACCAGATAGCGGGCCCGCAGCGTGTCGGGCCCGTGCGCGGTGTCCAGTTCGGCGCTCACGCCGCTCTCGTCCTGCCGGAGCGCGCCCACCTCGCAGGACCGGCGCACCCGTACGCCGAGTTCCTCCGCCCGCTCCTCCAGGAGCCGCTCGATGGCGGACTGCAGGATCATCAGCGGATAGGGGTGCCGGGACTCGGACTCGTCGAAGTCGAGGTAGAGGCCGGAGAAGTGGCCCACCGGCTGCAGGGAGCCCTCGGCGAGGAAACGGTCGAGGATGCCCCGCTGGTCCAGCACCTCCAGGGTGCGGGAGTGGATCCCGCCGGCCCGTGACTCGCCCGACCGCTCGGCGAGCCGCTCGACCACCACCACGTCGGCACCGCCCAGCCGCAGTTCGCAGGCGAGCATCAGGCCCGTGGGCCCGGCGCCCGCGATCACCACATCCGTGTCCATGCCGGCGTGTCCCACGTCGTCCCCCTCTGTCACGCTGCGCCCGTCACGTCGTCACCTCCACGGTCACGCAGGCGCGGCGGCGGTTCAAGACACTCCGGCCCCGTGGAG
This sequence comes from Streptomyces sp. NPDC054842, assembly GCF_053611025.1. NCBI lineage: Bacteria > Bacillati > Actinomycetota > Actinomycetes > Kitasatosporales > Streptomycetaceae > Streptomyces > Streptomyces sp. NPDC054842. The sequence continues at coordinate 19,470 of NZ_JBSGZN010000080.1, forward strand.
GCGCACACGACCCGCGGACTTGTCCTGTCCCGCCGGCGGGACAGGACCTGTCTCTTATACACAT
>NZ_JBSGZN010000081.1:0-19337 GCF_053611025.1 Streptomyces sp. NPDC054842
CCCGGTGACCACCGGGCGCCCCCTCTCGTCGTACCGCCGTGCGGACACGGCCTAGGCGATGTGGTCCTCCTCCAGCTCCGTGTTGAAACGGTTCTGGAAGCGGCTCATGTAGCGCTTCAGCTCGCTGTCGGTCAGCGTCACGCCGTAGGTGGCCTCGACGTTGCCGCCGAACTCGCCCTTCGTCGGCAGCCCCTGGCCCGGCATGATCGACTGCCGGAACACCTGGTAGAGGCTCTCCTCGCGGCTCTTCTCGTCGGCGAGCGGAGACTGCTCCTCGCGGGGACCGGGGATCGGCAGCTGCTCCGGCTCCGGGGCGCCGCCCTCACCCAGCTGACGGGTACGGCCCGGGCCCGCCGGGATCGGGAAGCTGCCCGTCTCCTCGGGGCCGGGCTCGTAGCGCTGGGACTGCTGCTCCTCGTACCACTGCTCGTACTGCTCCTCGGGGACGTACGTGGGGTCGTAGCCGCCCTCGTAGACGATCTCCGTGGGAGGGGCCGCGGCGAACCACGGGCTCTCCTCGGGCTCGGGCCGGAACTCCTCCGGCCCGTACTCCGGCTCCTCGTCGTCCCGGCCGCCCCCGGGCCCCCGGTGGGGCTCCGCCTCGGGCCCGTGCTGCCGGGGCGCGGGCGCCGCGACCGCGGGCCGGCGGTCCGCGGCCGGCGCGTCCAGCTCCGGCTGGCGCGGCACCGGCGGCAGCAGCACCGGCTCGATGCCGGCTGCGGCGAGGCCCGCGGGCGCGGTCTCGGCGAGCGGGACGCCGTAGCGGGCCAGGCGCAGCGGCATCAGCGACTCGACGGGGGCCTTGCGGCGCCAGGCGCGGCCGAAGCGGGAGCGCAGGCGGGCCTGGTAGACGAGACGTTCCTGCTCCAGCTTGATGACCTGCTCGTAGGAGCGCAGCTCCCACAGCTTCATCCGGCGCCACAGCAGGAAGGTCGGCAGCGGGGAGAGCAGCCAGCGGGTGAGGCGGACGCCCTCCATGTGCTTGTCGGCGGTGATGTCCGCGATCCGGCCGATCGCGTGCCGGGCCGCCTCCACGGAGACGACGAACAGGATCGGGATGACCGCGTGCATGCCGGTGCCCAGCGGGTCCGGCCAGGCCGCGGCGCCGTTGAACGCGATCGTCGCCGCCGTCAGCAGCCACGCCGTCTGGCGCAGCAGCGGGAAGGGGATGCGGATCCACGTCAGCAGCAGGTCGAGGGCGAGCAGCACGCAGATGCCCGCGTCGATGCCGATGGGGAAGACGTAACTGAAGTTCCCGAAGCCCTTCTGAAGGGCGAGTTCACGGACGGCCGCGTACGAACCGGCGAAGCCGATGCCGGCGATGACCACCGCTCCGGCGACGACCACGCCGATGAGAATGCGGTGCATCCGTGTGAGCTGCACAGGCCCGGCCATTCCGTGATCCCCTCCCCTTGCGTGTTGTTGCGCGCAACAGGGTGGCACATGTGTACGCCGGACGGGTGAGCGGTCCGGCCGGAACCCGGCTCGCGCGGGGACCCGGCCCCTCCGACTGACCTGCCCGGGCGGCGAGTTGACCGGCGGAGCAGTGCTCCGCCGGCCGCGGCCGCCCGGCCCTCGCGGTGCGTCAGCTCTTCCTGGCGGCGGCCTTGCTCGCGGACTTGGACGGGGTCTTCGACGCCGTCTCGTCCGGGGCCTTCGACGCCGACTTCGACGGCGACTTCGACGCGGACTTCGACGGGGAGGCGCTCGCCCCGCCGCCGTCCCCGTTCGCGGCGGCCACCGCGGCCACCGCCTCCTTGGCCGCCTTCCGCGCGTCCTTCATCAGGTCACCGGCGTCCGGCGCCTTGTCACCGGCGAGACCCGCACCGTTGAAGTCGACCGTGACGACGACGTTCTCCACCCGCGCCACGACCGTCTGCTGCCTGAACGAGCCTTCCTTCTTCTTCAGCTCGTACCGCACGGCCGTCGCCTCGTCGCCCGTCCCGGACACCGGCTCGGACTTCGTGTTCTTCGCGCCGGTCACCGCCTGCGCGCCCGCGACCTGCTTCTCGTAGTAGGCGTGCGCGAGCTTGTCGCCCCCGCCCCGAGCGTCCGACTCGAAGCGCAGCATCGCCACGTTCAGCCAGCGGTACTGCGAGCCCTTGACGCCGTTGCTGTCGAGGCTGTCCCAGTAGCAGTTGCCACGGATCGACAGGTCGTCCGACTTGCCCTCGTTGCCCGACTTCTTCGCCTCGGGGACCAGGTCGCCCAGCGTCTTCTTCGACACCACCGAACACGGATCGGGCAACTTCGCGTACGCGGCCGGCTCGATCGCCTCGGCCGTTGCGCTCGGGGACGCCTTCGCGCTCTGCTCGGCGCTCTTCTTCGCGTCGTCGCCGGAGCCGGAGTCCGAGGAACAGCCGGCGGCGACGAGCATCACCGGGACGGCGGCGGCGCACACAAGGATGCGGGGAAGTCGCAGTACTCGCCGGTCTCGCGGGGCTCGCTGTACGGGTCGGTGCATGGTTCCTTCACTCATGACGCTCGTGGTGCGGACGCACATGGGGCGTGCGACCGTCCGGTCCGAGGGGCCACGGTACGCGGTGAGCGCGCGCCACGGCCTGCTTCCCGGAGTACGGCGGGACGGGCCCCGAGCCCCGCGCGGCCCGCTACGAGTTGAGCGATTCCGCGAGGTCCTCGGCCAGATTCCGGGCCCTGTCCTGCATTTCCTCGCTGTCCGGGACCACGCCGACCCGGGCCGGCTGCTCCTCGTACCGGATCGTCACGATGACGTTGGACGTGCGGAACACCACAGTCACCGTGCGCCGCCGGGCCGTCGAACCGGACGCGCTCAGCTCGTCGTCGAGGAACGCCTCGTCGCCGAGCCCGTCGAGCGTACGGGGCTGGAGGGCGGCCGGGGTCCCGCTCGCCCCGGCCGAGCCGGAGGGGCTGACGTCGTCGCCGGCGCCCGCGCCCTCGGCGGAACCCGACGGGGCGTCCTCGTCACCCGAACCGGAGTCCTCCGACGAGGAGTCATTGGAAGAGGCGCCGTCCGACGGGGAGTCCTCGGACGAGGAGCCGGACGCCTGCGCGCCGGACGGCTCGGGGAGGTCCGCCGCCTCCACCTGCGTGCCGTACACGGTGGCGGCCCTGCTGTCGTCGCTGACGCCGCCGTCGTAGGACACCACCCGCTCGAAGTCGACCAGGAGGTGGTCCGTCGCGTCCGCGGACTCCACCTTCCAGCGGCAGCCGACCTTGCGGTCCGTGTCGTACGTCAGCGTCGCCTCGCCCGCGTACGCGTTCTCGCGCTGCCGCTCGTCGGTGATCTCCTCGATCCCCGGGAGCAGCACGTCGAGGGAGTCCTGGCCGACCGCCCCGCACGGCTCCGGGAGAGTGCGGTACTTGCCGGGACGGGCCGCCGCGGCCGACGTCGTGGAGTCGCCCGGCTTCGAGTCGGGCGGCGTGTCACCGCCGTCCGAACCGCCGGTGCAGCCGGCCAGCAGTGCCGCGAGGAGCACGGCGGCGCCCGGTACGTACGCCTTCCGCTGCACGGTCAGACTCCTCTCGACGGGGCCCGCGGGTCGTTCCCGGGCGGGTGTCCTGTGGTTATTCGCTTGCCGCCCGGGGGCGGCCGCTGGGAACAATGTGTATCGCACGCAACGCCGTGGACGCCGGTCCGTTGTCCCATACGTCGATCTTGGCGCCGGTTTTGCGATTAATGACTTCTGTTGGTTTTCCGGGGGAATGAGGACGATATGTCGTACGTGGAAGTGCCGGGCGCGAAGGTTCCCATCCGTATGTGGGCCGACCCGGCGTCGGTCGAGGACGTCGCGCTGCGCCAGCTGCAGAACGTGGCGACGCTGCCGTGGATCAAGGGCCTCGCCGTCATGCCGGACGTGCACTACGGCAAGGGCGCGACGGTCGGTTCCGTCATCGCCATGCGGGACGCGGTGTGCCCGGCGGCGGTCGGGGTCGACATCGGCTGCGGGATGTCCGCGGTCCGCACCTCGCTGACCGCCAACGACCTGCCGGGCGACCTCTCCAGGCTCCGCTCGAAGATCGAGCAGGCCATTCCGGTGGGCCGGGGGATGCACGACTCCCCGGTGGAGCCCGGCGGCTTCCACGGCATGGCCACGGCCGGGTGGGACGACTTCTGGGGGCGGTTCGACGGGGTCGCCGACGCGGTGAAGTTCCGTCAGGACCGGGCTACGAAGCAGATGGGAACGCTCGGATCGGGCAACCACATGATCGAAACCTGCCTCGACGAGTCGGGCGCGGTCTGGCTGATGCTGCACTCCGGTTCGCGCAACATCGGCAAGGAGCTGGCCGAGCACCACATCGGTGTCGCCCAGAAGCTCCCGCACAACCAGGGCCTCGTCGATCGCGACCTGGCCGTGTTCGTCTCCGACACCCCGCAGATGGCCGCCTACCGGAACGACCTCTACTGGGCGCAGGAGTACGCCAAGTACAACCGCGCGCTCATGATGGCGCTTCTGAAGGACGTCATCCGCAAGGAGTTCAAGAAGGCGAAGCCGACCTTCGAGCGGGAGATCTCCTGCCACCACAACTACGTGGCGGAGGAGCGGTACGACGGTATGGACCTGCTCGTCACGCGCAAGGGCGCCATCCGCGCCGGAAGCGGGGAGTTCGGGATCATTCCCGGTTCGATGGGCACCAGCTCGTACATCGTCAAGGGCCTCGGCAACGAGAAGGCCTTCAACTCCGCCTCCCACGGGGCGGGTCGGCGCATGAGCCGCAGTGCCGCGAAGCGCCGCTTCACGACGAAGGACCTGGAGGAGCAGACGCGGGGGGTGGAGTGCCGTAAGGACTCGGGCATCGTGGACGAGATCCCGGGCGCGTACAAGCCGATCGAGCAGGTCATGGAGCAGCAGCGCGACCTCGTGGAGGTCGTGGCGAAGCTGAAGCAGTTCATCTGTGTGAAGGGCTGATGTCGCGAGGCCACGCAAACGGTGGCCTCGCACGTCAGGTCGGTGGGATGTCGGAGGGCGGGGGTGTCCTGCCGGTGCGCAGGCGCCAGAGGCGGATGGCGCAGCTCTTCTCGGTCCTGGCGAGCTGCTGCGCCGCTGCCGTGACGTCGTCACCCGACGCCAGCAGCACCCGGTCCTCGGATGCGGTCCAGCGTCGGCGGTCGGGCGCTACGCGCATGCCGACGGGGCGGGACCAGGCGCCGAGGGACGCGGCGGCCTCCCGCTTGCGGTCCAGTGCGAGACATCCCGGGTAGTACAGGTGGGCTGCCAGTTCCTGGGCCGCTTCCTTCGTGTAGACGAGGTTGTAGATGCCGTCGCGGGCGTTGCGCCTCATCGACCGTTCGGCGCCCGTGAGCTTCCTGGCGTAGAAGCACAAGTAGGCGCCGATCGCCGTGCTGGCGGTGGTCAGGGAGACGAAAGGAAGAGCCTGGCCCGTGAAGCCCACCGATCCGTCTGCGTCGATCACACCCCGGAGATAGTCACGCCGTGAGAACTCGACGCGCGGTGGCTTGATGACCGACGACTTACGGCCTTGGGGCAGACCGAGTGCGGTCAGCCGGGTCCGCGCCTCCAGCGCACACAGATGCCAGGTCACCGACGTGTGCGAAGCCGAGAAGTTCGTCGCACGCGTACGTGTGGTGATCCTGCTGCTGTAGGGAGTGAGCCGCTGGAACTCCCGGAGGATCCCGACGTCACGGGCACTGATCTCGACCGTCAGACTGCCCTTCCGCCCCGTGCCCGCGGCGAGGTGTCCGTCGGCCTGGAGGAAGCCGAACATGTAGGCGTACTCAGGGTTTCGCAGGTCCATGAATGCCGGGGTGTCGACGCCCGCGACGTCCGCCAGGGCGCGATCCGGCGTGTCGGGTTCACGCTCGTCCATGAGTGAGCCGGCCTTCCTGGCGGTTGAGCCCTCGGGCGGGACGAAAGCCCGGGCGAAGGCGGTCGGATCCGGTGTGACGAACATAGAGCGCGTGTTCTTTCACTGTCCGAGTGATCGAATCCGTTCACGCGTGTGGGTTACGGCGAGACCGTGTTCCATGTCCGTGCCGGTTCACCAAGGTGAGGGCTCGACGGGCGTGACGAGCGCCGTCCCGAGAGGACACGCAGGCTCACTCCAGAAGCGTCGCCCGGAGTGACTTCGTGACGGCGGGGTCCAGGTGCAGGGTGTGGGTGGCGTACGAACGCACCGAGCCGTAGCGGGCGTTGAGGGATGCCAGGAACAGGGTCATCACCTCGGCGGGGGCCCTGCCGTAGCCCGGCCAGGTCAGTTCCCGGCCGGGGTTGGCCGCGCGCCAGTCCGCGATCAGCCGGTCCGTCGCGTGTTCCGTGAGGGCGAAGTCCTCCACGACCGTCTCCTCCGGGACCCCCAGGAGGGACAGGACCAGCGCCGCCACCAGCCCCGTGCGGTCCTTGCCGGACGCGCAGTGGAAGACCAGCGGGGCGTCCGACTCGCCCGTCTGCGCGATGAGTTGGAGCACCTCGCGGATTTCCCGCGTGCCGTCCTCGGCGACCTCCGCGTAGCGCTCCGCGAGGTACGGGCCGGGCTCGACGGACGCCGGCAGGGACGGCTGGTGGTAGGGCCGGTGCTCGATGCTCAGGTTGTGGTACGTGAAGGACGGGTGCTCGGGGACGCGGCCCTTCGCCTCGATCTCCCACGGGTACCGCAGGTCGACGACCGTGCGGATGCCCAGGGCGAGGAAGCGGTCCCGGTCCGCGCGGGCCACCTCTCCGTCACCGGCCAGCTTGCCGAGCGAGTCCGCCCGGAACAGGAGGCCCTGGCGTACCGTCCTGCCGTCGGCGGTGGTGTACCCGCCCAGGTCGCGGAAGTTGTGCAGCCGGGCGAAGGGTAGGTTTCTGTTCACAACGCGCCAGCGTAGAGCGGTACTTGGCCGCGCCGCGCGGCAATTGCGGGCGCGACCGGCCTACTTGGCGTGCATCACCGCGTAGATCATCACGAACGCGACGATGTGGATGCCGAAGAGGAAGTACGCGAGGTACCACCAGACGTAGCGCTCGTTCCTCGTCTCCTCGGCCAGGCGCCGCCGCTCGGAGCCGGACGACGCCGTCGGCTCCGGGGCGGGTGACGCCCCCGGTTCCCGGGTGGGTGACGCCCCTCGTTCCAGGGCGGGCGGTGTCCCCGGGGCCGGGTCGGGCGGTGCTCCTGAGCTTTGGGCGGGCGGTGCTTGCGGGGCCCGGGCGGGCGGGGTCCCCGGGGCGGGGGCGTGTGGTGCGCCCGGTCCCGGGGTCTGCCGCGGCTCGTCCGGCATCAGGCTTCCCGGTGGACCTTCGTGTTCGACGCCTGGGCCCGGGGGCGGACGACGAGCAGGTCGATGTTCACGTGGCTGGGCCGGGTCACCGCCCAGGTGATGGTCTCCGCCACGTCGTCCGCGGTCAGCGGCTCGGCCACGCCCGCGTACACCTTCGCCGCCTTCTCCGCGTCCCCGCCGAACCGCGTCAGCGCGAACTCGTCCGTCTTCACCATGCCGGGCGCCACCTCGATCACGCGGACCGGCGTGCCGACGATCTCCAGGCGGAGGGTCTCGGCGAGCACGTGCTCCGCGTGCTTGGCCGCGACGTAGCCGCCGCCGCCCTCGTACGTGCCGTGGCCGGCCGTCGAGGAGAGCACCACGACCGTGCCGTCGCCGCTCGCGGTGAGCGCCGGCAGCAGAGCCTGGGTGACGTTCAGGGTGCCGATCACGTTCGTCTCGTACATCCGGCGCCAGTCCGCGGGGTCGCTGTTGGCCACCGGGTCCGCGCCGAGGGCGCCGCCCGCGTTGTTGACGAGCACGCCGATCGTCTTGAACGCCGACGCGAAGTCGTCGACCGCGGCCCGGTCCGTGATGTCCAGCGCGTACGCCGTCGCCTGGCCGCCGGCCGCGCCGATCTCCTCCGCCAGCGCCTCGATGCGGTCCTTGCGGCGGGCGGTCAGCACGACGCGGTGGCCCGCCGCGGCGAGCTGCCGTGCCGTGGCGGCGCCGATGCCGCTGCTCGCACCGGTGACGACGGCGATACGGGATGCGGCGGCGGGGGTCATACGGCTGCTCCTCGGTGCGGTGCGGTGCGGGGCTTGGGCGGTGCGGGGCTTGGGCGGTGTGGGTGTGTGCGGTGGTCCGTTGGTGTCGTGAGGTCTGGCGCCCAGGATAGGTGGGGGGTGTGGGCGGGCGGCGGGGGCGGGGTCGGTTGCCGCCTTGGGGGCCGCCACGGGCTCACCTGATGGGCGGCGTCTCGTTCGGGGGTCCGGGTGGGATGTATGCGGGGGTGCCGAGGTGAGGCGCGCGGGCGAGGTGAGGAGAGTCGGATGCGCGAGGTGTGCGCGGTGGTGCTGGCGTTGGGGGCGCTGTCGGTGGTCGGGGGTTCGGGTGGGCCCGCGATTGCGGCTGCGGCTGCGGCTGCGGCTGCGGGTACGGCTACGGCTGCGGTGGGGGGCGGGGCCGCGGCCGGCGGGGTGCCGGAGGCCGACCTGGCCTATCACGGGTACGTGGCGATGGCGGGCGGGCACGTCGACGTGCGGATGACTCCGCGGAACCACGGGCCGGCGGACGTCGAGGACGCGACGGTGCGGTTGCGGTGGTCGGTGCCGTTGACGGACCGGCAGGTGCTGCCGGAGGGGTGTGCGCGGGCCGGGGTCCGGGCGGTGATGTGCCGGACGGGGGCGCTGGCGGCGGACGGGGTGGGGGAGGAGATCCGGTTGGGGGTGCTGCTGAAGGGTGCGCCGACCGAGGTGACGATGGTGATCGACACGGTGTGGAGCGGGGGAGCGGTGGACCGCAACCACCAGAACGACCGCCAACAGGTGCTGGCGTTGGACACGGGGGACTCCTACGTCTTCTGAGGGTCCGGGTGCGGGGCGATGCGGTGGGCGCCGGGGGCGTTGTCCGGTGCGGTGTCCTGCGGTGGGCGTCGGGCGCTTTCGGTCCGGTGGGTGGGTCGGGGCCGTGCCGGTACATCCGGCCGTCGGTAGTTGTTGTCGGCGTCCGTCACCAGCGTTCCTCGGTTGCTTATGTCACGTAGCCGACGGCCATGTGATGTACCGGCACGGCCCCTTCCGTCGGATCGCGGCCGCGGGTGGTGGGTGGTTGCGGCGCGGGGGCTCGGTCGGCCCCCGGTGCCGGGGCGGCTGCCGGTTGTTGGTGGTGGGGCGTGGGGTCGGGGTCTTGGGGGCGGGCATAGCATGTGCGTCTCGTGGGAGGTGGGTGCGATGGTCGGGGACGGGCGGGAGCGGCTGATGGCGGAGCTGTCGGTCGAGTCGCGGCGCTACATGGCCTCGTACGCCCTGTTCAACCAGGCCGTCGCCGACCACCTGAAGCTGCACCCCACGGACCTTCAGTGCCTCAACCTGCTCAGCCTGGAGGAGGCCCCCGTCACGACGGGCCGGATCGCGGAGCTGACGGGGCTGACCACCGGTTCGGCGACCCGGCTCGTGGACCGGCTGGAGCGGGCCGGCTACGTCGTACGGGAGCGGGACGCCGTCGACCGGCGGCGCGTCCTCGTGGCGACCGTGCCCGAGAGGATCGCGGAGTTCGGGCGGATGTGGGACCGGCTGGGCGCGGGCTGGTACACCCTCTTCGAGGGGCTGGACGACACCGAACTGGCGCTGCTCATCGGCCACATGCGCCGTACCGTCGATTTCACGGGCACGCAGATCGCCCGCCTCAGGGACGGCGCGCTCGACGGGCCGTAGGAGCGCTCAGTGCCGCTGCTCCGGCGCGTTGCGCGGCAGCAGCCGTACGAGGGGGCAGCAGGCGAGCGTGACGGCGGCGACCACGGCGAGGCTGACCACGGTGGCGTGTGCGCGGGTGCCGTCCGCGCCGAAGTAGACGGCGGTGACGGCCGCCGCCCCGGCCGCGTTGGCGAGCTGCTGGACGGCGCCGAGCGAACCGCCCGCGCTGCCCGCCTCCTCGGGGGCGACGTCACCGATCGCGACGTCGTACACCGTGCCGAAGCAGGTGCCCATGCCGAGCCCCACGACGAGCAGCGGCGGGACGAGCGCCCAGCCGGCGGTGTCCGTGCCGCGGGCGGCGACGAGCGCGAGCAGCCAGGACGTCCCGGCCAGGGTGATCAGCAGCCCGGCGAGGACGAGCCGGCGTCCGAACCTGCCGATCAGGCGGTAGCAGGCGATGGACGCGACGACGATGCCCGCGGACAGCGGCAGCAGACCGAGGGCGGCGCCCGTGGGGGAGCGGCCGAGGCCCTGTTGCAGGAAGAGGGAGACGACGTAGAGGAGCCCCGCGACGGCGGCGAAGAAGACGGCGCCGACGACGAGGCCGGAGGTGAAGCCGCGGTTGCGCAGCAGCGTGGGCCGGATCAGCGGGTCGGCGGCGGTGCGCTGGCGGTGGCAGAACGCGGCGAAGAGGATGGTTCCGGCGAGGAGGAGCAGTACGGGGCCGAGCGTCCAGCCCTCGGCCGAGCCCTCGATGAGACCGCCGAGGAGGCCGAGCATCGCCCCGCCGAGGAGGGCGGAGCCCGGTCCGTCGACGGTCACCGTGCGGTCCCCGGTGTCACGGGGCAGCAGGCGGACGGCGGCCACGAGGGCGGCGCCGCCCAGCAGCAGGTTGATGAGGAACATCGGCCGCCAGCCGAGCCCGGCGAGGTCGGCGTCGACGAGGAACCCGGCGAGGACCGGGCCGCCGACCGCGGAGAGTCCCATGACCGGTCCGAAGAGGCTGAACGCCTTGCCGATCTGGTCGCGCGGCCAGACGGCGCCGAGGATTCCGAAGCCCTGCGGGATGACGAGCGCGCCGAAGGCGCCCTGGGCGAGACGGGCGGCCACGAGCATCCCGGGGCCGGTCGCGAGGCCGCAGGCGACCGAGGCGGCGGTGAATCCGGCGAGTCCGGTGAGGAAGAGGCGGCGGCGCCCGTACGCGTCGCCGAGCCGTCCGCCGAGGACGAGCAGGACGCCGAGCGCGAGGGCGTAGGAGGCGCCGAGCCACTGGACGAGGGCCGGGCCGCCGCCGAGGTCCCGGGCGATGGACGGGGCGGCGACGGTGGTGATCGTGGCGTCGAGCAGGTCGAGGACGTCGGCGGCCAGGACGACGGCGAGGATCGCCCAGCGGATGCGGGCGGGAGGGTGCGGATCTTTAGCTGTGTCTCGCAATATCTGTGTCACGCAGATAAATGTGAGGCATGGGGGTTGGTGGCGTCAACTGGATTCGGCGCGTGGGGCGTAGGGCGGGTGCGGGGTGTGTGGGGCGGTGGGCGTCAACCGCTCTTAGGGCAGGGCGGGGCAGGGCCGAGCGGGGGGAGACGGGGGCTGGGCAGGGCAGGGCGAGGCGAGACGGGGGCTGGGCAGAGGTGCTCGGGTGTCGGCCGGGTCGCCGGGGGACTCCGCCGTGCGTCACCGCGTCGGCAGGCTCCGTCGCGCCTGCCGCGTCGGCCCGCTCGCCGGTCGGCTCCGCCGGGTGTGTGCCGGTCGGTCCGGCCGACGGCCGGGCTGCTCCCGCGTCCGCCGGCTCGCCGGGGAACTCCGCCGTGCGTCACCGCGTCGGCCCGCTCGCCGGTCGGCTCCGCCGGACGTACGCCGGTCGGCTCCGCCGGGTGTGTGTCGGTCGGTCCGGCCTGCGTCGGTCGGTCCGGCCGACGGGTTCGTCCGTCAGCTCCGCCGGGCGTACGCCGTCGGTGGGACCCCCACCGTCGCCGTGAAGTCCCTGACCAGGTGGGCCTGGTCGGCGTAGCCGAGGTCGGCCGCCAGCGCGGCCCAGTCGACCTCCCGTGCGGCCTCCGCGTGCTCCAGGGCCTCGTGGATGCGGTAGCGGAGGATGATCCACTTCGGGCCGACGCCGACGTGGGTGGAGAACAGGCGTTGCAGGGCGCGGACGGACAGGCCCTCCGTGCGGGCCAGGTCCGCGACCCGGCGAAGCGAGCGGTCCCGCCGGACGCGGTCGACCAGGGCCATGGCGAGGTCCGCCCGGGGGTCGGGCCGCGGGCCCGCGCTGAGGAGGAACGTGTCGAGCGCGGCCACCCGTGCCCGCTCGTCCTCCGGGCCGAGTACCGCCTCGGCGGCGCCCTCCGCCGTGGGGAACACCTCGTCCAGCGGGAGCCGCCGGCCCGTCAGCGAGGTCAGGGACCGGGCGGGCGCGAAGGGGCGGAAGCCGCCGGGCCTGAACTGGATCCCGCAGACCCTCCCGCGCCCCTCCAGCTTCTGCGTGAACAGGCCGAGCCCGATGCCGGAGACCTCGCCGAAGGGCTCCCGGCCGGCGAAGTGCTGGAAGACGACGTTGACCGAGGGGTGCGGCACGACGTGCGAGGCGTACGGCTCGGGGAGGTCCCAGTCGATCAGCCAGTAGTGCTCCAGGTAGGGGCGCAGCGGCTCGGCGGGTTCGTGGCGGCGGAAGCGGACGCGGGCCAGCAGCTCCGTCGCGTCGACGATGCCGCGGGTGTCACGGCGTGGGGCGGCCATGGCGCGATCGTAGGGCGCGGCACCGACAGCGGGCGGGGCCGGCGCCGCGGGCGTGGAATAGGTGCGGGGGCCTCGTCGTTTGCCGGTATAGTTGAATAATAAACAACCTGTGGAGGGTGAGCGACCATGCAGTTCGGGATCTTCAGCGTCGGCGACGTCACACCGGACCCCACGACCGGCCGGACGCCGAGCGAGCACGAGCGCATCAAGGCCATGGTCGCCATCGCGCAGAAGGCCGAGGAGGTCGGCCTGGACGTCTTCGCGACCGGTGAGCACCACAACCCGCCGTTCGTGCCCTCGTCGCCGACCACGATGCTCGGCTACATCGCCGCGCGCACCGAGAAGCTGGTGCTGTCCACCTCCACCACGCTGATCACCACGAACGACCCGGTGAAGATCGCCGAGGACTTCGCGATGCTCCAGCACCTCGCGGACGGGCGGATGGACCTCATGATGGGGCGCGGCAACACCGGCCCGGTCTACCCCTGGTTCGGGCAGGACATCCGCCAGGGCATCAACCTGGCGGTCGAGAACTACGCGCTGCTGCACCGCCTGTGGCGCGAGGACGTGGTGACCTGGGAGGGCAAGTTCCGCACGCCGCTCCAGTCGTTCACCGCGACCCCGCGCCCGCTGGACGGCCTCCCGCCGTTCGTCTGGCACGGCTCGATCCGCTCCCCGGAGATCGCCGAGCAGGCCGCGTACTACGGCGACGGCTTCTTCCACAACAACATCTTCTGGCCGGCCGACCACACCAGGCGGATGGTCGAGCTCTACCGCGAGCGGTACGCGCACTACGGGCACGGCACGCCGGAACAGGCGATCGTCGGGCTCGGCGGCCAGGTGTTCATGCGGCACAACTCGCAGGACGCGGTACGGGAGTTCCGGCCGTACTTCGACAACGCGCCGGTGTACGGGCACGGGCCGTCCCTGGAGGACTTCACCGACCAGACGCCGCTGACCGTCGGCTCGCCGCAGCAGGTGATCGAGAAGACGCTGGCCTTCCGCGAGTACGCGGGCGACTACCAGCGCCAGCTGTTCCTGATGGACCACGCCGGGCTGCCGCTCAAGACGGTCCTGGAGCAGCTCGACCTGCTCGGCGAGGAGGTCGTCCCCGTGCTCCGCGAGGAGTTCGCCAAGGGCCGCCCGGCCGGGGTGCCGGACGCGCCGACCCACGCCGCGCGTCTCGCCGCGGCCCGCGCCCAGGAGGAGGTGCCGAGCGCATGAAGCTCGTCGTCGTCTCGGCGGGACTGAGCGTCCCGTCGTCCACGCGGCTGCTGGCCGACCGGCTGGCCGCCGCGACCGCCGGGCGGACCTCGGCCGAGGTCCGGTTCGTCGAACTGCGGGACCTGGCCGTGGAGATCGCCCACAACTTCACCAACGGCTTCCCCGGGCGGGAGCTGGGCGCCGCCATCGAGGCGGTGAGCGCGGCGGACGGACTGATCGTCGTCACGCCCGTCTTCTCGGCCTCCTACAGCGGACTGTTCAAGTCGTTCTTCGACGTGCTGAGCGTCGGCGACCCGGAGGCGCTCGCCGGGAAGCCGGTCCTCGTCGCGGCGACCGGCGGCACGGCCCGGCACTCGCTGGTGCTGGACCACGCCCTGCGCCCGCTCTTCACGTATCTGCGGGCCGTGGTCGTCCCCACCGGGGTCTACGCCGCCTCCGAGGACTGGGGCGCCGAAGGACTGGCCGGGCGGATCGACCGGGCGGCGGGCGAACTGGCGGGGCTCATGGGTGCGACCGGCGGGCGCCAGGACGCCGTGCCGGAGCCCGCCGGGCAGGCGGACGCGGTGCCGGCGACCAGGAGCGCGGCGGGGGCCGGGAGCGCGGCGCCGACCGCGACAGGGGCCGCGACCGTGATCCCGTTCGAGGAGCGGCTCGCCGCGCTGCGCACCCGGTAGCGGGGAGCCCGGGGCGCATCCCGTGGCGGGTGCGCCCCGGGCTCCGGGGGCGGCCGTCTCAGGTCTCCCCGGTTGTGGGCCGGATTCCCGCGCGGCCCGGCCGTCCCGGGTGTTCGGTCCAGGGGGCGCGCATCCGGCGTCCGGCCGAGCGGAACCGGCGCCGGGCCGCGCCCGCGATCCGGGCGCGGCCGCGGTCCCAGGCCCGCCGGTGCCGGGTGGCGCGCAGTCCGGCGAAGAGGAGTTCGTAGCGCGCGACGATCCCGGCGGCGTCGTAGCGGCGGGCGCTGCTCAGCGCCGCCCGCCCCATCGCGCGGCGCCGCGGCGCGTCCGCGACCAGGTCCAGCATGGCGTCGGCGAGCGCGCGGGCGTCGCCGACGGGCACGAGCAGCCCGTCCACGCCGTGCGTGACGATCTCGGCGGGACCGAGCGGGCAGTCGGTGCTGATCACCGGCACCCCGCACCGCATCGCCTCGGCCAGCGTCATCCCGAACGACTCCGCGTCCGAGGCGCTGACCACCAGCGACGCCCGGGCGAACTCCGCCTCGACGGGCGTCACGGGCCCCATCAGCCGGGCCCGCCCGGTCAGCCCCAGTCCGTCGATCAGGCGGCGCAAGTGCTCCCGTTCGGCCCCGCCGCCGTAGATCCGCAGCTGCCACTCGGGCTCCTCGGCGGCGACCGCCGAGAACGCCTCCAGGAGCAGGTCGAACCGCTTCCCCGTGACGAGCCGGCCGGCCGACGCGATGACCTTCGCCGAGCCGTCCGACGGCGCCACCCCCGTGTCCGGCACGATGTTCGGCACGGCTTCCACCCGCACCCCGGGCAGCGCCATCCGCGTCCGGTACACCTCCGCGTCCGCCGCGGTCACCGTCACCAGCGCGTCCAGCCTCCGGTAGTGGCGGGCGAGCACGGCGCGCAGCCGCTTGCCGTGGGCGTCGTGGCGCAGGTGCTCCTGGCCGATGCGCAGGACCCGGCGCGGGGCGAAGCGGGCGACGTACACGTTGAGGCCGGGGCGGGTGCCGACGACCACGTCCGCGTCGCCGCGCGCGAGCAGGTCGCGGACCCGCAGGTCGTGCAGGCGCGTGTACTGGGGGTGGCGCCGGTCCTCCGCCGGGAAGTCCTCGGCCGGCCGGGCGAACGCCGGGTCGCGGCGGTCCGCGCTGCCCTCGCGGGTGTCGACCAGCGGTACGAGCGTGATCCGCGGGTCGACGCCGAAGCGCGGGGTGTCCCGGTGGCGGAACAGGGAGACGACCTCCACGTCGTGCCGGCCGGCCAGCGCCGACGCGAGGTTCAGCGTCGTGCGGACCGTGCCCCCGATGGCGTACGCGTTGTGCAGCAGGAACACGATCCGCAGCCGCCGCCCCTCGCCCCGCGTACGCCCCTCGCCCGTCCCCGTCCTGTCGCCCATGCGCTGTCCTTCCCTGCGCGGCACCCGTACGGCCGCCCGACCCTCACCGGCCGCCCACAGTGGTCCGGCGAGGTAAGCCACCGGACCGGCCGGGGTGAGAGGCCGGTAAGAACAGCGCCCGCCGGGCTCACGGCGGGTGGTGGGCGGGCGCGGCCTTGGCAGACTGGGCGGGTGCCCCACACCGTGCTGCTCGCCGAGGACGACCGCGCCATCCGCCATGCCCTGGAACGCGCGCTGACGCTGGAGGGCTACGAGGTGACGGCGGTCGCCGACGGCGTGGCCGCCCTGGCGCAGGCCCACCGCGGGGCCCCGGACGTGCTGGTCCTGGACGTGATGATGCCCGGCATCGACGGCCTCCAGGTGTGCCGCGTGCTGCGCGCCGAGGGCGACCGCACGCCGGTCCTCATGCTCACGGCGCTGGTCGAGACGGCGGACCGCATCGCGGGCCTGGACGCGGGCGCCGACGACTACGTGGTCAAGCCCTTCGACGTCGAGGAGGTCTTCGCCCGGCTCCGTGCCCTGCTGCGCCGCACCGGCTCCGGGGCCCCTTACGGGTCCGGGGCGGGCGCGGCGTCCGGTGCCGCCGGTGACGCACCGGCGGGGCCCAGGGGGCAGGTGGCGGCGGCCGGGCTGCGGATCGACGCGCAGGCGCGCCGCGCCTGGCGCGGGGACCGCGAGCTGGAGCTGACCCGCACCGAGTTCGAGCTCCTCGAACTCCTTGTGCGCAACGCGGGCATCGTCCTGGACCACGCCACCATCTACGACCGCATCTGGGGCTACGACTTCGGTCCCGGCTCTAAGAACCTCGCCGTGTACGTGGGCTACCTGCGGCGCAAGCTCGACGAGCCGGGGTCGCCGGCGCCGATCCACACGGTCCGGGGCGTGGGATACGTCCTGAGGGAGGACTGAGTGGCGGGCGGCGCCCCGCGGCGGCCCCGGGGGCGGCCGTTCTCGTCGCTGCGCGCGACCTTCACGGTGTCCTTCGCGGCCGTGGCCGCCGTCGTCACCGTCCTGGTCGGGTTCCTCAGCTACGACGCCGCCGCCCGGCTGGTCCGGGTGGACGAGCAGACCGTGTTCACGCAGGTCGTCCGGAACCTGCGCGAGCAGGTGCGGCAGGGCCGGCTGACGGTGGCGGACTTCGCGACCTCCGACCCCGACCACGACGGCCCGCGCGACGACCTCGTCCGGGCCGGCCGCACGGACGTGCAGGTGCTGGGCCCCGGCGGCACGGTCGCCGACCGGGGCAGCCCGCCGCTGCCCGTGGGCCCCGGCGACCGGCTGGCCGCCGACGCGAGCGCCGCCGGCACCCTGCGGGAGGACCGGGAGGTGGAGGTCGCCGACGACCGCTACCGGCTGGCCACCGTCGCGCTGGGCGGCGGGCGCGGCGCGGTGCAGGTCGCCCAGGAGTTCAGCGACACGGAGGACCTGCTGCGCGAGCTCCAGCAGCGGACCGTGCTGCTGGTGTCGGCGGTGGTGGTCGCGGCCGGGGTGTTCGGCTGGTGGCTGGCCCGGCGGCTCACCCGGCGGCTGGTGCGGCTCGCGGGGGCCGCCGAGGACGTGGCGCGCACCGGGCGGCTCGGCATCCAGGTGCCGGTCGCCGGTCACGACGAGGTGGCCAGGCTCGGGCGGTCCTTCGACCGCATGCTGGGCCGGCTCGCCCGCTCCGAGGAGGACCAGCGCCGCCTGGTCCAGGACGCGGGCCACGAACTGCGTACGCCGCTGACCTCGCTGCGTACGAACATCTCCATGCTCCGCCGTATCGACGAGCTGCCGCCCGGCGCCCGCGAGGAACTGGTCGCCGACCTGGCCCTGGAGTCACGCGAGCTGACCGACCTGGTCAACGAACTGGTGGAGCTGGCGGCGGGCCAGTCCGACACCGAGCCGGTACGGGCCCTGGACCTCGCGGAGACCGCCGAGGACGTGGCGGTCCTCGCCCGCCGGCGCACGGGCCGCGACGTCACCGTCCGCGCGAGCGGTGACACCCGGGTCGCCGGGCGGCCCTCCGCGCTCCAGCGGGCGCTGTCGAACCTGGTCGAGAACGCGGCGAAGTTCGATCCGGACGGCGAGGGGACGGTCGAGATCGTGGTGGAAGGGCGCCCGGCGGAGGCGGGCGGCGGTCCGGGGGACGGGGCGGGGGACTCCGGTGCCCCGCACGGCACGGTGCGGGTGGAGGTGCGGGACCGGGGGCCGGGGATCGCCGACGGCGACCTGACCCGGGTCTTCGACCGCTTCTACCGCGCCGCCGACGCCCGCAGCCGTCCGGGTTCCGGGCTGGGGCTGTCCATCGTGCGGGAGGTCGCGGCGTCCCACGGCGGTGCGCCCTTCGCCTTCCCGCGGGACGGGGGCGGGGCGGTGATCGGGTTCACGGTGGACGCCGGTGGCCCCGAGGACGACGGCCGCGGCTGAATCGCCCGCGCCGGCCGGCGGCCCCGGGGTCAGCGTGCGCTGTGCGGCGAGTCGGCCGCGGCGCGGCGGTACTCGGCGTTGATGCGCTGTGCCTCCTCGAGCTGGTCCTCGAGGATGACGATGCGGCAGGCGGCCTCGATGGGCGTGCCCTGGTCGACCAGTTCGCGGGCGCGGGCGGCGATCCGCAGCTGGTAGCGCGAGTACCGGCGGTGGCCGCCCTCGGAGCGCAGCGGCGTGATCAGACGGGCCTCCCCGATGGCACGCAGGAAGCCGGGCGTCGTGCCGAGCATCTCGGCGGCCCGTCCCATGGTGTACGCGGGATAGTCGTCGTCGTCCAGACGATTGCTGAGCGGGTTATCTGCTGTCATCTCACCTCGTAGTACAACGCCTCGAGGGGCCCTGGTGCCGTACGGCACCAGGGCCCCGAAGGAAATTCAACACCATCTGCCGGCCCTATTGGAGTGCCGACCTTCTGTTTCCGCCGTCCGGCCCGGGAGAGGGGCGGAGCTGCGGGGATCGCGGATGCGTGACCGGGGACCACCTTCCGTTCCGGGGTCTTGCGGTACCCGGGCCGCATCCCTCTCGGGCCCGGGCGATCCTGATGGCGTCAGCTCCTCCGTCCGTCCGCTGGATCGTTCACGTGCTGAAAACTGGTACTGCCACCCGCCAGTTCGTGTCTGCCGGGTCCTGCTCGACTGTGACTACGCAAGAAATCGTAGCCACGCAGCCCGGCAATGTCTACTCCGGCCAGAGTAGATTTTGAAGAGCTCTCGGCCACGGTTTTTTGTCGCGTGCACGTTCTGCGCGGTCCAGGGTGGGGCGCGGCCGGGCCGCTGCATAGAATCCGCACTCATGTCGAACCCTGACGAACTGCTCATCGGCATCGCCGCCATGGTGGAGGCCGAGAAAAGCACGCAGATGTCCCTGACCGTGGTCGCCGGCGGCACGGTCATCACCGGCCGACTGGCTCCCGAGGACGTGTGGCGACAGCGGGTCGCCGAGGTGCTGGTGGACTCGGCCCAGCTGGGCCCCTTCTCCGGCATCTTCACGGGAAGCGAGGAGCGGGGCCGCCCCGGCGACGGCGGGGCGCCCACCCATCTGCACTTCCATGTCGCCCGCATCCTCCAGGGCAGCATGGGGATCCCCGAGACGGGGGGGATGTACCGCGTCGCGATCCAGGACGTCACCGCCTGGACCGTGGGTGACTTCAGCTACTCCGACCACTGAGGCCGAACACGGCGAAGAGGGCCCTGCCGGCGCGCGGCGGCAGGGCCCTCTTCGCTGTCGTGGTGGCGGAGTACACC
>NZ_JBSGZN010000082.1:0-19102 GCF_053611025.1 Streptomyces sp. NPDC054842
GAGCGGGATATGCAGCGCTGGCGCGCTGCATAGGGAACGGCTCCGCTGACGCTCCGCCAAATTCCCGCGCAAGCGCGGGAATTGAATTCCGCAAGCGGAATTCGAAAGGCAATACAATTCGCGCAAGCGCGAATTGTGGGCACCCGCGCAAGCGCGGTTGCCTGGGCTGGCTACGAGGGGAGGTGCATCGCGTGCGGGCCTGTGTAGGGTCTGGGATTCCCAGCTACCACCTCCACAACGGAGTTGACGGGCTGTCGGTCTGACGGAGTGCCGGCCTCACTGTAGTGACGGGTTCCGCTGCGCTCCACCCGAACCCCTCCCCCACCCTCGGAACGCTCTGACACGTTCACCGATACTTAGTCAGCATACCTGCCAACCATGTATCACCCTGGGAAGGGAACATGGTGCGCGGTTGATGCACCATGATGCACGGCTGTGTAGAGTCTGGGAAAAGGCACCACATACCCCAGCCGAACTCACCGCGCCGGGCTATCATGTCAGATTGCGCGCTGTATTCCGCGAGAAGGAGACCCCTGGGGCATGGCCGTGAAACTGCGTGACCATCAGGTCGAGGCCGTTGCCGCCATTGTGCGCGGTCTCGATATCCCGCCGGGTGGCATTCCCGTTGATGGCCTGCGCGGGCAGGTGCACGCCGCGTGCGGGACGGGAAAGACCATCATTGCGGCGGCGTCGGCAAAGCGTCTTGTCCCCAAGGGCCGTGTCCTCGTGTTGGTGCCGACGCTGGACCTTCTGACCCAGACCGTCCAGGCGTGGCGTGCGGCTGGGCACGCGGGGTCGGCGGTTGCGGTGTGCAGCCTCACCGACGACCCGGAGTTGTGGAATCTGAAGGTGCGCTCCACCACGAACCCGGTGCAGCTGGCTCTGTGGCACGGCTCCGGGCCTGTGACCATCTTCGGGACGTACGCCTCTCTGGGGGTCCTGGCGGAGGCATTCGAGGGTGCCTATGGGCAGCAGTTGGCCCCGATGGACCTGACGGTGGTTGATGAGGCCCACCGGACTTCCGGGTCGATGGGTAAGGCCTGGGCCGGCGTCCACGACCAGGGCGTTATCCCGTCGCATCGGCGGCTGTATCTGACGGCGACGCCGCGGATCTGGGAGGAGCGGCTGAACCGGGAGGTCGCTGAGGGGGTGCGGGATCCGCTGCCGCGGGAGATGGCGGCCTCCATGGACGACGAGCGGGTCTTCGGGCCCGTCCTCTACAAGCTCAGCCTGGCGTCGGCCGTCTCGCGCGGGTTGCTGGCGCGGTATCAGATCATCGTCCTGGAGCTCCAGGACCCGGTCGTCACGCCCGAGCGGCTGATGGGCGAGGAACGCCACACCGAGGAAGTGCGTGGGCAGCGCCTCGGAGCCCTCCAAGCCGCACTCCTGCACACCATGGCGCAGCACAACCTCCAGACGTGCATCACCTTCCACCACCGGACGATAGAGGCACAGGCGTACG
Source organism: Streptomyces sp. NPDC054842 (assembly GCF_053611025.1). Taxonomy (NCBI): domain Bacteria; kingdom Bacillati; phylum Actinomycetota; class Actinomycetes; order Kitasatosporales; family Streptomycetaceae; genus Streptomyces; species Streptomyces sp. NPDC054842. The sequence continues at coordinate 1,463 of NZ_JBSGZN010000082.1, forward strand.
CGGAGGGCCTTCAGAGTGTCGCGGCGAAGCTGCATGCCAACGAGCCCGAGAAGTACCCGCAGCGGTTCTGGGCGGACTGGCTGTGCGGCGAGCACGTCCCCGAACGCCGACGGGACGTGCTTGCCGGGTTCGGGACCACCGCGCGGCGCGCTGTCCTGTCCAACTGCCGTGTCCTGGGCGAGGGCGTCGACATTCGCGCCGTGGACTCCGTGGCCCTGCTGGACCCCAAGGGGGCGCCGCATGACATCGTCCAGGCCATCGGCCGCGCACTCCGGCAGAAGCCCGGACAAGGAAAACTTGCCTCTTTGATCGTGCCGGTATTTCTCCAGCCGGGAGAAAAGCCGGAGGACATGTTCACCTCGGGGTCGTATCGGCCTTTGGTGAAAGTCCTTGAGGGCCTGCGGGCTCATGATGAAGAGGCCGTTGAATTGCTTGCGATTCCGCAGGAGCCTCAGAAGGATGTTGCGCAGCCGTCCATGAACATCGGCTCGGCGCCCGAGGAAGGCGAGGACGAATCCCGCCTGCTGCTCCGTTTTGCCGCTCCCCGTGACCCGGTCATGGTCGCCAACTGGGTGTCCTTCAACGTGATCGACACCGAGCGCCAGGACTGGGCCCGCGCCTGGGCGAAACTCAAGACGTACGTTGAACGGGTCGGGAACGCCCGCGTGCCCTACGGACACCGCGAAGATGCCACACCCCTCGGCCAATGGGTCGCAGAACAACGACGTGCCTACGCAGCCGGAGAGATGAACGGCCTGCGCGCCCGCCGACTCGAACAACTCGGCATGGTGTGGTCGGTGGCGGACGAGCGGTTCCAAGAGAACCTGGAAGCCGCCAAGGCCTACTACGAGCAGCACTGGACGCTGTGCGCACCCCGCTCCGCCTCCGCCCTGGACCGGCCGTTGGGGATGTGGCTCGCGAATTTGAGGCGGCAGGGTGCACTGGACGGGCATCCGGAGTGGGAGGCCGCGCTGGAAGCTGTAGACCCGGACTGGAAGCCGGCATGGCCGGCCGACTGGCAACGCCACTACACCGCACTCCGCGAACTGCTGGCCGATGAAGAAGGCCAGGCCGGTGAGACCGTGGTTCTGCCCGGCTTGACGGTCTACGGCATGGACATCGGGAAGTGGTTGGCCCGGCAGCGCAAGCCCGAGGTCTGGCAGGCCTTGGCCGGCGGGCAGCGCGAGCGTCTGGAGGCCGTCGGCGTCACCCCGCTTGCCGCAGCAGCGGCCCCGGTGCCGGGCGGGTCCGCGGAGTCGTCCACGGCGCCCGTGAGCGCCTTCGAGAGGGGCGTAGCAGCCCTTACGCAGTACAAGACCCGCACCGGCTCTGTGACCGTCCCCAGAGGGCATGTAGAGACATTGCCGGATGGGACCGAGGTCCGGCTCGGCGTGTTTCTCAGCAACACGAAGACCAGGCGCGCCAAACTCGCCACCGACAAACTCGCCATACTCGCCGACCTCGGACTCGACTGGGCATCGTAAGGTTAAGGAATGGGATAAGTTTGTGGGTAAGTTTTAGTTGGGTCTCGAGTAAAGGGTGCGGGGCATGCCATCTGAGGAAGAGCTGTTCGCGTCTGTCGACGCTCTACTGAATGAGGAGCCTCACCTGCCGTCTCCGGCGGAGCGGGCCCGACTGCGTGAGGCTGCCGGCATCACTCAGGCCCGCCTCGCCACCGCGTTGAAGACGACGACCCAGTCGGTGAAGAACTGGGAGAACGGCCGCAGCGAGCCGAAGTCGCCGCGCCTGGATGCCTACCAGCGGCTGCTGAACGGGTGGGCGGCAAAGTATCCGTCCCCCGGCGCCGTGCCGGCTGCCGGGACGGTGCCGGCAGCGCCTGCCGCACCGGCCGCGTCCGAGGTGGAGACGACAGATGCCCCAGAGGCTCCCGCGGTTCCAGCTGCGGGGCCGGCGCGTCCCGCCACCCGGGCGGCCGCGGCATCGCGGCGCCCGGCCCTTAAGAAGGCTGCGAGGCCGGCAGCCGATCCGCGGTTTCCGCATGGCCCGCTCGCTGTGCTGGACGGTGACGGGTCCGCGTACGGCGTGGACGGCATCGTGCTCGACTGCTCGGCGACAAGTGTGGTGGAGCTGGTGGAGTGGACGCTGCGCGAGTCCGGGCTCGGTGCGCCGCGTCTGCACCGCAACGGCAAGGACAGCGACCCGTTGATCGTGCTCACCGCCGCGGCCGCCGTGAAGCTCGGGCTGCCTGAGCGCTTGGAGGGCCATGAGCAGCGCCGCTCCCTGCGCTTGCCCGAGGATCATCCGGTGGTCAAGCAGGTGGTGAAGGCGAAGTGGCGGCTCACCCAGCGTGGGTTCGGGCCGTGGGCGCGGATCTACCGCAAGGTCCAGGGGCGTGAGCGGCAGTGTGTGCAGCTGGCGGTTCTGTCGTGGGACGCGCTCGATGAGCGGTCCTGGCCCGGTGTGAAGGAGATGGAGCCGGTTGACGTCGCCCGTGTCCTGGGCGTGTACGCCCAGCGGGTCATCACCCCGCGCGGGTCGACGGCCGTGTCCGGCCTGGAGCTGATGACGGCGCTGCGGCCGCCCACCCGCGCGGTGCAGGATCCGCAGACGGGGAACTGGGTGCCCGGTCACAACCCCGGCTCGCTGGGGACGGAGCCGATGGACCCGGCGCCGCCGGAAGCCACCCCCGAGCATCCCGTCGTCGTCGACAGTGGCTGGAACGGCGGGTTCCTGAACGAGGAGGCGTACCAGTGGGTGCGCGATGTCAGCCTGCTGACGGATGAGGAGTGCACGCTGCCGTACGCGGTCGGCCTTGATCTGAACACCGCGTTCCTCGCCGCCGCGGCCCGCCTGGTCGTCGGCCTCAGCGCGCCCGACCACTTTCACGCCCCGACGTTCAACCCGAAGATCCCCGGGAGCTGGCTGGTCGATCTGTCCCACGTCGAGGTGGACCCGCGCCTGCCCAGCCCGTTCACCCCGGGCGGTGAGCGGCCGGCGGGACCTGCCTGGTACCAGACGCACACCGTCGCCTACGCCCAGGAGCTCGGCTACAACGTCGCCCCGATTGAGGCGTATCTGCGCCGTGAGACCGGCGCCTACCTGGACCCGTGGCACGACCGGCTCAAGACCGCCTACGTGGACACCCTCGCCGACCTTGGCGTCACCAAGGACCTCGATGACCGCGCCTTCCTCGCCGCGATGGAGCAGCACAAGGACGCCGACCCCGCCTTGGCCGCCGTCCTCGCCGCCATCAAAGCCACCGTCAAGGGCGGCATCGGCAAGTTGCGCGAGCGCCCGCAGGGCAAGAAGTACCAGGAGGGTGAGCGGTGGCCGGCCCTTCAGCGGCCGACCTGGCGCCCCGACATGCGCGCCGCTGTCATCAGCAAGGCCCGCATCAACATGCACCGCAAGCTGCGCAACATGGCCCAGATGACGGGTCTGTACCCGCTCGCCGTCCTCTCCGACTGCGTCGTGTATCCCTCGCCTGGTGACAGCCCGCTGGACTTCCTGCCCTACGCCGCCAGCGGCAAGCCCCAGCCCGGCGGGTTCCGCCTAGGGCCGACGCCGGGCCTGGCGAAGCTCGAAGGCGTCCAGTCGATGCTCTGGGCCGTCGACCTCATGGAGCAGGGCTACAACCCCGCCCGGCACATCAAGGGCGGCGACGCCGTCTTCGACGAAGGAGAGTAGGCCGTGGCCGGAGAGATCGACGAGGCCATTAGGCGCGCCGACCAGGAAGCGTTTACCCGCCAGCCGCCCAAGACTCTCAGAGGGCAGATCGGCTACCTGATCCGGCAGTTGGGCAGCGCGAAAGCCGTCGCACGAGAAATCGGCGTCACCGCCGACTCCGTCAACCGCTACCGGCGCGGCGCCCGCAAACACGCCCGCCTCGACGTCGCCACCAAGATCGACGATGCGGTACGGCAACGGTGGCAGCCCCAGGTCCGTAAGCGCCGGCAGCAGCAGGCCGCCACAACGGGCGGGATCACGGTCGAGACCAGGGCCCGGTTCGGGTACACCGCGCCCATCGGCACGACCGACGACGGGCGCTTGCGTCGCTTGACGGTGCACCTCCCCCCGGCGTACGCGCAGCGTCTGTTCGACGCCCGTAACGCCGGTGCCGGCGAGCAGCAGATGCGCCAGATCATCGCCGAGGGCTTCAAAGAGATCTACTTCCAGGACGGCGGAGCCCGCGCCGCAGGGCTCTCCGACGTCACCCTCAACGACATCGACTACCTCGACCTCGACTACTGACCTGGCGCCGGCCGCGGGCCCAGGATCGTTTGCGGGACGGGTGGCCCCTCACGCTTCCGTCGGCGACGGGCGCTCCGCTGCGCTGAGGCTCACCGCCGCCGAGGAGTCACTTGGTCAGCGTCAGGGTCACTGTCACCTGAGCGATGAGCAGGACGAGCGTGAGGAGAGTCAGAGCGGCTGTGCGTGTGAAGCGGTCACGGCACAGCAGGTCTAGTGGCTGGTTGGTCCGGGTGAGCAGTTGAGCGATCTTGAGTCGGGTTCGGGTCTGGTGCCAGGCCATCCAGTCGTCTGCCTCGCATCCGCAGGAGTGGAGGAAGGCGTGGAGCAGGTCGGTGCTGGGGAGTTCTTGGCCTTTGAGCAGGTCGTGCAGGGTGCTTTTGGAGACGGGATAGCCGTAGCGCTTGCAGCGGTCGCTGAGTTCCCGGAGGGAGAGTCCGCTGGTGTGGCGCAGACGCTCCAGGAGTTCGATGAAGTGCTGGGGGGTGCTGCAAAGGTCGAGGGCGGTGTAGGCCGAGTTGTTGCTGATCAGGTGTGCTTGTTGGACCAGCTTGGGGAGGGAGTCGCCAGGGTCGCGCAGGCGGACGGTCGCCTGGGGGGCGCTGGCGCGTCGGGCTGGGGGCGCAGGGGTGCGGGGCGAGGCGGATGCATCGGGCGCCGGGCCGCGGTCGCGGTCGGGCTGGGTCACGGTGTCCGCGAAGGAGGGTCCAGACCTGGGCGTGCGCCAGGCGCGCCGGTTGTCCGGTTCATGAGCTGTGGCTTCGTGGGCCGCGCGCCGGGCCCCGTCTCGGCGGCTGTTCGCTCCGTTGGGAGCGGGGTTCGGGGCCCGGCGGGCGGCTCCGTGGATGGCGTGGGCCTGATTCCACAGGTTCCGGATGCGGGTCTGTTCGTCTTCGTCGCTGCTGCATCCCCGCACGTACGCCTCGACGACCTCCCAGCGCGGCAGGGACTTGCCTGATGCGGCGATGGACAGGGTGGCGGGCGAGTAGTTGCACTTCACGGCGAGCTGGCGCAGTGACAATCCCGCCCGAAGGCGGAGGTCCCTGAGGGCCTCCGCCACGGCGGCGATGCGGGGGTCCGTCTCTGCCGACAGCGGCTTGAGCGGACGTCCCTGTGCCGGGTTCACGACAATGACCCCTTGTCAGCTCGCCTTGCCGGGCTCGACGCGCGGCTCGCCGGGGTCGGCGGGCGGGGTCGAGGAGCCGGCCTGGGCGGCCTGCTCGAAGGTGACCGGATGGACGGTGACGCGCGGCCTGATCTCGAAGCGGGGCTCCCACACCACGATGTCCTCGTCCGGCTGCGGCGGCGCCGGGTCGCCGGGCGGCGTGTCCCCGAGGCCGGCCGTGCCGGCGGTGTCGCACGGGGAGCCGGCGGTGTCCGCGGCGTCCTGGGCGGCGGCGTGGGTGGAGAGATCCGAGGGGATGAGGTCGTCTTCGGCCGGCTGCTCAGGATCGGTGCTGTGGGCGTCGCTCCGGGACTCCTGGTGTTCGACGGTGGTGTCGGAGCCGTCGCGCGGGGGCACGGGAAAGAACGCGAGCACTACAGGCAGGGCACCGAGGCCGAGGCCTGCGGCGCCGGGCGCGTCCACTCCCGGGATGAACGTCGTGCCGTAGCCGAGGGCGGCGCTGGACAGGGACACGGCCGTGCCGTGCAGTACGCGCCGCAGGGGGCTGGCCGACGCCGAGCGCCGACGGCGGAAGATCCGCTTGAACATGTGCTTCCTTGTCTACGTATCTGCGCGTAGGCAGAGTTGAGGATCCGGGGCCTGCGCCTGAGCGCAGGCCCCTTCACCGACCTGGACTTCACCAGCGATCACCGGTCACACAGGGCACCCTCGGCAAAGGGCGCCCCCGACGTTCGAAGGCTCGCGTATCAGTCTGCACCACGGTGCGGGCGCTCGACTATGGACGTTGGCCACTTGCTGTCCGACTTCGAGGTTTACGGCCTGGTACGCCACCGCAGTTGGGCGCAGACCGACCGTTTATTCGCGAACTTGTCCTGGGCTGGCGGAAGTTGATCGTCACCTCGTGGACGCCGTTGTACGACGAATGAGTGAGTCGACTCGAACGGCATTGCCATCCGCGAGCGGTGACGCGGCGTTAGACGCCGGCCGGGGGTGAGGCTGGGCGCGGTGCGTGCCGAGCTGCTGCGGAGGCAGACGGACGCCGCCATGGTGTGGGGGCGGTATCCGTGGAAGGGGCGGCGTGCGGGCGTGCGCTGGGCGGGGGCAGGCGGCTCGCCCCCCTCGGTACCGGTGCTCGGCAACCCTGGCCAGGCGGTCTGGGGCGTGTGCGCATCGGCACGTGCTCGGCGGCATGTCCCCTGGGTGCTGCGGCGGTCCTCAGGGCTGCCGCGGCGAGCACCTGGGCCGAGGGGACAGGCAGGTCGCCGACGCACTGGTCCGTCGGCGTCTTGCCGCCGAGCGGGACCGAGTTCTCGAGGGGCAGGGGTGTCCCCGGATCAGATTCCGCATCGTGCGAGGGCCTGGGCCTCTTCCTGCGGGCGCCGGGCAGGCCGGTCCGGCAGGGTCGCCAAGCAGAACACGACCACTCCCTTTCCGGGACACAGCACCAGTACGACGAGGCCGTCGTCGTACTCAGCGAAGAGGGAACGGCAGGCGGCGGGGCTGTCGGAGAGGTTGGGAGAGGCAGGCTGCGGGGACTTCTCGGCCAACGGAAGGCGGCCGGTCCGGTCGGCGGCAGGCGGTGTTCGGCGGGCATCGACGTCCTGATCGGAATCGCTTCGACGGCGCTCGGGATCCTCGGAAGGCTCGGAGGGCGCGACCGTGCTGGAGGACGGTCGGCGGACGGAGACATCAGGGCCGACCGTGACGGCGACGAGGGCGTAGGTGAACAGCATCATTGCCATCACGCTCGTGACGACCGGGACCTGACGCACGATCGGGGTGACCACCTTGACGAGCAGCCGCGTATGTATAGGAGCGGCGGGCGGCGGTTCCGCGGCGCATGCGCCGAACAGGATCATCATGTGGAGCGTCTGCAGCTGTGCGCGCCACCATGGCGCCTCTCCCAGGTGCGGTGGGCTGCTCTGCTGGCCGCCGCGGTGCAGCCGGTCCAGGCACACCTGCACGAGCAGACCGATCCTCTGCGCCGACCGCAGGTCCGGCTCGCGCAGCCAGCGGCGGACCGTCGCGGGAGACTTGTTGACCTGTGCTGCGAGCTCACCAACGTTGAGTCCGGCTTGCTGGGCCAGGCTGTGGAGCTCGTCCCGGAGATACTCCAGGTGCTTGCTGCTTGCGCATTGGGCTGCGACGCCGTCGTCGTTCACGCCAGGTCCTTCTCGTTCCTCACTCGCAGGGGATACCGCAGCGCTCGCTCGGTGCCGCGCTCACTTCGTCGTGCACGCGGGCGGTCGGCGGGGCCGGCCCGAGCGGGGCCTCGACGGGCTCTGCTGGGGCTGTGCAGTGCCTGTGGGAGGGAGAACTCAACGGGGTGCGGCCAGAGTTCCCGCAGTCGGCGTGCAACCGTGTTCATCAACAACTCCGCAGCCCGAACAGCGTTGCTGAACACACGGCATAGTCGTCCCCAGCGTGCAGTGAACAAGTCGCAAGGACTGAACAAGTGTCATGATCTTCAACAAGTACGGTCCAGTCACTGCAGTTCACAGCAGTGCGATCAGCGCAGCTGTTCAGGGTTGTTTTTGAAGTGTCCGTTTGCCTAGCCGAACAACGTCTGCGATCGTTGTATGGGTGTCGCCACCAACGCGTGGCGCACTGCCAGCTCGTTGTCTACTGACCTGGACGCCAGCGGCTCTGAGGCTCCCTGCCGGCAAGCAGGGAGCCTCAAATGTTTTGCCCGCAGCCGCCACAAGCGCAGTGTCGATGACGGGCAAAAGGGGTCGCCGCGTCGAGACCCGGTCGGCGGCGTGCACCGCAGCCGGCTGTCCATTCCCCGCCGCCACGATGCGAGCACACCGCTGACGCGGGAGCCGGCCATCCGCCGACACCGCCTGAATGCATCGCTGCCCGGCGTCACGAGGCCCGCGCCGACGCGCACACGACAGCGGCGGGCACCCGATCCTCGCCGGCCACAACGGGATGGGCCCCAAGGGATACTTGGGCGAAGCAGCGACAACGCACCATCGGATTCCGGTGCCAGACGACCTCATCACGGATCTGCCGCATCGCGAACCGGCACGGGCTGGAAGCGAAGGCGCCGCGCTCCGGCTGGCACTGGCGCAACTGCCCGCCCCGGCGGGAAAACGGGGGCGCGGGCGCTGCCGTCCCGGGACAGGAGGGTACGGAGCTGCCTGCCGGGAAGAACCGGGGCCAGCGTCCGCCTGACGGCCCCAGCCCTCGCTCCCGTCAGCAAGTCCGCCGCCCCTCGGCCTTCCCCTCACCGAGATCGCCTCGCCGTGTCCGGGTGTCGTAGCCGACGGCGGCCGGCGCTGTCACGAAGACACCGAAACCGGCGGGCAGGAGTCGCCGGGTGTGCGAGACCTGACACCACGGGCCGTGGGAGGAGCCCCGCAGGCCGATCAAGGGAGATGGACGTGGGAGAGATAGCGCAGGGGTTAGAGCGCGCGCTGCGCACCCGGCCCGTTCCCCCGGACACCGAGACCCGCTTGCGGTTCCTGCTCGCCGCGCACCAGGGCTCCACCGGGCAGGTGGCCGCCGTACTGGAGGTGTCGCAGCGCACCGTGCAGCGGTGGGTGACGAAGAAGCCCGGAGCGCGGCGTTCGCCGAGGCCCGCGCAGATCCAGGTGAGCGAAGAGGCGGTCTCGGCCAGGTGGCAACCTCGGGTACGGGCCCGGCGACAGACCCTGGCCGAAGCGGAAGGCTTCGTCCTGCATACCAGGGCGCGGTTCGGATTCGCCGACGCGGCCGGGCCCTCGGACGACCCGCGGGTGCGGCGTATCACCCAGCGCCTGTCCGGGGAGGTCGCTCGAGAACTGTTCGCCGCGCTGGACGCCGAGGCCCCAGCCCCCGCTCCCGTCAGCAAGTCCGCCGCCCCTCGGCCTTCCCCCTCACCGAGGCGAGCAGCAGCAGCAGCAGATGGTGATCCTCGCCCGAGCTTTGGGCCATGCCTACTTCCGGGACGGAGGCCGTCGTGCCCACGGTCTCGGGATCGCCTTCGCTGACGTGGAGTTCGCCGATTTCTCCATCGGCTGACCACACCCCCGGCTCGCTGTGCCGCGCGGTGCCGTCTTGCTGAGGAGCCGGTCCCGGGGCCCCGCCCCGGACTCCCGTACCGGCGCGGGCCCAGCGGGCCGCTGTATGTCCGCTGTACGGGCCGGTCTATGGCGCGTGCGTACCGTCTGCCGAAAGGAGGAGGGGAACTCATGATGCCGTCATTGAGCAAGGTCGCCGACCGGGTGCTCGAGCGTTTCGTGCCGAAGGCGTCCGCGTCCGCGGACACCAGCTGGTGGGAGTACTGCTACTGCACCGCCGACTGGCGCAAGATCTACCGCCTGTGTCACGTGGTGGGCGGACGGTCCTCGTGCGGAAGGTGCGAAAACGTCCGCTACATCGGCTGCTGACAGAACACGAGTGCGGGGCGGGCGGCGCCGGCACGCGTCCGGGCCGTCCGCTCCCGTGCCCCACATACAAGGACTTCGCGCATGACCTACGTCGCTTTCGCATGCCGGATTCTCTTGTTCGGTGTCTTTCTGCTGGCGCTCGCCGGAAAGGTGCGCAGCCGGACCGCCTTCGCCTCGTTCGCCCGGTCGATCACTGACCTGCGGCTCTTTCCCCGGAAGGTGTCGAGGGCGGCGGCCGCTGCGGTGATCGCCGGAGAAGTCGCGGTACTTCTGCTGCTCGTGCCCCCGCGAACGGCGCCCCTGGGGCTGGCGGCCGCGGTGCTCCTGCTGCTCGCCTTCACCGCGGGCATCGTGGTGGCACTGCGCGGCGGACGCCGCGCCCCGTGCCGTTGCTTCGGAGCATCGGCCACTGCGCTGGGACCGCTGCACGTGGTCCGCAACCTGATCCTGGCCGGAACGGGCGCGGCCGGCTTCGCGGTGATGACCGCGCTGCCCGCCGCCGGATGGCCGGCTCACGCCGGCGGCGGCGCGGTCGCGGCGGTCGCGGCGATCGTCGCGGCCCTGCTGGTCGCCCGGCTCGACGACCTGGCCGCCCTCTTGCGAACCGGCCGGCCCGCCCCGGTCACCGCCCGTCCACGCGCCGTCCACAAGTGAGGTCCCCTTCATGCCTTTTCTGATTGCCGCCGTCGTCCTGGTCGGTGTGCTGTGCCTGTTCGACCTGCTCCTCACCTTCGCGGTGCTGCGCCGGCTGCGCGAGCACACCGCGGAACTCGAACGGCTGGCTGGTCGGCCCGGCTTCTCCTCGTACGACCCGGGCATGCTGGTGGGCCACCGGCTTCCGGAAGCCGCCCGGGCATCCGGCGCCACCCTCGTGGCCTTCTTCGACGCGCAGTGCGACACCTGCCACGACCACGCGCCGAAGTTCGCCGTCCGGGCCCGCCGGTACGGGGCGCTGGCGGTGGTGTCGGGCGACGGGGCGCGCGCCGACGAGCTGGTCGCCGCGGTGGGTCCGGACGCGGCGGTGATCCGGGGTGAGGACGCCCACGCCGTGGCCGACGACATGGGCATCCAGGCCTTCCCCACCTTCGTCCTGGTCGACGGGGAGGGCTCCGTGGTGCAGGCGTCCACCGAGCTGGCCGAGCTGGCCGAGCTGCCCGAGCCGGCCCCGGCGGCGTGAGCGTGGAGAAGGGACCGCAGGCCGGGCCCACCGGGCGGGCGGTCACGGCGGGGCCGAGGCCGGCCGTGCGGCACCTCCAGGTCGCCTGGTCGATGTGCTGGCGGGCGGGACCGTGGCACGCGCTGGCGTACTCGCTCGTCACCGTCGTCCTCGGCCTGCTGCCCACCGCCACGGCATGGCTGACGAAACTCGTCGTGGACGACCTGGCCGGCGGACGACCGGAACACGTGCTGGAGTTGGCGGCGGGCCTGGCCGGCGTGGGCCTCGCGGCCGGTGTGCTGCCGCACCTGAGCGGTTACCTGCAGAACGAACTGGGCCGCCGGCTGGACCGCTTGATGCAGGACCGCCTGTACGGCGCCGTCAACCGGCTGCAGGGGCTGTCCCGGTTCGAGAACCCCGGGTTCCGTAACGACCTCAACATGGCCATGCAGGCGTCCGGGGGCGGGCTCGGCCCCGTCACCACGGGCCTGTTCGACACCGCGCGCAACGTCATCACGCTCGTGAGCCTGCTCGGGACGCTGGCGCTGCTGAGCCCGTCGATGGCCGCACTCGTCACGGTGGCCGCCGTCCCCGCGCTCCTCGCGCGGCTCTCCCTGTCCCGGCGCAGGGTCGGCATGCTCGCGGGAGTCTCCCCCGCGGTCCGCCGCCAGGTCTTCTACTCGCTGCTTCTCACCGACGTCCGCAGCGCGATGGAGAGCCGGCTGTTCGGCCTCGGCGACTTCCTCAAGGGGCGCATGCTCAAGGAGCTCGCGATCCGGCAGGAGGGCGAACAGCGGCTCGACCGCCAGGAGGCGCGGACGCAGTCCCTCCTCGCGCTGCTGTCCACGGTGGTCGCGGGACTGGGACTCGTGTGGGCGGTGCGGGCCGCCACGACCGGGGCCCTGAGCGTGGGCGACGTGACGGCGTTCGTCGCCGCCGTGGCCGGTACCCAGGCCGCCCTGACCGGTCTGGTGGACAACGTCGCGATGGCGCACGAGGCGCTGCTCGTCTTCGGGTACCACGACAAGGTGATGTCGCTCCCCGACGACCTGCCGTCGGCGGACCCTTCGGGGCGACTGCCGGCCCTGCGCCGGGGCATCGAACTGCGCGGCGTCTGGTTCCGGTACGCCGAGGACCATCCGTGGATTCTCCGGGGCGTCGACCTGACCGTCCCGCACGGAACCGCGGTGGCCCTCGTCGGGCTGAACGGCGCGGGGAAAAGCACCCTGATCAAACTGCTCTGCCGTTTCTACGATCCGACCCAAGGGGCGATCTACTGGGACGGAGTGGACATCCGCGACGTGCCGCCGGCCGAACTGCGCCGTCGTATGGGCGTGTTGTTCCAGGACTACATGTGTTACGACCTGACGGCGGCGGAGAACATCGGCGTCGGGGAACTCCAGGCGCTCGACGACCGCCCGCGACTGCGCGAGGCCGCCCGGCTCGCCGATGCCGACGCCACCGTGGAGCGGCTGCCCCGCGGCTACGACACCATGCTCAGCCGCATATTCGCCGACCAGGCCGAGGACGACCCGCAGTCCGGGGTCGTGCTCTCCGGCGGCCAGTGGCAGCGGCTGGCGCTCGCCCGCACCCTGCTGCGCGAGGACCGGGACCTGCTGATCCTGGACGAGCCCAGTGCCGGCCTGGACGCCCAGGCGGAGGCGGAGATCCACGCCCGGCTGCGCGAACACCGGGCGGGGCGCACCAGCCTGCTCGTCTCCCACCGGCTCGGCGCGGTCCGCGAGGCGGACGCGATCGTCGTGCTGGAGGGCGGCCGGATCGTGGAAAGGGGAACGCACGAGCAGCTCATGGCCGGGGAGGGCGAGTACGCGCGTCTGTTCGCCATCCAGGCCGAGGGCTATCGCGCCCCGGAAGCACCGGACGCACCCGAGGCCGTGGACGCCCCGGACGCACCGCAGGCTACGGACGCACCGGATGTACCGGATGCAGCGCAGGCCCCGGACGCACCGGCTCGTCCGGACGTGGCGGACCGGCCCGGGGCAGCGGCGGCACAGCCGTCGCACGCGGTCATATCGCCGATCGGCTGAGCACCGCCTCCCTGTAGCGGACCTGGTCGCGGGCGGCGAGCTCTCGTGCGTACAGGCCCGCGAGATCAGGCATCCGGAACCCCTCGCGCGCCACCGGAGTGAGCAGCCCGACGGTCACCAGGCAGTCCAGGGCCCGCTCGGTGGCCGGCAGGGCGGCGCCGATGGCCTCGGCGGCGCGCGTCGCGCTGAAGGACGCCCCGAGGGTGCACAGCCGGCGGAACGCCCGTGCGGCGGCGCGGTGTTCGGGGCCGTGAGCCGACAGCTCCCGGTAGCTCCTGGCGTACGACGAGCGCATCGTCAGGTCGGCGACCCGTAATTCGTCGAGGGTGCGCGCCGGGTCGCGCAGCCGGGCGGCGAGTTTGGCGAGGCTCCCCTGCGGGCGGCTGGCGCAGCGGGCCCCCGCGATGCTGAGCGCGAGGGGGTTTCCGTGGCAGAGCCGTGCGATCTCCCGCGCCGCCCGGGGCTCCGCGGTGACGCGCGCGTCCCCGGCCAGCAGGGACAGCAGGCGGACGGAGTCCGTTTCGTCCAGGGGGTCCACCGGCACCTGCACCGCGTCCAGCGCGGGCAGGACGCTTCGGCTCGTGACCAGTACCGCGCACCCCGGGCCTGCGGGCAGCAGCGGAAGGACCTGGCCGCGGTGGAAGGCGTTGTCGACGACCACGAGGACGCGCCGGCCCGCGACCATGGACTGGTAGTAGGCCGAGACCTCGGAGAGGGCAATCGGCACGTCCGCCCTGGGCATGCCGAGCGAGCGGAGGAAGTGGCGCAGCACGGTGACCGGGGTCAGGGGGCCGGAGCCGGCCCGCGGGCTGTCGAGATCGACGTAGAGCTGGCCGTCGGGGTAGTCCGCGGCGGCCCGGTGGGCGACGTGCAGGGCCAGCGCCGACTTCCCGCGTCCGGCCGGCCCGTGCAGCACCACGACCGGCGCCCCGGCGGTCGTCCCGTCCCGGGTGCGCAGGGCGTCCCGCACCAGGGACGTCTCGTGCGCCCGTCCGGCGAACGGCCCGGGAGCCCGGGGGAGCTGGCGCGGCACCGTACCGGTGGCCGGGTGCGCGGGCCGCGCCGTCGTCAGGGCGGTGGCCTCCGGGACGGACGTCGGATCCGGTTCCCGGCGCAGCACGGCCTGTTGGGTGCGGCACAGCTCCGGCCCCGGGTCCAGGCCGAGTTCGTCGCGCAGCGTTTCGCGGGCGTCGGTGAAGGCGGCGAGCGCGCCGACCGTGTCGCCGCTGTGGTGCAGGGCGAGCATCAGGCGGCTGCGCAGCCGTTCGCGCAGGGGATGCCGGCGCACGGCCCGGCGCAGGGTGTCGATCACGGCCCTCCCGGTACCGCGCGCGAGTTCCACGTCCGCCTGTGCCTCGACCGCGCTCAGGTACCGCTCGGTGAGGTCCGCCGCGATGCCCTCCAGGGCGGGTCCTTTGACGACGTTCTCCAGTGGCGCCCCGTGCCAGAGTGCCAGGGCGCCGCCCAGTGCGCGGGTGGCTCCCGCCGGGTCGTGCCCGGCCGCCGCCTGCCGTGCCCGCTCGACGAGGGCCTCGAAGCGGGCGATGTCGGTCTCGCCGGCGTCCGTCCGGAGCGCGTAGCCGGAGCGGGACGTGATCAGCCGGGGGTGCGTGCCGTCCGCGGCGGGCGGCAGGAGCCGGCGCAGCTGCATCACATATGTGCGCAGATTGGGCACCGCCGACCGGGGCGGGGTGCCGCCCCAGAGTTCTTCCACGAGGGCGGGCACGGAGACGACGCCGCCCCGGTGGGCGACCAGCATCGCGAGAATGGTGCGCTGTTTGTCAGCGGCTATACGGACGGTCTGGCCACCGTCCACGATTTCCAGCGGGCCGAGGGCCCGGAACTCGACGGTCATGCTTGTGGCTGTCCCCCGGTATGTGATTTTTATAAAGCGCTGCCGCCCAGTCGGCGGACCGCCACGCCCATGATCCGGTCGGCGTCGAAAAATCCCCGATGACGGGAATCAATACTGTCCGGATTTTCGCCGAGCACCACCAGCCGCCCGTCCGGGACCTCGGTGAGGTCTCCGCCTCCCGGTATTCCTTCCGGAATACGGTCCCCGGGAAGCGCGGCGGCCCGCTTGATGTTCCATGCGCGGTCGCTCAGCGGTTCGTAGTCGCCCGTCCTTCGCGGGGGCTGCAGTACGACGATGTCCCCGGTCCGCACCTGGTCGACGGTGCGGCGTTCCACCACCACCCGGTCGCCGGGCGAAAGCGTCGGCGCCATGCTGGTGCCTTCCACGGTGACCACGGTGTATCGGCCGCGTATGCGGAGCGCGGCAAGGACGGCGCCGGCGAGGCCGACAAGGAACGCAACGGCAATCAACAGAACAGGCACAGACACCCCCCGTGGGTTCCGCCGGTCGGTGTGATCGTGCCCGCCCGCCGTATTGCCTGTCAATGTATTTCTTCTTGCCCCCGCGGGAAACCCGGGGGTGCGTCGCGCCCTGTTCGCCCCCTTTGCAATGCGCGTGGAAGTTGGGTGTCTATGGGTGTATCGGGCGGTTCGCTGGAAACGGTTTGCGGACCGGTCTCTTCCGCTCGCTGTATCCGAACTGTACGAAGCGCCGTATCTGCCGTTGCTACGGTCGCATCTGCTTCTTTCCGGCAGTGCGTACTCGAAAGGAAACGGCAGTGATGGGATTCATGGGGACGATGGGCGACAAGATTCTGGGCAGGCTCGTGCCCAAGGCCGTGGCCCAGGCGGACACCACCTTCCAGAAGATCTGCTACTGCAGCCAGCGCAACAGCTTCTACTACCGGCAGACCTGCCATGTGGTCGGTGGCTACACCTCCTGCGGCACCTGCTACCTCAGCTCGCCCTGCCGGCCGTCGGCCTGACGGTGACACGGCGATCGGGCCGCGGACGCGCCGTCCGCGGCCCGATCGGCGCGCTGTTCGTCCGCAGGCCGCTCAGCCGTCGCCCCGCACCCGCTGCCGGGGGACGGCGGCGGCGCCCTTCAGGACCCCGAGAGAAGCTTGCGAGAGGAGCTTGCGAAAGGAGCGCTGGCGTCGCGAGGTGCCGGTGTGCGGGCCGGGCGAGTTCGACGTGCGATGGCCCGGTTCCGTCAAGGGCAAGCTGTGCGACGGCCTGGAATGGCGGGCTCTGGTGCGCCCGGCTGTCGAGGGCACGGTGACGGTGACGGTGGTGAACACGCTGACGGCCGGCGAGTTCGATTCGCAGGACGCCTACTGCTTCTTCCAGCCAAAGGTCAGCGTCCACGGCGCGGAGGGCACCCGTCCCTTCGCGGAGCACCCCCGGCCGCCGCGGCCCGGTCGACGACGAGCAGGCCCTCAGCCGACTTCTGCATCGCCACGCCCCCGTGTTCGCCATTAGCCACGGCACCTCGGTCGCCTGGGACGGGCAGGCGCCGCCGCTGCGCACCCCCTGCCCAAGCGAGCCGCCATCGCATCGGTGCGCACCGAGTTCGTGCCCCCGCACGACGTGCTGCTCACCGACTCCAACCCGCACATCGACGACCGGGCGCTGACCATGCACGGCCTGGGCCAGCGCACACAAGAGGACATGGTGGCCGCCCTCACCCGCCTGCTTCAGGGGTATCAGGAGTGGACCGAGGCGCGCGAAGAAGAAGCCAGCGCCCTGGCCGGCACACCCCACGAGGCGGCGGCGCGGCAACCGGAGCTGTGCCGCCTGGCGTTGGGGCGGATACGGCGCGGTGTGGCCTAGCTCGGCGGTGACCGCAAGCCGAATGTCTTTGCCGCCTTTCGCTGGGCGAACCAGGCGATGGCGCAGCAGCGGGCGCGCACGGCCTGCATCACGCAGGGCAGAAGGGGCCAACCGCAGGCAGGTCGAGAAAGGCAAGTGGCGACCCTTTCAGATCGCGTTCACGCTGCCGGGCCCGAACTGCACCTGATCTGTGGCCCGCTGGGGACGTTGACCGGCTTGTACGAGACGGCCGTGGACGTACTCGGACAAGCCCACGGTGGCGGCCTCTACGGCGACCATCCGCCGGGCCACTGAGCAGACCGGAGCCCCGTTCGACCGCTGCACGGCCCAGTTCCCGCCCGCCGGCCTGGACGCACGCGACTCCTGATTCTCCCGTCGAGACGCCAGACGGACAGGTGGAGGGTATGGGCGATGTCCCTGTTGGTCAGGCCGGAGGCCGCAAGCCGAGCGACTTCCTCTTCGCGGGGTGAGAGCTGCGTTCCGTAGCTGGGGCACGCAAGGACAAGGCATCCCGCCGCTACATCGGGCTGCTCACGCCGAGCACCAGCCAGGCAACCCTCCTGGTGCGCACCTACGCCGCCCTGCTGGACGCCGCCGCCCGCACCGACGCCGATCCGAAGGTCAAGGACGCGTACTGGACGCCTGCGGCGAACGCTTCGACGCACTCAGCGCCACCTGGGACACAGTCCGCGTCCGGGCCGTCCGCGTACCCGCCAACCCTCCGGCAAGCCCCGCGTGGTCGGCCCCGTACGGTCGAGCAACACGTGGCGAACGCGACGCGCAAGCTCAACGTGACCTCCCGCACCGCCCTGAACCGTGCGAGCCCGCTAGCTGAAGCCTTGATTCCCACGCCTGTCCTTCGTCCGGAGCGGCGAGTCGTTCATGCTCCCAGCCGAGCTTGCCGGCAGCGACGGCATCGTCGCGGCACGCCTCCTGCGCCGGACCTCGGCCGGCCAGCAGGAAACGGAACCACAAGCCGGGGAAGCGGTATGACCGCCGCAGGCCGCATCGCCGCACTTCCAGCCCGGCAGCCCGCCAGCG
>NZ_JBSGZN010000083.1:0-18455 GCF_053611025.1 Streptomyces sp. NPDC054842
GCGCGGCCTGCACGCCACCCCCGACGTCACGTCGGGCTTGCCGTCGTCTCGCTGTCTGTCGCCTCCGGGGACCGGGCTGGGCGGGCGCCGTTCCGGGACGGGCAGGCCGGCCCGTCCCGGGGACAGGGCGGACCATGGCCCGTCCAGGACGGGGCACGGTGGACCCCGCTCCATGTCACCGGGCGGGCGCCGGGCCGGGCAGGTGCCCGGACGGGGTACGGCGGACCCTGCTCCCCGTTTCCCGTCCTCCCGCCCTCCCGTCCTCCCGTGCCCCCGTCGTCCCGTCCCCGGTCCCCGGTCCCGCCGTTCCCGTGCGGATTCGGCCGCCCGGGCGCGGGCCGGTGGGAATGCTGGAATGCTGGGGCTGTCGTACGAGCGGGACGGACCGGGCCCGGAAGTGACGCGGGCGGTCCGCACGGGGTGGAAGAGAACCGGCGCGTGCCGGGAGAAGGCTGTGGGGGGCCGAAGGTCGTGGAGGACAGGGTGCGGGTGGTCATCGCCGAGGATTCAGTGCTGCTCAGGGAGGGCCTGACCCGGTTGCTGACCGATCGCGGGCACGACGTGGTCGCGGGCGTCGGGGACGCGGAGGCGCTGATCAAGACGATCACCGAGTTCGCGGCGCAGGACGAGCTGCCCGACGTGGTCGTGGCCGACGTGCGGATGCCGCCGACGCACACCGACGAGGGCGTCCGGGCGGCGGTGCAGCTGCGCAAGGAGCATCCGGGACTCGGTGTGCTGGTGCTGTCGCAGTACGTGGAGGAGCAGTACGCCACCGAACTGCTGGCCGGTTCCAGTCGCGGGGTCGGCTATCTGCTCAAGGACCGGGTGGCCGAGGTCCGGGAGTTCGTGGACGCGGTGGTGCGGGTGGCCCGCGGGGGCACCGCGCTGGACCCGGAGGTCGTGGCGCAGCTCCTGGGACGCAGCCGCAAGCAGGACGTGCTCGCGGGGCTCACGCCGAGGGAGCGGGAGGTGCTCGGGCTGATGGCCGAGGGCCGCACCAACTCGGCCGTCGCGCGGCAGCTCGTGGTCAGCGACGGTGCCGTCGAGAAGCACGTCAGCAACATCTTCCTGAAGCTGGGGCTGTCCCCCAGCGACGGGGACCACCGGCGTGTTCTGGCCGTTCTGACCTACCTGAACTCCTGAGTGGCTGACACTGTGCCAGTTGTCCAGCGAGCGTCGAGTCCGCGGGTGTCCAGTACGTAGCCGGGTGGCCGCGACACGCACCGAGCACGAGAACAGAGGAACGGCAGGGAACGTCTTCACGTAAAGCGCCGGGGGGCGAGCACACCATGGCACAGCAGCGCGTCCGAATGTCCCGAGATCGGGACCATCATGCGAATGGCCGAGGGAAGGCGACCCTTACCGACGTAGGGTTGATCCTGGGAGGGTCGGCGGGACGACCGTTCCCAGACAGCCGCCTCGAGGGAGGTCCAGTTCAGTGACCAGCCAGGTCAGCAGTCCAACCGAACAGGCCGACGAAGCCGTCGTAGGAGAGCAGCGCAAACCGGCGGGCGGGAAGGACGTACGCCGCCTCGATCGCGTCATCATCCGCTTCGCGGGCGACTCCGGTGACGGTATGCAGCTCACCGGAGACCGCTTCACCTCGGAGACGGCCTCCTTCGGCAACGACCTGTCCACCCTGCCGAACTTCCCGGCCGAGATCCGCGCCCCCGCGGGCACCCTGCCGGGCGTCTCGTCCTTCCAGCTGCACTTCGCCGACCACGACATCCTCACCCCCGGCGACGCGCCGAACGTACTGGTCGCGATGAACCCGGCCGCGCTGAAGGCGAACATCGCCGACGTGCCGCGCGGCGCGGAGATCATCGTCAACACCGACGAGTTCACCAAGCGGGCGATGGCCAAGGTCGGCTACGTCACGAGCCCGCTGGAGGACGGTTCCCTGGACGGCTACAGCGTCCACCCCGTCCCGCTGACGACGCTCACCGTCGAGGCGCTCAAGGAGTTCGACCTGTCCCGCAAGGAGGCGGAGCGGTCGAAGAACATGTTCGCGCTCGGCCTGCTGAGCTGGATGTACCACCGGCCCACCGAGGGCACCGAGAAGTTCCTCAGGACCAAGTTCGCGAAGAAGCCCGAGATCGCCGCGGCCAACATCGCGGCGTACCACGCGGGCTGGAACTTCGGCGAGACGACCGAGGACTTCGCGGTCAGCTACGAGGTCGCCCCGGCGGCGCACGCGTTCCCGACGGGCACGTACCGGAACATCTCCGGGAACCTGGCGCTGTCGTACGGGCTGATCGCGGCCTCGCGCCAGGCGGACCTGCCGCTTTACCTGGGCTCGTACCCGATCACGCCGGCCTCGGACATCCTGCACGAGCTGAGCCGGCACAAGAACTTCGGTGTGCGGACCTTCCAGGCCGAGGACGAGATCGCGGGCATCGGCGCGGCGCTCGGGGCCGCCTTCGGCGGTTCGCTGGCGGTGACCACGACGTCGGGGCCGGGGGTGGCGCTGAAGTCCGAGACGATCGGGCTCGCCGTCTCCCTGGAGCTGCCGCTGCTGGTCATCGACATCCAGCGCGGCGGGCCCTCCACGGGCCTGCCGACCAAGACCGAGCAGGCGGACCTGCTCCAGGCGATGTACGGGCGCAACGGCGAGGCGCCGGTCCCGGTCGTCGCCCCCAAGACGCCCGCCGACTGCTTCGACGCGGCCGTCGAGGCCGCCCGGATCGCGCTCACCTACCGCACCCCCGTCCTCCTCCTCTCGGACGGCTACCTCGCCAACGGCAGCGAGCCCTGGCGCATCCCCGACATCGAGGAACTCCCGGACCTGCGCGTGCAGTTCGCCCAGGGCCCGAACCACACCCTGGACGACGGCACCGAGGTCTTCTGGCCGTACAAACGCGACCCGCAGACGCTCGCCCGCCCGTGGGCCGTCCCCGGCACGCCCGGCCTGGAACACCGCATCGGCGGCATCGAGAAGCAGGACGGCTCGGGCAACATCTCCTACGACCCGGCCAACCACGACTTCATGGTCCGCACCCGGCAGGCCAAGATCGACGGCATCGACGTCCCGGACCTCGACGTCGACGATCCCGACGGCGCCGGCACGCTGGTCCTAGGCTGGGGTTCGACCTACGGCCCGATCACCGCGGCGGTACGGCGGCTGCGCACGGCCGGCGAGAGCATCGCGCAGGCCCATCTGCGCCACCTCAACCCGTTCCCCCGGAATCTGGGCACCGTCCTCGGGCGTTACGAGAAGGTGGTGATCCCCGAGATGAACCTCGGGCAGCTCGCCACGCTCGTACGGGCCAAGTACCTGGTCGACGCGCGCTCGTACAACCAGGTCAACGGTATGCCGTTCAAGGCCGAACAGCTCGCCACGGTTCTCAAGGAGGCCATCGATGGCTGAGACGACCACGGAAGGCACGGGCACGGTCGAGGCGCTCTCCCTCGTGCCCAAGGCCGAGGCCAGGCAGTCCATGAAGGACTTCAAGTCCGATCAGGAAGTGCGCTGGTGCCCCGGCTGCGGCGACTACGCGATCCTGGCGGCCGTGCAGGGCTTCATGCCCGAACTCGGCCTGGCCAAGGAGAACATCGTCTTCGTCTCCGGGATCGGCTGCTCCTCGCGTTTCCCGTACTACATGAACACCTACGGGATGCACTCCATCCACGGCCGCGCCCCCGCCATCGCCACCGGCCTCGCCTCCAGCCGGCGGGACCTGTCCGTGTGGGTCGTCACCGGTGACGGCGACGCCCTGTCCATCGGCGGCAACCACCTCATCCACGCCCTGCGCCGCAACGTGAACCTCAAGATCCTGCTGTTCAACAACCGGATCTACGGGCTCACCAAGGGCCAGTACTCGCCCACCTCCGAGGTCGGCAAGATCACCAAGTCGACCCCGATGGGCTCGCTCGACGCGCCCTTCAACCCGGTCTCCCTGGCGATCGGCGCCGAAGCCTCCTTCGTCGCCCGCACCGTCGACTCGGACCGCAAGCACCTCACCGACGTCCTGCGCCAGGCCGCGGCCCACCCCGGCACGGCGCTCGTCGAGATCTACCAGAACTGCAACATCTTCAACGACGGCGCCTTCGAGGCCCTCAAGGACAAGCAGCAGGCGGAGGAGGCCGTGATCCGCCTGGAGCACGGCAAGCCGATCCGCTTCGGCGCCGACGGCGGCAAGGGCGTCGTCCGCGACCAGCTCACCGGCGACCTCCGGGTGGTCGCCGTGACGCCGGAGAACGAGGCGATGATCCTGGTCCACGACGCGCACGCGCCGTCCCCGACCACCGCCTTCGCGCTGTCCCGCCTGGCCGATCCGGACACCCTGCACCACACCCCGATCGGGGTGCTGCGCTCGGTGGACCGGCCGGTCTACGACACGCTCATGGCGGACCAGCTGGACGCGGCCATCGAGCAGAACGGCAAGGGCGACCTGTCCGCGCTGCTGGCGGGCAACGACACCTGGACGGTCGTCGGCTGACCCGCCCCGCCCCCGCATAGAGCGCCGGGCCCGGACCGTCAGGTCCGGGCCCGTCCGTCTGCCGCTCCAGCCGTCGGGTCCGGGCCCGTGCGTCTGCCGCCCCGGCCGTCAGTAAAAGCCCGTGCCCCTGCTCCGGCCGTCAGGTGCGGGCTCGCTCGTCCGCCCCTCCGGCCGTCGGGCCCGGGCTTGTTCGTCCGCCCGTGGCCCTCAGGACCGGGCCCGTTCGTCCGTCGCGGCCCTGGCCTCGTCGTACGCGGTCCGGGCTTCGAGGACGGCGTCCATGCGGCGCTCGGTCCAGCCGGCGAGGGCCGCCACCTGCTCGGCGGCCTCGCGGCCGAGGCCGGTGAGCGAGTAGTCCACGCGCGGCGGGATCACCGGCTTCGCGTCCCGGTGCACCAGACCGTCGCGCTCCAGGGTCTGCAGGGTCTGCGTGAGCATCTTCTCGCTGACCCGGCCGATGGCCCGGCGCAGCTCGCTGAAGCGGTACGGGCGCTCGGCCAGCGCGATCAGGACGAGGACGCCCCAGCGGCTGGTGACGTGCTCCAGGACGAGGCGGTAGGGGCACATCGCCTCGCCGTCGGTGTTCCATGTACGTACGGCCATGCCAGTACCTTACTTCAAGGTGGGTACTTTCGCTTAGTTAGTGCAGCTCTTATGGTGAGTGGAGACCCCCACCCACAAGGAGTTGTGTTCGCATGAGCATCGTCGTCACCGGAGCCACCGGCCACCTCGGCCGCCTCGTCATCGACGGCCTGCTGGAGAAGGTCCCGGCCGCCGAGGTCGCCGCCGTCGTCCGCGACAAGGAGAAGGCCGCCGACCTGGCCGCCCGCGGTGTCGAACTGCGCGTCGCCGACTACGACGCCCCCGAGACCCTGGCGGACGCCTTCGCCGCGGGCGACCGGGTGCTGCTGATCTCCGGCAGCGAGGTCGGGCGCCGCGTCGCCCAGCACCGTGCCGTCATCGACGCCGCGAAGGGGGCGGGCGTCGCGCTGCTGGCGTACACGGGCATCCTCGGCGGTCCCGAGGCCGACTTCCGGCTGGCCGACGAGCACAAGGCGACCGAGCGGGCGATCCTCGGCTCCGGCCTGCCGTACGCCTTCCTGCGCAACGGCTGGTACCACGAGAACTACACCGAGAACCTCGCCCCGGTCCTGGCGCACGGCGCCGTCGTGCAGAGCGCCGGCGAGGGCCGGGTCGCCTCGGCCTCCCGCGCCGACTACGCGGCCGCCGCGGTCGCCGTCCTGACCGGCGAGGGACACGAGAACAGCACGTACGAACTCAGCGGCGACACCGCCTGGAGCTTCGCGGAGTACGCGGCCGAGCTGAGCCGGCAGACCGGCCGGGAGATCGGGTACAGCAGCGTCCCCGCCGAGGCGCACCAGGAGATCCTCGTCGGCGCCGGGCTCCCCGAGCCGTTCGCGGCGGTCCTCGTGGACGTGGACGGCGCCATCGCCCGCGGACTGCTCGCCCGTACGGACGGCGACCTCGCCCGGCTGACCGGCCGCCCGACCACCCCGCTCGCGGACGCGATCGCGGCGGCGCTCAAGGCCTGACGCCGAGTCCCGGGACCTGCCGGCGCCACCTCCCGCCCCCCGTCTGTCATGACCGTATGCCGATACGGGCATGACAGACGGGGGCGCCCGGCGCTACCGTCGGGGAGGCTGCACGGAGGCAGCCGCGCATGAGGGAGGCGCCGGTGGCCGGGCAGTCGAGGAGCGAGCAGCGCATAGGCCTGCTCAACGGTTTCGCGGCATACGGCATGTGGGGGCTCGTCCCCCTCTTCTGGCCGCTGCTGAAGCCCGCGGGGGCCATCGAGATCCTCGCCCACCGGATGGTGTGGTCCCTCGCCGTGGTCGGTGTCGCGCTGCTGGTGATGCGGCGCTGGGCCTGGCTCGGCGAGCTGGTGCGCCAGCCCCGCAAGCTGGGCCTCGTCACGGTCGCCGCGACGGTCATCACGGTCAACTGGGGCGTCTACATCTGGGCGGTGAACGCCGGGCACGTGGTGGAGGCAAGCCTCGGCTACTTCATCAACCCCCTCGTCACCATCGCGCTCGGCGTCCTGGTCCTCAAGGAGCGGATGCGGCCCGCCCAGTGGGCGGCGGTCGGCATCGCCCTCGCCGCGGTGCTGGTCCTGACCATCGGCTACGGGCGCCCGCCGTGGATCTCCCTCTGCCTCGCCTTCTCCTTCGGGACCTACGGCCTGGTCAAGAAGAAGGTCAACCTCGGCGGCATCGAGTCGCTCGCCGCGGAGACGGCGATCCAGTTCCTGCCGGCCCTCGCCTACCTGCTGTGGCTGAGCGCCCGCGGCGACTCGACTTTCGCCGCCCAGGGCGCGGGACACGCGGCACTCCTCGCGTCGACCGGCGTGGTGACCGCGATCCCCCTGGTCTGCTTCGGCGCCGCCGCGATCCGCGTCCCCCTCTCCACCCTGGGGCTCCTGCAGTACCTGGCGCCCGTCTTCCAGTTCCTGCTCGGCATCCTGTACTTCCACGAGGCCATGCCGCCCGAGCGCTGGGCCGGGTTCGCGCTGGTGTGGGTCGCGCTGTCGCTGCTCACCTTCGACGCCCTGCGGACCGCGCGCCGCTCGGCACTCGACCGGGCCGAACTCCACGCCCGCAGGGACGCCACCGCGGTCACCGCGACCCCCGTCACCGAGGACTCTCCGGTATACGAACGCCCGTGACCGAATACCGCTCTTGACGGTATGTCAGTCCCAGCTTCACCATCCAGGCACCCCATTCACCGTGGAGTCCCCGGACGCCCCACGCACCCCTCGTGGCGGCTCCGTCGGATCTCCCTGGAATTCGGAGCCCCCCACATGAAGCTCTCCATTCCCGGGCGTGCCTCGGCGGCCTCGGTCGTCGCCGTCGCCACGCTGCTCGTCGGCGGGTCCATAGCCGGGGCGGCCCCCGCCCCCGAGGCGGTGGCCGCCCCCGACCTCCCCGTGGCCAACGTCAAGGCCCACCTCTCCCAGCTCCAGTCCATCGCCACCGCCAACGGCGGCAACCGCGCGCACGGCCGCGCCGGCTACAAGGCGTCCCTCGACTACGTGAAGGCCAAGCTGGACGCGGCCGGATTCACCACGACCGTCCAGCAGTTCAGCTCCGGCGGCCGCACCGGCTACAACCTGATCGCCGACTGGCCCGGCGGCGACACCGGCCGGGTCGTCATGGCCGGCTCCCACCTGGACAGCGTGACCGCGGGCCCCGGCATCAACGACAACGGCTCCGGCTCGGCGGCGGTGCTGGAGGCGGCGCTCACCGTGGCGCGTACGAACTACCAGCCCACCAAGCATCTCCGGTTCGCCTGGTGGGGCGCCGAGGAACTGGGCATGGTCGGCTCGCGCTACTACGTCAACAGCCTCTCCAGCACGAACCGTTCGAGGATCAGCGGCTACCTGAACTTCGACATGATCGGCTCGCCGAACCCGGGTTACTTCGTCTACGACGACGACCCCGTGATCGAGAAGACCTTCAAGACCTACTTCACGGGGATCGGCGTCCCCACGGAGATCGAGACCGAGGGCGACGGCCGCTCCGACCACGCGCCCTTCAAGAACGTGGGCATCCCGGTCGGCGGCCTGTTCAGCGGCGCCGACTACATCAAGACCAGCGCGCAGGCGACGAAGTGGGGCGGTACGGCGGGCCGGGCCTTCGACGCCTGCTACCACTCGTCCTGCGACACCTCGTCGAACATCAACGACACGGCGCTGAACCGGCACGCGGACGCGCTGGCGTACGCGGTGTGGGGTCTGTCGGCGTAGGCACGCGCGCGGCCGGCCCGACCGGGGCGGCCGCGCGACGGGCGGGGCGCGGGCACGGGCCGGCCGGCCGGTGCCCGCGCCCCGCCGCGCGTCGCCCGGGCACCGGCGGGCCGGTCACGGGGCCGGGGGCCGCGGGCTGCGGGTGTAGGGGTTGTCCGGCAGGGAGCGGGCGCGCTCCGCGAGGCGGCCCATGCGGTTGCGGGCGCTGTCAAGCTGCTCCAGGTCCTCGGCGGCGGGACCCTCGTCGGCCGTGAGCTCCGTCCACACGCCGATCAGGTCCCGTCCGAGGTGCAGGCCCTGAAGCGGGTCCCGGACGGCGCGCCAGGCCGCCGCGGCGCTCTGCACGTTGCCGTACGCGGCACCCGGGTCGCCGAGCCGCCGGTGCAGCCTGGCCAGGTCGAGGGACAGGTGGAACGACCTGAGCGGGTCCCCCGCCAAGTAGGCGATGTACGAGGTCAGTTCGCGCAGCTTCAGCACCTCGGAGTGGTCGGGTCCCCAGGACGCCGACGCCTCCGCGACGGTGCGCTCGGCCATGCCGGCGGCTTCCTCTATCCGGCCCTGCTTGACGGCCTCGTTGATGCGGGCCACGTCCGCCTCGAAGGGGGATGCCGGGGCCGTACCGCCGCCTTCCGTCGCCGGGGCGAGGACGGCTTCGGCCACGGCGTCGAAGCCGCGGGCGGGTGTGGGCTTGGGATCGTGCTCCGGCTCGGGCTCCAGGACCGGCAGGCCGGCGGGGCGCCGGCCGGGGGCCGGGGTCGGGTCCGGCTTCCAGTCCGGCGCGGGCTGCGGCTCGATCTCCGTCTGCGTCTCCACCATCGGAATGAGCCCTGAGGACGGGATCACCTTCCACTCGGGCGCGGAGTAGGGCTCGTCCTCCCGCTCGAAGGCGGTGAGCGGGTCCGGGTCCGGGCCGGGTACGGGCGCGTCCGCCGGGGTCTCGGGGGCGGGTGCCGGTGCCGGTTCCGGTGCCGGGCCGAACTCGCCGGTCGGCGCGGAGACGGTGCCGGGGGCCGGGGTGACGGGGGCCGGAGCGACGGGCTCCGGGTCGGAGGCGCCGGGGAGCAGCTGGGCGGGGCCCGCGGTGCCCGAGACGTTCCCGGCGGTCTCCGGGACCGCCCGCAGCACGTAGGTCGCCGGGGTGCCGCC
This sequence comes from Streptomyces sp. NPDC054842, assembly GCF_053611025.1. Taxonomy (NCBI): domain Bacteria; kingdom Bacillati; phylum Actinomycetota; class Actinomycetes; order Kitasatosporales; family Streptomycetaceae; genus Streptomyces; species Streptomyces sp. NPDC054842. The sequence continues at coordinate 9,349 of NZ_JBSGZN010000083.1, forward strand.
GCCTTCCTGGCCCGCGGCCGGTTCGGGCACGGCCCGCAGGGGGAATGTCGGCGCGTTCGTGGCGCTCGCCCCGGTCGCGTCACCACCTCCCGCCGCGGCGTTCACCGGCCCGTCCGGCACCGGCGCGCCCGGGGCGGCGGGCGCGGGCGGTATGAGCGAGCCCGGCTTCCCGCCGGGTGCGGCGTAGGGTGCGCCGGGGCTCGCGGGGGCGGGGTCAGCGGGAGCGGGTGACGGGGCCGCCGGGGCCGAGGTGTGCGATGTGGGAGTGGCCGACGGTGACGGAGCCGCCGGGGTGCCCGTGGCGGCGGGGGCGGGAGCGGACGGGCGTCCCGTCGGGCTGGGGTGCTGCGGCCCCGGCGTCGGCCCGGACACCGAGGTGCCCGGCGCGAGCGGCCCCGACGTCGGCTCCGGGACCGCCCGCAGCGGGTGGGTGGCCTTGTCCCGGGTGGGGGGCACGGGGGCGGCTCGCGGTGCGGGGTTCGGCGTGGATGAGGGGGCTGGGTCCGCCGTGGGCGCGGGGGCCGGGCCGGGGTTGATGCCGGGGGTGGTGCGCGGGGCAGGCGTGGCGACGGGCGGACGGGCACCCGGCGCGGAGGCACCCTCGTCGGCAGGCGCACGGTCCGGGCCCGGCGCGGCGGGTGCCGCAGGCGCGGATCCCGGTATCGGCCCGGCGACGGGCGGGCGCCCGGCACCCGACGCGGAGGCACCGTCGGCGGCGGACGCGCGGTCCGAGCCCGGCGCGGCGGTTGCAGCAGCGGCAGCGGCAGCGGCTGGCGCACGGTCCCGTGCAGGCACGCGCGCCGCAGCGGACGTCGGCGTCGGTGCGGGCGCCTCGGACGACCCGGGCGCGTACGCCGGTGCCGGGCCGGGGGCCGAAGCCGGTGCGGGCGCCTCGGGTGACCCGGGCGCGTACGCCGGTGCCGGGCCCGGGGCCGAAGCCGGTGCGGGCGCCTCGGGCGACCCGGGGTACGCCGGGGCCGGGGACGAAATGGGCGGTCGGCCCACGCGGACCGGGTTGCCCGCGTACTCGCTGGAGCCGTCGACGTACACCTGGAGCGGGACGACGTAGCCGATGCTCTCGTCGTGGACCATGGCGAGGACGGGGTGGCCGGTGGCGAGGGCGATCCGGTGGAGGTAGTTCAGGACGGCGTCCTGGGCGCTCTCCCCGGCGTTCACGACGACCGGCATCCCGCCGACCGTCGCAAGCGAGGTCGGCGCCGCCGCCCTCCCGTCGCCGGGTCCGACCGCGCCGGCCCCCGCCGTCACCCGGACCTCGATCGGCGTCAGACCCGACCCGGACCTCGCCCCCGGAACGGACGCCGCGGGCGCCTGTCGTCCCCGCCTGGGCTCCCGCTTGTGTTCGCGGCTGAATCGAGACATCGGTTCCCTCACTCGGGTCGGTCAGTGGAGGAAGGGCCGGCAGCCGGGTCCGGCGACGGCGCCGACGGCAGGGGCACCGCCACCGACGTCACCTCCGCCACGCACCTCGACCTGCCCGTACCCGAACGCACCGCTTTCAAAAGGACGTCGGTACGCCGAGCCGTCCCAGAGGCGGGCGGACCCGCGGCCGGTCCCACGCTCGTGTGCATCAACAGCCCTCCTACCACGCTCACTTCGGGCCGGTGCGCGAGGAAGTCCCCCGCCGTCACGGCCCTCTGACCGACATGGACGCCGATCTCCGGTGCGCGGTTGTGGGCCGGGGGGAACCGGTCACCTCACGGCCCGATCGCACACCTGTGGTTGAGTCTCCAGCCTCCCTCCCGTTTCCTGGGTCACCAGGGCGTCACAGGCTCGTCCCAGGAACCCGCTCCCCCCGGTACCGGACCGCCCCGGGGGGCCGGGAGGATCGACGGACGACGACGAGGGGAAACAGCGATGCAGGGGACCGCAGGGCAGGGGCCGCAGGGCCCCGAGGTGTGGATACGCGGGCCGGTCACCGGACCGGACCAGGAGCGGCCGCGAGGAGCCCAGGGCGCGGTCACCGCACGCCGGTTCGCCTGGGTGGCCACCCACGGCGGGGCGGGCGCCACGACCCTCGCGACGGTTTTCGGCGGCCACGACGCGGGCCGCAACTGGCCGCGCCCCGACCAGGGCGAGCCCGGTTCGCTGCTCCTCGTGGCGCGGACGCACGCCACGGGGCTGGAGGCCGTCTCGCACACCCTGGACACGTTCCGGCGCGGGGACGTACCGCCGGGTCTCGACCTGGACGCCGTCGTCCTGGTCGCCGACGCGCCCGGCCGCCTGCCGCGCCCCCTGGCCCAGCACGTGAAGGCGATCGGCGTGATGATCGACGTCTACCAGGTGCCGTGGGTGCCCGCGTGGCGGGTGGGCGACCTGGGCGGGGAGCCGCCGCGCGAGTGCGAGCCGCTGGTCCGGCTGACCGGGACACCGGCCTCTCCCCCCGGGCGCCGCGGCCTTCGCTGAGCCCGCCTCCTTGCCGCCCGCCGGACGGTTCCGGCAGGCGCCCACCGCGGACTGCACGAGGACCCGGAGGAGCGCGGACGGATGGACCTGGACCCCGATGCCTACCGGTCCCTGTCGGCCGAGGAGATCGCCGCGGCCGTACGCGCGCGTGCGGTGAGCGCCGTCGACGTGGTCACGGCCTGCCTGGCACGGCTCGGCGCGGTGGAGCCGTACCTGCACGCGTTCACCGAGGTGTGGGGCCCGCAGGCGATGCGCCGGGCCCGCGAGGTGGACGCGCGGGTCGCCGCGGGCGAACGGCCGGCGCTGGCGGGCGTCCCGATCGCGGTGAAGGGCCGTCACGGGCTGCGTGCGGCGGCCGCGCTGATCGACGCGGGCTGCGTGCCCGTGGGGGCGACGTCCGTGCCCGGCCCCGGTACGCCGTGGCAGACGTGGGGCCTCGGCAGGCACGGGCGGACGGTCAACCCCTGGCGCGCGGACCGGACTCCGGGCGGTTCGTCGGCCGGGGCCGCGGCCGCGGTCGCCGCGGGTGTCGTGCCGGTCGCGACCGGTGCCGACGGCGCCGGGTCCGTCCGTATCCCGGCCGCCTGGTGCGGTGTCTTCGGCCTCAAGACCACCAACGGCCGCCTCCCTTCGGCGGACCGTACGGGACTGGCCGCGGCCGGCGTCCTCACCCGGCACGCGTCGGATCTCGCGGCGTACTGGCGAGTGGTGTCCGCCGCCCCCGCCGAGGCCGCTCCCGTTCCCGGCGGCGGCGCCCCGCCACCCGCACGCCGGCCTACGCCCACCGCGCCGGCCGCTACCACCACCCCGCCCAGAGCCCCCGCCGGTGCCGCTCCCGCCGGCGACGCCCAGTCGCCGGCCCGCCGACCCGCGTCCACCCCGGGCCTGGACCCGGATTCGGCCAACTTCCCGGCCAGGGACCAGGGTTGCCCCACCCTCCGGCCCGGCACGACCCCCGACGCCGCCGGACCCCCCTTCCCGGACGCCGCCCCAGGACCGCCTCCGCACACCGGACGAGCCCGGCCCCCGCACACCGATGACGGAGGAGCCCCGGGCGCTCCTCGGGCGGCCGGTGCCACGTCGGCGGCGTCCGCCCGGTGCGTACCGGTCGAAGCGCCCGAAGCGCCCAGGGCTCCCGCCCCCGTCGCCGCGCTCTGGTCGGCCGGTCTCGGCTTCGCCGGTGGGGACGCCGAGGCGGAGGCCGTGGCGGCCGTCGCCTACGGGGCCGTGGAGCGGCTCGTGCGCGCCGGGGTCGTACGGCTCGTCCCCGGGGACGTCCGGCTGGCCGATCCCGGGCCCGCGTGGCTGGCGCTGCGCGCCCCCGGGGCCGGTCCGGACGCGGCGGGGCCGGTCCGGGCGGCGAACGACCGGCGGCTCGCCGAGGTCTTCGCCCGCTGCGAGCTGCTGCTGACCCCGGTCACGCCGAACGCGCCGCACGGCCACGCCGGTCCGGGTGACCGGTACTCCACCGCGCTCACCTGGGCGTTCAACCTCAGCGGGCACCCGGCGGCGAGCGTCCCGGCGGGCCTGGGACCCGACGGGTGCCCGGTCGGCCTGCACCTGGTGGCCCGGCACGGGGCCGAACCGCTGCTGCTGGCCGTCGCGCGGGCCGCCGAAAGCCGGGCCGGACTCCGTTCCGCCGTGCCCCCGGAGCTGCCGTAGCCCCTCGGTGCGCCTCACGCCTCCCGCGGTCCGGCGGGCAGGGCGGGCGGTTCCGGCGGCAGCCTGGTTCCGGCGGGCCGGTTCACCGCTCCCCGTGACAGTCATTCATGCGTATGCATATACTGCACACGCAGGTATTTGTCGTACGCCGAGCATGCGGAGGCCCTACCGTGTCCCGTTCCTTCCTCTTCGTCCTGGGCAGCAGCCGCGCCGAGGGAAACACGGAACTGCTGGCCCGCCGCGCCGCCGAACAACTGCCCGCCGACGTGGAGCAGCGCTGGCTGAGCCTGGCCGACCATCCGCTCCCCGACTTCGAGGACCTGCGGCACGACAGCGACCACGTCCGGCCCACCGGGGGCGCGGCGGGCGTGCTGCTGGACGCGACCCTCGCGGCGACCGACCTCGTGATCGTCTCGCCGCTGTACTGGTACAGCCTGTCCGCGCCGGTGAAGCGCTACCTGGACCACTGGTCGGGCTGGCTGCGCACGCCCGGTGTCGACTTCCAGGCGACGATGGCCGGCCGCACCCTGTGGGGCGTCACGGCGCTGGCGCACACGGAGGAGGAGGTGGCCGCCCCGCTGATCGGCGCGCTGAACAACTCGGCCGCCTACCTGGGCATGCGCTTCGGCGGGGTCCTCCTCGGCAACGGCAGCAAGCCCGGTGACGTACTGGCCGACTCCGCCGCGCTGGCCCGCGCCAAGACCTTCTTCGCCGGCGAGGCGCCGTTCGCCCGCTTCCCGTACGAGGTCGCCGAGGAGGCGGGGGTGTGACCCGCCGCTCTACGCCGTGATGTCCTTCGCCGTGAACCGGGCCCAGGCCGCGGACCCGAACACGGCCGCGTACAGGGCCTGGAGTTCGAGGTTGCGGACCAGGTCGTCCCAGTAGACGGGCTCGCGCATGAGGTCGGCGAAGGACAGCCAGTAGTGGGAGAAGAAGTACGGCTGGAGGGCGTGCAGCTGCGGGATCTGGTCGAGGATCTGCACGGTGATGAGCAGGCCGACGGTCGTCGCCATCGCCGCGATGCCGCTGTTGGTCAGCGTCGAGACGAACAGGCCGAGCGCCGCCACGCCGACGAGTGAGGCGGCGACGGCCAGCGCGATGAGCAGGGCCCTGCCGAACCCCTCGGCGAGGCCGATGCGGGTCCCGGAGATCGTCGTCAGCTCACCGAGCGGGAACAGCAGGGCGCCCGTCGCGAGCGCCGAGACCGCCACGACGAGCGTCGCGGCCAGGCAGAACGTCAGCACGGCCGCGTACTTGGTGACCAGCAGGCGGGTGCGGCCGGCGGGGGCGACCAGCAGGTAGCGCAGGGTGCCCGCGTTCGCCTCGCCGGCGATCGCGTCGCCCGCGACGACGCCGATCGCCATCGGCAGGAAGAAGGGCAGGGTCGCGGCGAGCGCGGTGAACACCAGGAACAGGCCGTTGTTGGTGATCTGCGAGATGAACGCCGGTCCCTCGCCGCCTCCGCCGCCCGCCGCCGAGCCGTCGCCGGTCTCGATCCTGATGGCGATGCCGATGAGGACGGGCACGGCGGCCAGCACCGCCAGCAGGGCGAGGGTGCGCCAGCGCCGGAAGGTCGTGACCAGCTCGCTGCGGAACAGCCCGAGCGTCCACAGCGGTCCCGGCCGGCGTACGGTGCCGCTGTCGGCCGGAGCGGCCGGTGCCTCAGCCCGCGACATCGAAGCCCTCCCCCGTGAGGGCCACGAAGGCGTCCTCCAGGGACGCCCGTTGCACCCCGAAGCCGCGCACCCGCACGCCCGCCGCCACGAGCGCGGCGTTCAGCTCGGCCGGATCGCGGTCCGGCGGCTCCGCGCTCACCTCGGTCTCCGTCACCACGAGGTCGGTGACCCCCTGCTCCTTCAGCACGCGGGCCGCCTCACCGGGGTCGGGCGTGGTCACCACGAGACGCCCGCGCGCTCCCGCCGCCAGCTCCGCCACCGGACCCTGGACGATCAGCCGGCCGCGCGCCATCACCGCGGCGTGCGTGCAGACCTGCTCGATCTCGTCCAGCAGATGGGAGGAGAGGAAGACGGTGGTGCCGTCCGACGCCAACTCCCGTACGAGGGAACGGATCTCGCGCATCCCCTGCGGGTCCAGGCCGTTGGTGGGCTCGTCGAGGACGAGCAGCCGCCGGGGCTGCAGCAGCGCGGCGGCGAGCCCCAGCCGCTGCTTCATGCCGAGGGAGTACGCCTTCGCCTTCTTGCCCGCGGCGGCGGCCAGGCCGACCCGGTCGAGGGCGGCGGCGACGCGGGCGCGCCGGGTGCGCGGATCGGCGGTCGGGTCGGCGGCGTCGTAGCGCAGGAGGTTGTCCCGCCCGGACAGGAAGCCGTACAGGGCGGGGCCCTCGATGAGGGTGCCGACGTGCGGAAGCACGGAGCGCGCGGACCGGGGCATCGGCTGCCCCAGCACGCGCGCGGTGCCGGATGTCGGTTCGATCAGGCCCATCAGCATGCGGATGGTGGTGGTCTTGCCCGAGCCGTTCGGCCCGAGGAAACCGAAGACGCTGCCCGCCGGGACCGCCAGATCGAGGCCGTCGACGGCGAGCTGTCCGCCGCGGTAGCGCTTGGTGAGCGCGCGGGTGGCGATCACCGTGTCCACCCGTCCTTCCTCCGCGGCGGACGGCTCCTCCATGCGTTCCTCGATTCGTCGGTCCTCGGCCGCGCGGGCCTACTTCGCGGCGGCGTCGGCCGCCTTCACCAGCGCTTCCTTGGTGACGGCACCGGCGTACACCTGGCCGTCGTCCGTGATCAGCGCGTTGACCAGGCGGGTCGAGAAGACCGTGCCCGAGCCGAACTTCCCGCTGACCTTGTCCCCGAGGGAGTTCAGGAACCCGGAGACGTCGTTGTTGCCGGACTCCGTCGGCAGGCCCTGGCCGCCCGTGTCGAAGTGCGCGATCGTGTTCCAGCCCTCGCCGATGGTCTTCAGCCCGTCCGGGCCCTTGGCGAAGTCCTCGTCGCCCTTGTGGACGGACCCCGACCCGGGCAGGGACTTCGGCCCCTCGGCGCCGGCGCCTTCCCCGGCGCCCTCCTCGGTGACCTTCGCGCCCTTCGGCGGGGTGAAGTCGAAGGTCTTGGCCGGCGGCCGCGCGAAGTCGACCTGGGTGAAGCCGGCGTCCACGACCGCCGCGCCGCCGCTCGACGGGGTGAGCGTGAACTTCAGCGGCGTGCCGGTCTCGGCGTCCACCGCGATGGTGATCGCGCCGACGGTGGAGCCGGACTGCTTCGGCTTGACGACGAGCCGGTAGGCGTCGCGGCCCGCGACCTGCGCGGTGCCGTCGACGGTCACGGACGTGGTGTCGTCGGCCGCCTTCAGCGCCTCCTCGGCCAGTTCCTGAGGTGTGCCGTGCACGTCCTCGGGCGCCTCGGACCGCTCCGAGTCCTTGGGGGCCGTCGCGTGGTAGACCTCGTTCGACTTGCTGTCGTAGGCCCAGACGTCCTTGCCGTTGTGGATGACGCTGTACTCGGCGGCCTTGTCCAGCAGCGAGACCTTGCCCTTGTCGGGACCGTCGGCCGCGACGCGCAGGGTGTGCGTGCCGGAGGCCAGCTCCATGAGCTTGGAGGACGGGTCGGCCGAGGAGCCGCCACCCTTGCCCGCCGCGCCGGGGGCGAAGCTGTCCGCGAGGCCGCCCAGGTCGGGCAGCCCCAGATCGGTGCTGATCTTCACCGTGCCGGACAGCTGCTCGGTGTCCGACTTCGCGATCTTCTCGATGAGTTGCTGCGCGGTGATCTTCGGCAGGTCGGGGTCGCCGGAGTCGGCGAGCGCCGGGACGAGCCCGATGGTCGCCGCCGCCACCCCCACGACCGCGACCGGGACGACGTAGCGAGCGGCCCTGCGCCGGCCCGCGCGCACGTCGTCGGCTTCGTCGGCCGACGGGTTCTCGGATTCGTACGGTGCCATGTCTGCCCTTACCTCCGTCATCGGCGGCGGCCTTCAGTCACTGTCCTCGTCCACCCCTGCGCCGCCATTCTCACCCGAATTGATGAGGAGTGGTGCTTTCCATCTGACCAAATCCGGCGGAAGGAAGCGTCAGACCCCGGGCTCAACTCCGTCTACTGCTGCGGTATGACACGAAGGGGCGGTGTCTCCCCCGACCCGTAGGGGTCGCACGGAGGAGACACCGCCCCGGCGGCCGGCGGCGCGCGTCAGCGCTGCACGAACACGTAGTCGGCCCGGTAGGGGACGCCGACGGTCGTGCCCGGCGTGCAGGGCCCGGCCGAGGCCACTCCGCCCACGGTGTTGAGCCGCAGGATCTCCGCCGTCCCGGCCAGCAGCCCGCGGGGTTTCCCGGACGCCGTGGCCTTCAGGTCGAGTTCGGGGATGTTCCCGGCGCCGTTGGGGGTCCTGGTGAGCACCGCCCCGGTGACGGCGCTGCCGTCGGGCGCGACCCACTGGGGCGTACCGGAGTCGGGCGCCACGAAGGAGTGCGCGATGTGCCGGTCGAGCACGGCGCTGACGTCGCGCTGGGCGAAGGCGTGTCCGCCGCCCTCGGCGGGCTTGCACGCGTAGATCTGCCGGCCCTCGACCACGGACGCCCGGAAGTTGGCGAACACGTCGCGGAAGTCCACGGCGGTGGTGACCCGGTGGAGCTGACCGCGGACGGCGCCGCCCGGGAAGGCGGCGGTGTGCAGGTTGGCGTAGAACCCGCCCGGGTCGCTCCTCAGCCGCTGGAGCAGGGCCGCGTCCTCGACCTTCACCGTGCCGGCGGCGCGGTGCCGGCCGCCCTTGTCGAGCAGCCGCGTGAAGTCCACCGCGACGCCGCCGGCGGTGCCCCTGGCGCCCTCGTGCAGGTGCAGCCGGGTCGGCCTGCCGATGCCGCGCCAGCTGACGGCGACGGACACCCGGTCGCCGTCGACCTTGATGAACTCCAGGGCCGAGCCGTCCTCGTCCCCGGCGGCGGGTCCGCCGCCGGCCGGTACCTCGTTGGCTCCGCGCAGGGCGGCGGCGAGGACGGTGGCGCCGTCGCCCGCGCTTCCGGGGGCGGCTTCCCCGGCGGCGGCCGCCGGGATGGCGGCGACGGCGATCCC
>NZ_JBSGZN010000084.1:0-18064 GCF_053611025.1 Streptomyces sp. NPDC054842
GATTACCGACACACTCCGCCGCCCGCTTTCCGTCGTGTCTGCCGGGCCGATCGCTGGGCAAGGTCCGGAGCGGCAACCATGGTGACCCAGGTCACAACGATCCCGTGTCACGTCCTGTCGAGTCCGATCCGTCAATGCGGTGTAACCCGACAACGACACTGGAGCTCATCATGGACGCTCGCCTGAACCTCTTCACCAACCCGCTCGCGACCAAGGTCCTGCGGCACGTCAACTCGGCGGGCAAGGTGATCTCGGACGCCACACTCCCCGCCGCCACCCAGGAGTTGGTGAAGATCCGCGCCAGCCAGATCAACGGCTGCGGCTTCTGCACGGACATGCACACCAAGGACGCCGTTCACGCCGGCGAGACCCAGACACGCCTCCACCTGGTCGCCGCCTGGCGGGAGGCGACGGTCTTCACCGACGCCGAGCGCGCCGCCCTGGAGCTGACGGAGCAGGGCACCCGGATCGCCGACGCGGCCGGTGGCGTGAGCGACGAGGCCTGGGCGGCCGCCGCCAAGCACTACGACGAGGAGCAGCTCGCCGCCCTCATCTCCCTGATCGCCCTGATCAACGCCTACAACCGCGTCAACGTCATCGTGCGGCAGCCGGCCGGTGACTACCAGCCGGGCCAGTTCGGATGACGACGGCCGGGGCGGGCCGTCACCCTCGCGCGGTGACGGCCTTGCCGCCGGTGTCCGACGGAAACCCGTCACGACCCAACACCGTTGCGGAGTACGGCACTTGTGGTCGCCGCCCGCCGCCCGCCGCCCGCCGCCCGCCGCCCGCCGCCAAGGATCACCCGGTCCGGTCAGCGACGGTCGTGAGGCCGACCGGCCGGACCGTCTACCGGAACTCGTGGACCACTTCGATCTCACCGACGATGTGGTCGTTGAACGCGTCGAGTTCCTCCGCCGGCACCCACAGTTCGAGGATCGTGCGTCCGCCCGCCTGCTGCACGGGATACCGAGCGAGGAACCGGGTGTCGACCTCGAAGCGCGTGACGAACCCGGCGCCGTCGTGCTTCACGTTCCAGTCCCTCGCGATACGGACCGCGTAGTCCTCGTTGAGCACCGGATAGAAGATCGGCTGCTCGGGCAGACGCGGCGGCCAGGCACGCCAGTTCAGCTCGCGGACCAGGTCCAGCTCCTTGGGGCCTGTCGGCCGCCACAGAGTCGTCGTCCGCCCGCCGGTCATGCGCGTCCCTTTTCGTAAGTCCAAGACCGCCGCAGCCGCCGGTCAGACGGTGACGTTACCCGCGACGGCAGGCGGGTGGCGACGGTGTTTTCCGTACGCCGACCACGCCCGCACGGCACCGTGGGAGCACGGCGGACCCGTGACGGGCGTGGTCGATGTGCCGAGCGCGCCGGGTCACCAGGTGTGGGCGACGTCCACCACGATCCGGTCGCTCAACTGCGTCACGCGGAACGGCAGTCGGGCGCGCACGCCGAGGCCGATCTGTGTCTCGCCCTCGAAGCTGCCGGCGTAACGCGTGTCCCTGAACGTCTTGTAGCCGGTGACGTCGACGCCGGGCAGCGGCTTCGCCACCTTCCCGGGATAGGTCGGCAGGCCGGTCTCGGCGTCGTAGCTCGGCGCGCTCGCGCGCACCTCGATCACCGCTCCGCCCGCGACCGGGATGTACTGGCCCGAGCCGTCCTGGTACAGGCGGTCCACGTACTGGACGTGGTAGCCGATACCGGAGGTGCCGCCGCCGGGGATGTCGAGGACCATCCGGTCGTAGCAGTCGTGCCGTCCCGTCCTGACGCCCGTCAGCGATGCGAAGGCCGTCGACGCGGCGGTCTTGGGGCCGCTTCCCCAGGCCGTCGCACATGCCGTCGCCTGTGTCGAGGCCGCCGCGGCCGGAACGGCCGTCGCCCCCAGTCCCCCGGCCGCCAGCACGAGCGCCAGCACTGCCACTCCGCTCCTGCGCATGACATCCCCCTGTCTGTTCGGTGCCGCCCCGCCCCGTGCGGGCAGCTACCGGTTGAGACAGTCCGAAGGCGTGGAAGGTTGTGCCCACGCCGCGGCCGACCGGGCGGCGTACGGATCTGCTCCGGCCGCGCCGTCCCGCACGGGAACAGCGATGCGAACGGGGCCATCGGAATCGCTCCTGCGTGCGCACGCGTGAACACCGCCCGTCCGGTCGCCATGCCACGGCCCGGACGGGGTAGAGAGCCGCCATCAGCACCACCACCCCCCGTGAGGAACCGACAATGACTGACGACGCCTACCTCGTCCTGCTCGACGGCACCGCCATGACGCTCGGGGTCGCCCCGTCGGCCGTGGGAGAACTGGCGTGCATGGAGACCCCCGCCGTCCAGGGGTGGCTCAGCGCCCAGGGCATCACGGCGACGTCCCCGCGGCTGCGCCTCCTGCCGCCGGAGGAGACCTCGGCCGTCCCCGAGGAAGCGGAGCGTCTGCCCGTGCCCCTCAGCGACGAGGAGCTGATCCGCGTGCGGAACGGCGCGGCACCGCAGGACATCGCCCGGCTGGAGGAGGAACTGCTGGCCTACCGCTCCTGCACCGGCGGTCGCGACGCACTGCTCACGCGCGCCCTCGCGGCGGGCGTCCCGGCCCACCGCATCGCGGAACTCACCGGCGAGGACCTGACAGCGGTGAAGGCGGCCGGCCGCCGGTAGTCGAAGGACCGACGCGTACCTGCGTGGCCGTGGGCCACCACGAGCATATGGGAAGTCGTGGACGGCGCCGTGGGCATGAACGAGGGCAACACGAGCATGCCGACGGACGATCCGAAGTGGTGGGCGGAGCACCGGGGCAGGCTGGAGCGCGCGGCCAGGGACGCGGACTCCGCCGGGTGACTCGACCGGGCGGTGAGTGCGCGGCCGGCACCGCCTCGGTCGGGGCTCAGCCCGCCGCTCGCCGGGCCCCGTCGAGCACCTCGGGCTCCGCGGGCCGCCGGCCGAGCAGGTGCTCCCTGCCCCAGGCGCCGAGCGGGGCCAGCGCGGTGTTGAGGGAGACGCCGAGCGGGGTCAGGGCGTAGGTGACGTGCCGCACCGCTCCCGCGAACGTCTCCTCGCGGCAGACGATCCCGTCGTCCTCCAGCTCCCGCAGGTGCGAGGTGAGGACCTTCTCGGTGACGCCGGGAATCCCCCGACGCAGCTCACCGAAGCGGCAGGGACTCTCGTTCAGCGCCCACAGGATGAGCACCTTCCACTTGCCGCCGACCACATCGATCGCCGCGTCGATGCCGCACACGTACGTGTCCCGCCTGGTCATGCACTCACTTTAGGGTAACCACCCACAAAACAGTGCGTACTTGATCACGATCCGAGCGCGTACGAGCCTGATCGGCATGGACATCACCACCACCGACAACGCTTCCGTCCCCGCCGAGAAGACTCACGTCACCCTCCTCGGCCTCGGCGACATGGGCACCGCCCTGGCCCGCGCCTGGCTCGCCGCGGGGCATCCGCTGACCGTCTGGAACCGCACCCCGGGCAGAGCCGAACCGCTCGCGCGAGAGGGTGCCCGAGTGGTGACCGACAGGGCCCGGGCGGTGGCCGCGACCACGGGTCCCGTCGTCCTGTGCCTGCTGGACGACTCCTCCGTCGGCGAGGTGCTGGAGGGCGTCGACCTGGACGGCAGGGACCTGGTCAACCTGACCACCGTCACGCCGTCCCAGGCCCGGGAGCGCGCCGAGTGGGCCCGCGCACGCGGGGCCCGTCTCCTGGACGGCGGGATCATGGCTGTTCCCCCGATGATCGGCCGGCCGGAGTCCGGGGGCTACGTCTTCTACAGCGGCGACCAGGACCTGTTCGCCCGCCACCAGAAGACGCTGGAGAGCGTCGCCGGAGCCAGGTACGTCGGGGCGGACCCGGGTCACGCCGCCCTGCACGACGTCGCGCTGCTCTCCGCGATGACCGGCATGTTCGCGGGCGTCACCCACGCCTTCGCGCTCATCCAGCCGGAGAAGGACCTCGATGCGGAGCGGTTCGCCACTTTGCTCGCGGAATGGCTGGGCGCCATGGCGGGCGCCGCGCACGGCATCGCCGCCCAACTGGCCGACGGCGACTACACGAAGGGCGTCGCGTCCAACCTGGCCATGATGACCGCCGGCAACGCCACCCTCCTCGCCACCGCGAAGGACCAGTCCGTCGACCCGGGTCTCCTCACCCCGTACATGGAGTTGATGCGCCACCGGGTCGCCCAAGGACACGGCGACGAGGGCCTGGCGGGAACGGTGACGCTGCTCAGGAACGCGTAGGGGCTCGCCGGTTCCCGGCGTGGCCGGGTTCGACGGCGCGGTGAGAGCGCGGCCGGGGTCTTCTCGACGGCGCCGACTCACTGCGCGCGCTCGGCCCCGGGCACCTCGCCTTCGCCTCGCCCGACGACCGGCCGGGCTGTGCAGCCGTCATGCCCCCGGCGAGCGGCCTCGCCGGGGGCATGACGGGGCCGACCGGGTGAGTGGCCGGGCGCCGGGCGGCGCAAGTGGCCGACCCGTTCGCGGCGTCGCTCGTGTGAAGCGCCGGAACCGGTCTCCTGCCTCGTACGCTGACGCTTCGAGCAAAGGAGCACGGCGCATGAGTCATCACCTGAAGGCGATCGACCGCGAGGAACACCTGGCCTTCGTCACGGCTCGTCCCTCGGTGAGTCACATGCAGGTCCCCTCGTGGGGGGACGTGAAGCCGGACTGGCGGGCGGAGAGCCTCGGCTGGTTCGACGAGGGCGGCACTCTGGTCGGCGCGGGACTCGTCCTGCTGCGCCCGCTGCCGGGGCTGAAGCGGTACCTGGCCTATCTCCCCGAGGGTCCGGTCATCGACTGGGCGTCGGGGGATCTCGGGGCGTGGCTGGAGCCCATGCTCACGTATCTCAAGGGGCGCGGCGCCTTCTCGGTGAGGATGGGCCCGCCCGTCGTGACCCGGCGCTGGAGCGCCGACGCGGTCAAGGAGGCGATCGCCGACCCGGGTGCCAGGCGTCTGGGGGACGTGGAAGCCACCGCGCACGAGCTGGGCGCCCGCGACATCGCCGACCAGTTGCACCGGATGGGCTGGCGCCGGACGGCGCCGGGCGGCGACGACGGGTTCGCGGCCGGCCAGCCGCGCCACGTGTTCCAGGTGCCCTTCGCCGGACGGTCCCTGGAGGCGGTCCAGCAGGGCTTCAACCAGCAGTGGCGCCGCAACATCAAGAAGGCCGAGAAGGCCGGTGTGAAGGTCGTCCAGGGCACGTACGAGGATCTGCCGGTCTTCTACGACCTGTACACCGAGACCGCCGAGCGGGACCGCTTCATCCCGCGCCCGCTGCCGTACTTCCAGCGGATGTGGACCGCGCTGTGGGCCGAGCACCCGGACCGGATGCGCCTCTACCTGGCCCATCACGACGGAGAAGTGCTGGCGGCCGCAACGATGCTGACGGTCGGTCAGCACGTCTGGTATTCGTACGGCGCCTCGACCGGTCGCAGGCGCGAAGTGCAGCCGAACAACGCCATCCAGTGGCGCATGATGTCCGACGCCCACGAACTCGGCGCGGCCGTCTACGACTTCCGCGGCATCACCGACACGCTGGACGAGGGCAACCACCTGCTGGGGCTGCTCAGGTTCAAGGCCGGTTCCGGTGGCGAGGCCGTCGAGTACCTCGGCGAGTGGGACCGTCCGCTCAACAAGGTCCTGCACAAGGCCTTCCACCTCTACATGTCCCGGCGCTGAGACCGGCGCACCTACCGGACAGAGAAGCGTGCACCGGGCAGGGCGGGACCAGGCGTCGTCGCGGTCGCGTGTTCCGTCCGCCCGCCCGGCGTCGTGGACACATGATGCGGCGGAGGGACGCGTGCCCCCGTCCGGGCTGCCCTGCCCGCCCGTCAGGCGGCACGGGGTACGCAATCCCCCGCGTCGGGACATGATGAAGGCCGCGCCGCCGGTGATGGGGGGACAGGACCGATGCGGCGCGGCCGTGGTCATCGGGTGCCCGGGTCCGAGGGCCCTACACCTGTACGAGAAACAAAAAACCGTTCGTCTTCGTCCCGCCGGGCCCGGTCACGCGCGGTACCGGCGAGCACCGGCGGTATCGCCGCGAGGGGGCCTTGCTTCCGGCGTACGCTCCCGGGGCGCCGTTCCGGCGGCGCACCCACGGCCCGGCACGACCGCGAAGGAGTCCTCATGATCTTCATCACCGCCCGGTTCAGCGTCCGGCCCGAGTACGCGGACCAGTGGCCGCGGATCGCCGGTGACTTCACCGCCGCCACCCGCGCCGAACCCGGCTGCCTGTTCTTCGACTGGTCCCGGAGCGTCGAGGACCCGACCGAGTACGTCCTGGTCGAGGGGTTCCGCGACGACGAGGCCGGAGCCGCGCATGTCCGGTCCGCCCACTTCAAGGCCGCCCAGCAGGTGCTGCCACGCCACCTGACGGCGACGCCCCGCATCCTGAACACGACGATCCCCCAGGACGACTGGTCCCTGCTCGGGGAGATGGCCGTCGACGGACAGTCCTAGCGGCGAGCGCGTGCGACGCCGCACCGTCCGTCCGGCGCCGCACGTTCTCCCGGGCCGCGCACACTCCGTACGTCTACCGTCACCGCCCGTGGCATAACGGGCGAAACTCGTAAAACGGTGGAAAGTGGAGTTTTGAAAGGGCTTCACGGATCACACCGGAGAGACGAGCCGGTGAGAGCCGTCAACAGGCGGACAGGATCCGGATCGGTTCTGCACGAGCGGCAACCCTGGCCCCCGAGCGGACGGACTGCCATGGCACAGCTCCTCTTCACCCCGCACACGACCGCAACGGAAGCGCTCCTGCCGGAGGTGAACCTCACCCCGGCCGACCCGTCCCTGCTCGGGGACACGATCGGCTCCGAGCGCGCGGCCGGTCTCGACGCGGCGGTCAGCGGACTGCGCGCGGCACTCGGGGCCCGCCGGGTCGTCGACGTGAACTCCACACCGGCCGGCGGCGGGGTCGCCGAGATGCTCTACCGGATCCTGCGCTACACCCGCGGCGCGGGCGTCGACGCGCGGTGGTTCACGATCGAGGCCGATCCGGCGTTCTTCGCCCTCACCAAGCGGCTGCACCACCTCCTGCACGGCCAGGACGCCTCCGGCCCCTCCCTCGACGCTCACGCCGCCGCCCACTACGCGGCGGTCGGGGAGGGCAACGCGCGGGCGCTGCTGCGGTCCGTGCGGCCGGGAGACCTGGTGACCCTGCACGATCCGCAGACGGCGGGCCTCGCACCCGCGCTGCACCGGGCGGGGGTGCGGGTGGTGTGGCGCTCGCACATCGGGACCGACGCGCACGACGAGTTCACCGAGCGGGCGTGGGCGTTCCTGCGTCCCTTTCTGGAGACGGTCGACGCGTTCGTCTTCTCGCGCACCCAGTACGTCCCCACCTGGCTCACGGAGCGGCACGTCGCCGTGATCCAGCCGTCGATCGACCCCCTGTCGGCGAAGAACCGGCCGCTGGACGACGACGCCGCCGCCGCGATCGTGCGCCGGATGGGTCTGCGTGCCGGTCGCCGCCCCCGCGAGCGGGCGCTCTACCGCCGCGGGGACGGCACCGTCGGTGTCGTGCGCCGCGAGCCGGTCAGCCTGCACAGCATCGCCCCGCCCCCGGCCGACGCCCCGCTGATCCTGCAGATCTCCCGGTGGGACCCGCTCAAGGACATGGCCGGGGTGATGTCCTCCTTCGCCGCGGACACCGCCTCCCTCGGCGGGGCGCACCTCGCCCTCGTGGGACCGGACGTCACCGGCGTCACCGACGACCCCGAGGGCAGCCGGGTGTTCGCCGGGTGCGTCGAGCTGTGGCACCGCCTGCCGCCGCGCAGTCGCGCCCGCATCCACCTCGCCTGCCTGCCCATGGCCGACGCGGAGGAGAACGCGGTGATGGTCAGCGCCCTCCAGCGCCAGGCCACCGTCATCGCGCAGAAGAGCCTCGCGGAGGGGTTCGGTCTGACCGTGACCGAGGCCATGTGGAAGAGCCGGCCCGTCGTGGCGAGCGCCGTCGGCGGCATCCGCGACCAGATCGAGCACGGCGTCCACGGTCTCCTCCTGGAGGACCCGCACGACCGGGCGGCCTTCGCCGCGGAGGCCGGTGGTCTGCTCCGGGACGTCGGCCGGGCCGCCTCGCTCGGGGCCGGGGCCCGGAGCCGAGCGCTCGAACAGTTCCTGGACGACCGCCAGTTGTGCCAGCAGTCCGCCCTCTACCAGGGCCTCGCCGCCGCCTGAGACCTCGCCGGCCGACCCGTCACGGGTCGGCCCGGGCGCCTGGGGCGGGAGGCTCCGTGACGGCCGGTGCCGGGCACCCGCTATGTTCGCTCCGGACATCGGACAGGCGGAGCGGACATGCAGACGACAGACGTACCGGTCGGGGAGGCCGGGCCCGCCGTGGCGGTGGCGGACGAGGCCACGCCGCGCCGCTTGCCCCGGTTCTGGCTGCTCGAACTCCTCGGAGCGGTCCTGCTCCCGCCCGCGCTGGCCTACGTCGCCATGCGGTGGAACGAGCCGGCCGTGCAGGCATGGCGGACCGTGTGCATCGCGATCACCGTGCAGGCGCTGCCGTTCCTGCTGCTCGGTACGGCACTGTCCGGTGCCATCAACGCCTTCGTGCCCGCCCGGGTGTTCAGCCGGCTGCTGCCCCGCAGACCGGCGCTCGCCGTACCCGTCGCCGGGGTCGCCGGAGTCGTCCTGCCGGGCTGCGAGTGCGCGTCCGTGCCCGTCGCGAACAGTCTGATCGGGCGGGGTGTCACCCCGGCCGCCGCCTTCGCGTTCCTGCTGTCGGCCCCGGCCGTCAATCCGGTGGTGCTGACCGCGACCGCCGTCGCCTTCCCGGGCAGTCCCGAGATGGTGCTGGCGCGGCTGCTGGCCTCGCTGGCGACCGCCGCGGCGATGGGGTGGCTGTGGCTCTGGCTGGGACGCGAGGAGTGGCTCAAGCCCGCGGTCCGGCACACCGGGCACGAGCCGGGCGGCAGCCGCTTGCGGGAGTTCCGTCGCGGTTTCCAGCACGACTTCCTGCACGCGGGCGGATTCCTGGTCCTGGGGGCCATGGCCGCCGCCACCTTCAACGTGGCGGTTCCGCGCTCCGTACTCGACATGTTCTCCGGGTCGCCGTGGCTCTCGGTGCTGTTCCTGGCCGCGCTCGCCATCGTGCTGGCGGTGTGCTCGGAGGCGGACGCGTTCCTGGCGGCTTCCCTCACCGGTTTCTCGCCGCTGGCCCGGCTGACGTTCATGGTGGTCGGGCCGATGGTCGACCTGAAGCTGATCGCCCTTCAGGCGGGCACGTTCGGGCGTGCCTTCGCGTTCCGCTTCTCCGCGGCGACCGCGGTGGTGGCGGTCGTGTGCAGCGCGCTGATCGGAGAGGTACTGCTGTGAAACGACCGCTCCAGGTGCTGCTGCTCGTCCTGAGCGGGCTCGGCCTGCTGCACGCCTCCCTCTTCACCGACCTGTGCCTGCGGTACGTGAAGCCGGGGATGCGCCCGATGCTGATCGCCTCGGGAGTGCTGCTGCTCCTGCTCGGAGTGGCGGAGGCGTGGTCGCGGAGAGGTCCCGCGGCGGACGAAGGGCACGGCCCGGAGGGCGACGAGGAGGGGGGTGCGGGCCATGGCCACGACCACTCCTCGGTGCCGCGCGTGGCCTGGCTGCTGTTCTTCCCCGCGCTGAGTCTGCTGTTCCTCGCCCCGCCCGCGCTCGGCGCGTACACGGCCGCCCGCCAGCCGTCCAAGGCCGTCGTGGAGCAACGGGAGTTCGACCCGCTGCCCGCGACCTCACCGGTGCCGATGACCCTGACCGACTTCGGCAGCCGCGTCCGGCAGGACCGCGAGCGGGCCGTCGAGGGCCGCGCCGTCCGGCTGACGGGCTTCGTCACCCCGGCCGGACGGGGCGACGGCTGGTACCTGACCCGGATCATCATCTCGTGCTGCGCGGCGGACGCGCAGTCCGTGCGGGTGCGGGTGCACGGGGTTGCGGCGCCGCCCTCCGACACCTGGGTGACCGTCACGGGCACCTGGCACCCCGGCGGGACCCTGGGCACCCGGTCCGCCGCGATCGCGCTCGACGCCCGCACGGTGAGGAAGGTGGCCAAACCGGTGAACGCGTACAAGGACGCCCTGCCGCTCACCCTCTCCCGCTGACCGTCCCGGCCCGGGCCGACCGTCGGGGCCGGGTCAGCTCTCGGGACGCAGCAAGCCGCGCTCGTACGCCTTGGCGAGACGCTGCGGCACCAGGTGCGGGACTCCGTCCACGACGACCGGGGTCAGCCGGGGAACGGTCGCCTTCCACCGGGCGCGGCGGTGCCGGGTGTTGCTGCGGGACATCTTCCGCTTGGGTACGGCCATGGTGAACTCCTCGTGTACGACGGGAAGCCCACGCTATATGAAAACGACTGCCATTATCAAAGTGGTCGCGAGGTGCCCCGCGGCACCGTTCACACCGGCAGCAGACGGCCCACCAGGGCGCTGAGCTGCTGGGCGTTGCGGCACTCGTACATGCCGACGAGTTCGGCGTAGGCGGGCGCGGCGGAGTCGCCGGTGCCCCATTGCGAGCGCTGCTCCGGGTTCAACCAGTAGACGCGGCGGGCCCGTTCGGACAGCAGGCGCACGGCCGGGAGATTCGGGTCGCCCATGTTCGTACGGGCGTCCCCGAGCACGAAGACGGTCGTCCGCGGTCCGACCGCGCCCTCGTACCGCTCGGTGAACTCACCGAACGCGGCACCGTAGTCGCTGCTGCCGTGCCAGCTGGTCAGCGTCGCCTCCGCACGGATGCGCCCGCCGAGCCCCTCCGGGTCGGCAGCGCCGTGCACGAGCAGGCCGGTCACCTCGTCGATGCGGTTGACGAAGGCGAACACCCGCACCTTGCTGAACTGGTCGTGCAGCGCCTGGGTCAGCAGCATCGTGAAGTCGGAGAAGCCCGCCACGGAACCCGACACGTCGCACAGCAGCACCAGTTCGGGACGGGCGGGGCGGCGGCGCCGCAGCACGGGCCGCATCGGCACCCCACCGGTCGACAGGGACCCGCGCAGGGTCCGCCGCAGGTCGATGGTGCCGCGCGCCGCGCGCCTGCGCCGTGCGGCCAGGCGGGTGGCCAGCTTGCGTGCCAGCGGCTGCACCACCCGGCGCAGTTCGGCGAGTTGGTCCCGTCCGGCGAAGAGGAAGTCGACCCGGTCGGCGGTGGTGACCACCGCGCGCCGTGCGATCAGGTCCCTGCCGCGCCGCTCCGCCACGCGGCGCCGCGCCTCGGTGACCACCTGAGCGCGGAAGGCCTGGATACGCCGGCGGATCTCGTCCTCCAGCAGCCGGTCGGCGAACCCCGCTCCCCCGCCCTGAGCCCTGACGCCGTCACGCACGCGTGCCAGCAGCGTCTGCGGGCGCAGCCGGTCCAGCGTCTGGTAGGACGACCAGCCGTCGGAGCCGGGCGAGGAACCGTAGCCGCCGAATCCGTCCACCGCCTCGACGGCCAGCCGCGCCAGCGCGGCCTGGTCGTCCGCCGTGAGCGCGGCCACCAGCCGGTCCCTCAACTCGTCCCGGTCGGCGGGTGCTTCGGTGTCCGTCGCCACGCCGACGCGGCGCGGGAAGTACACGTCGAAGACCGGGTCGAAGATCTGGCGCTGTCCCGTGCTGTGGAGCAGGGTGGCGGCCAGTCCTTCGCGCAGCAGCTCCCGGTCGTGGAGGCCGAGTGCCTCCAACGCCCGTGCGGCGTCGACGGTTTCGCCGGTGCCGATACGGACGCCGTGCGAGCGCAGCGCGGCGACGAGACCCGTCAGCCGGTCCGCCACGCCGGACGGGGCGTTCACACGGCGTCCAGGTCGAGTTTGGCCGACGCCTTGAGGACGTCGTCCTGGTGCTTGAGGAGGACGCCGAGGCTGTCGCGTACGACGCCCTCCTCCAGGGTGTCGGCGCCCAGGGCGAGCAGCGTGCGCGCCCAGTCGATGGTCTCGGCCACGGACGGGACCTTGCGCAGGTCCATCTCGCGGAGAGCGCCGACCACGCGCACCACGGACGCCGTCAGCGCCTCGTCGAGGTCCGGGACCTTCAGCCGTACGATGCGCCGCTCCAACTCCTCGTCGGGGAAGCCGATGTGGAGGAAGAGGCAGCGGCGGCGCAGCGCCTCGGACAGTTCACGGCTCGCGTTGGAGGTGAGCACCACGAAGGGGCGGCTCGTCGCGGTGATCGTGCCCAGCTCGGGGACGGTGACCTGGAAGTCGCTGAGCACTTCGAGGAGCAGCCCCTCCACTTCGACGTCCGCCTTGTCGGTCTCGTCGATCAGCAGGACCTTCGGCTCGTCGCCGCGGATGGCGGTGAGCAGCGGCCGGGGCAGCAGGAACTCCTCGCTGAAGATGTCCGTGCGGGCCTCGTCCCAGCTCTCGTCACGGCCGGCGCTGATGCGCAGGAGCTGTTTGGCGTGGTTCCACTCGTACAGGGCGCGCGACTCGTCGACGCCTTCGTAGCACTGGAGGCGCACCAGTCGCGCTCCCGCCACCTGGGCGACGGCCTTGGCGAGTTCCGTCTTGCCGACGCCCGCGGGGCCCTCGACCAGGAGGGGCTTGCCGAGGCGGTCGGCCAGGAAGACCGTCGTGGCGACCGCCGGGGAGGCGAGGTAGCCGGTCTCGGCCAGGCGCGTGGAGACGTCGTCGACAGATGTGAACAGCAACGGGGCCTCCAGCGCGGCGCGGGCTAGTCGGTGTCGAAGCGAACCACTATCTAAGCGCTTGTTCAGTGCCGCTGTCACGTGTGACGGCCCCGACGGGAGCGAGCCGAGCCTCCGTCTCCGCATTTGGGGGCCGGTGTCGGGCGCCCACCGGTGGACGCGGGCTTCCGGGGCGCGGCACCGCCGGACGACGGCTGTTTCCTTCCGGGGGCGGCGGGCAGTCGGTTCAGTGAGTGCCTACGAAAGGACCGACATGAGCGCCGGAGAGAAGGCCAAGGCCAAGACCGAGCAGGTCGTCGGTAAGGCCGTGAGGAAGGCGGCCCACGCGATGGGCAACGAGACCACCGCCGCCAAGGGCGCCGCGCTGGAGGCCCGGGGCAAGGCCCGGGACACCAAGGAGAAGACGAAGGGCAGCTTCAAGCGCTGACCCTCGCGCCGCACGGACTCGTCCATGAGCGGAGCCGGTGCGAGGCTCGGCCGTGGACCGCGTCGGACGCATGGCGCGCAGCCGGAGATCTCCGGCTGCGCGCCGTCGTCGTTTCCGCGTGCCGGCCGCTCGTACCGCCGGCCCGCCGACGCTCCGGATACGGCGGTGCTCCCGGCGGGCGCGTGCCGGAGCCGGGCCGGGACCCCCGTGCCCGGCCCGCCTCAGGACGCTCCCGCGCCGCCCCCGCGGTGATCTCAAGCATGCCCGGACAGGAGCCCTCTGTCGTTGGCCGACGGTCCACACCTTCTTGGCCGAGCGTCTACTGCTCGCCGTCGGCTCCGTCGGCCCGCCCTGCCGATTTGTGGCGCACCTCGCTCGGCGGGACGCCGTAGGCCGTGCGGAATGCCCGCGTGAACTCGGCAGCGCGCGGGAAGCCCCAGCGGGCGGCGATGGCGTGGATGGGCTGCGTCCGCAGCAGCGGGTCCGTGAGGTCGCGGCGGGCATTGCGCAGCCGCTGCTCGCGGACGTAGCCGGCGACCGTGATCCCCTCGGCCTGGAAGAGGCGGTGCAGATAGCTGCGGGAGATGTGGTGCGCGGCGGCGATCCGGGCGGGCGTCAGTTCCGGGTCCGCCAGGTGGCGGCGTATGAACGCCTTGACGCGCAGGGTCAGGGCGCGGCCGTGGGCCTCGGGCGGGAGGCGGACGTCGGACTCCAGCACGTGCGCGGCGACCGCCGTGACGAGCTCGGCCGCGACCGTCCCCAGCCGGGGCGCGTCCGCCGGCTGGTAGGAGCCGGTGTCCGAGGCCAACTGGACGAGGAACTGGGCCAGGAGCGCGCCGAAGCCCTCGCGGCCCGAGATCCGGCGTCCGATGACCTTGTCGGTCTGGTGCGCGGGCAGGGCGATGAGGGATCGCGGGATCTCGACTCCGATGGTGGTGACCGGGTCGGGGCCGGTGAAGATCTCGTACGACCAGGAGGAGCAGTTGACGTGGAAGTCGTCGACGCCGTAGGCGACTTCACGTCCTGCCCAGGTCGCCGCTCCCTCGCCGCGCAGGAGCAGGGAGAGATGCAGCACCTCGGGATCGGAGCGGCGGATCAGCTTCGGTGTCCGGCGGAAGACCAGCGGATCGAAGGTCGACGGCCACAGGGTCACGTCGCCGAGCTGGATCAGCCGTAGCCGGGCGCGGTAGTCCGCGCTGCGGTCGCTGGCCAGCTCCATCGGCGCGTGGGTGCTTCCCAGCCGCTCCGTCCAGGCCTCGAACCGGTCCCCCGCCGGAAGGTCGGTGGTCCGGAACAGCGACTCGTGCAACACGGGCCGTAGTCAACCACACGGCCCACGGCGGGCGGTGGGCGCCTGGGCGGTCCGGCAGCCGTCGGACGGCCCCCCGCGCGGGACGCGGGGTCCGCGCCGCCGTTCGGACGGAGCGGCCGCCCCGGAGGTCCCCGGCCTGTGCCACCGGACCTGCGGATCAGTGCCCCACGACCGTGTTGTCACGCTAGGGTCAGCGGGCGAAAACAGGCCATGGGCCGACGCGAAGGCGACCTGCGGCTCACGCCGATGTCCGTCGCACGACCGGTGATACGGGAACAACTCACGCGGACGTGCAACTGACGGCGGCCGGAAGTCGTCCTTTGCGACGAGCCGTCGAGGCACACCGAGAACCGGGACAACAGGGGGGACGCAGTATGAACGAGACGTCGAGGAAGATCCGGCGCAGACCGGGCGCCGTCCGGGCGGCCGTACTGGTCGCCTGCGTGGCGGGGGCGTTGGCCCTCACCGGGTGCAACGGCGACGACGCCGCGACGGGTTCGGGCGGCGGCACGAGCCCGACGAAGGCGGGCAGCACCGGCGGCAAGGGGAAGGGCACCGGCGCGGCGGGCAAGAAGCCGGGCGCCAAGGCGTCCTCGGGCTCGGGAAGCGCCGCCAAGTCCCCCGGAGCCGCTCCGGCCGCGTCGAAGGCTCCCGCACCCGCGAAGCCGGGTGCCGGTGGCGCCGACGACGACGGCTGCGACCACAAGATGCCGATCTCCCCCGACGAGATCGCGGTCTACCGGTACACCCCGGAAGGGGGTTTCCTGAGCCTGATCGTCAAGCACGGCAACTGGGGCTGCGGTTCGCCGGACACGGACGGCGCGCCGTTCGAGACGGTCGGCAAGGAGACCTTCATCCCGATGGACCAGGCCGCCGACATCACCGTGACGAACCCCATCGTGGAGAGCACGGAGAACCAGCCGATCGGCGTGCAGGAGTTCCTCGACTGGCTGGAGGCCCACCCCAACTCGGGCCTCGTCTTCACCTACCACCTGGGTGCCGACGGCGCCATCGACCGCCTCGACGAGGTCTTCACCCCGTAGTACGCCACGCGGCCGGCGCCCGGACGACACGGCCTCGCCGTCGTCCGGGCGCCCGTTCGCCGCAGGACCGCGGCGGCGGCCCTGATCACCTCTCGTCCAGGCGGGCCCGCAGGGACCGGGCCATGCCGTCGGCCAGGTCGTCCGGCACCTGTTCCCGTTCGGGCCGCCGCAGGAGAGCGAAGACACCCGGCCCCCGGTGCTCGGGCGGCAGGTCCGCCCCGCGCGGCACGATGTGGAAGTGCACGTGCGAGAAGCCCTCGGCCTCCGCGAACTGGACGACGTACGTCTTCACGCAGCCGGTCACGTCACGGAGCGCACGCGAGAGCCGTACCTGCCAGGTCCCGAGGGCGGCGGCCTCGGCGTCGGTGAGCTGGTGGACAGCCGTGACGTGGCGCCGGGGCAGGAGGACCAGCCAACCGGGCAGCGCGGTGCCGGTGCAGTGGGCCACCCGCCAGTACGCGTCGCCCGCGATGCGCTCCCGCGGGGGCAGTTCCTCCGACTCGGCTTCTCTGCCGCACGCGTAGCACTCACCGGTCGTCATGCACCGAGAGCGTAGGACCGCGCGCGGCCGGCCGCGCGCGTTTCGGGCCGTCCGGCTACGGGCGCGGCCAGGGGCGTCCGCCCAGCCGCTCGATGTCCGTGTTGAAGCGCCGCAGATAGGCGGCGAACGCGGCGACGTCCTCGTCGGGCCAGTCCTCCATGACCTGGTCGAGCGCGTGGACGATGCCTTCGCGTTCCTCGTCCAGCAGACGCGCGCCCTCGTCCGTCAGGCGGAACTTGCGGGCCATGCCCCCCTCGGGGTCGGGGATGCGCTCGACGAGACCCTCCCGCATCGCGGCGGCGGTCTGCCGGTTGAGCGTGGAGGCGTCGAGCCCGAAGGCGTCGCTGAGTTCACCGATCGACATCGGCCCCTGGACCCGGATGCGGCTGAGCAGGATGTACGCGCTGCGCTCCAGGAGCGAACCCTTGCGGCGTCCGCTTCGGTGATGCATCAGCCCGTGGCGGCTCAACAGCATCTGCTCGTACTCGACTTCGTGCGTGGGCTTGACCACGTGCCTGTGCCTCCTGCGTCCGCCGGGCCGGTGACACGCCACCTCTCGCCGTGCGCGACCCGGACGCCATCCTCTCACGACCCTGTGCGCCCTACATGTGACGTGCTGGATACACACGACATGTACGATGCACATCCTTGTCCGACAGAGCACCTCAGGAGTCCCGATATGGGCGCCCCCCAGCCGTCAGCCCGCGCAGGAGCCGTGGTCCCCACGCTCGCGTTCGCCGGGATCGTGGCGGCGATCACGCAGACCCTCGTCACCCCGCTCATCGCGGAACTGCCGAAGATCCTCGACACCTCGGCATCGAACTCGGCCTGGGTGATCACGGTCACCCTGCTCGTGGCCGCCGTGTGCGTACCGGTCTCCGGCCGCCTGGGCGACCTGGTCGGCAAGCGCCGGATGCTCCTGGCCTGCTCCATACCGCTCATCGCCGGCTCGGTGGTCTGCGCGCTCGCCTCCTCCGTCGTCCCGATGATCGTCGGCCGGGGTCTGCAGGGCATGGGCATGGGCATGGTGCCCCTGGGCATCGCCCTGCTGCGCGACGTGGTGCCCGCGGAGAAGCTCAGCTCCTCGATCGCCCTCGTCAGCGCGTCGATGGGAATCGGCGGCGGTCTCGGTCTGCCGATCGCCGCGGCGGTCGCGCAGTACTCGAGCTGGCGGGTGCTCTTCTGGGCCTGCGCCGTCCTGGCCACCGCCATCGCCGTGCTGATCTGGTTCGTGATCCCCGACGTGCCCGCCGGTGCCAAGGGGCAGCGCTTCGACGCCCCCGGCGCCGTCGGCCTCGCGGTCGGCCTGGTCTGCCTGCTGCTCGCCGTGTCCAAGGGCGCGGACTGGGGCTGGGGGTCGGCGACCACGCTCGGCCTGTTCGTCGCCGCCGTCGTCGTGCTGGCCGCCTGGGGCGTATGGGAACTGCGCACCCGGGACCCGCTGGTCGACCTGCGCACCACCGCCCGGCCCCGGGTGCTGCTCACCAACGTCGCCTCGGTCTTCGTCGGCTTCGGAATGTACGCGAGCATGCTGGTCATTCCGCAGCTGCTGCAGTTCCCCGAGGCCACCGGATACGGGCTGGGCCAGTCGATGCTCGCGGCGGGCCTGTGGATGGCTCCCGGCGGCATCATGATGATGTTCGTCTCGCCGCTCGGCGGAAAGCTCACGGACGCCCGGGGCCCCAAGTTCACGCTGATCTGCGGAGTCCTGGTGATCGCGGCGGGCTACGGCCTGTCGCTGGCCCTGATGGGCTCCGCCTGGGGCCTGATGGTGGTGTGCATGGTCGTCAACAGCGGCGTCGGCCTCGCCTACGGGTCGATGCCGGCCCTGATCATGAGCTCGGTCCCGCTCTCCGAGACCGCCGCCGCGAACGGCTTCAACACCCTCATGCGCTCACTGGGCACGTCCATCGGCGCCGCTGTGATCGGCGTCGTCCTCGCCCAGTTGACGACCACCATGGGCGGCTACAGCTTCACCTCGGAGGACGGGTTCCGTACCGCGCTGCTGATCGGCGGGGGCGTCGCCCTGGTCGCCGCCGTCGTGGCCGCCCTCATCCCGGCCGTCCGCGTCACCGCGGCCACGGAGAGCAAGGCCGGGGCCGCGGCCGCTTCGGACCAGGCCACCGTCGAAGCCTGACGGCGGCCCGATCGGGCGGGACC
>NZ_JBSGZN010000085.1:0-422 GCF_053611025.1 Streptomyces sp. NPDC054842
CCTCGCGGAGGGGCGCGGCATCGCCGTTTCCGGGCGCGCGGCATTGGCTGACGCGCACTCAAGTCCCGTGCCGGAAGCGGGCAGTGGCCCGTCGGAGGGGGACGGACATGGCACGTGCGGTCGGGATCGATCCCGGTACGACGAACTCGGTGGTGGCCGTCACCCGACGGCGCGGCTCGTGCCGGCGGGCCCGCCCCCGGCGGGCGCCGCCGAGGCGGCCGAGGTCTTCGACGCGACGATGGGCACGTGCATCCTCGGCCTCTGCCGCTCGGCGCTGCCCAAGCCCTACGCCGACTGGGGTGCCGAGCGGACCTCCTCCACCGCGGCGCCCGGCCTGGTCCTCAGGCCGGCCGAGGACCCCTTCGGCACACCGGCCGGTGAAGCCGTCGCCGAGCGGCTGGGGGCCCGAACCGCGTCTCTGA
>NZ_JBSGZN010000085.1:522-16422 GCF_053611025.1 Streptomyces sp. NPDC054842
CCGGCCTGACCGGCCTGACCGGCCTGACCGGCCTGACCGGCCTGACCGGCCTGACCGGCCTGACCGGCCTGACCGGCCTGACCGGCCTGACCGGCCTGACCGGCGGGCCTCGGTCATCGGACCGTGCGGGCCGCCTGCTGGACGATGCGGGTGACGGCCTCGGGGCGGGATACGGATACCGCGTGTGACGCGTCGATGGTCGTCGTGCGGGCATGGGCCCGGGCTGACATGAAGCGCTGGGCGGCCACCGGGATGTTGCGGTCCTCCGTGGTCACCAGCGACCAGGAGGGGATCGTCTTCCAGGCGGCCTGGGTGGACTTCTCCTCCAGAGCGGCGGCAGCGATCGGACGCTGCCCTGCGGCCATGAGCCCGGCCTTGTCTTTCGGCACGTCTGCGGCGAACTGGCTGCGGAACTTCTCCGGCTTGATGTACACGTCGGCGCCCTGATCGCCGTCGGGCAGGGCGTAGTTGACGGACTCGACGGCTTGGCCGAGGGTGCTGCCGGGGAACTTGTCCGTCAGTCCGATCGAGCTCTCGCCCTCGTCCGGCAGGAACGCCGCGATGTAGACCAGCGCCTTCACTTTGCCCTCGAGGCCCGCGGCGGCCTGGCTGATGACGGTGCCGCCGTAGGAGTGACCGACCAAGACCACGGGCCCGTCGATGTGGTCGAGGACGCTGCGCAGGTAAGCGGCATCGGTCGCCGGACCACGCAGCGGGTTGGCGGCGGACACCACCGGGTAGCCCGCACGCTGCAGCCTGGCGACGACACCGTCCCAGCTCGCGGCGTCGGCGAACGCTCCGTGTTCCAGCACGATCGTCGGACGTACGGGGTGGTGGGGCGTGGCGTCGGCCGCGGCGGGCAGGGTGACGGCGGCGACGGACAGACCGACGGCCGCGGTGACACCGAGCAGCGCGGATCTGCGGCCCGGACGGACGAGGCGGGTGTTGCGCATGGGTGAAATCCCTCTTGTTCGATGGATGGTGCCCGACGGACCGAAACGCGATGCGTCTGGGTACGTCGAGAAACAGGCCCGGGTCGCTTCGCCGGTACCTGGTTGACGTGCGTCCGTCTGCGCCGTGTGAGCGGCGCGGATCGGAGCGCTGGTGGGCGGCAGCCGGGAGAGCGGCTGCCGGGTTGCACCCGAGGGTGATCCTGAGGCTTCGGCCCCGCCCGTCCACCGGGCGAGGAGCGCAGTCGTCCTGTTCTACGAGGGGGCGACAGGACCGGCTCATCCGCCGGCGGACTGATCGTTCGCGGACTCGGACGGCGGTGCGACGTGGCGCGGGCAGCGGCTTCCCGGCGTGACCGAGCCCATGGCCGTCGCCGCGTCGCACCGTGGTGTGGGTGCGGAGGCTGCAACCCGGATGAGGGAGCAAGCTCCCCTCCAACCGGACGACGGCGCTCCGTTCTTGAGACGGTCGACGGCATGCTCGACGGTGTGCCGGAGCGCCGCGCGCGGAGCCCACGGCTTACACCTCAGCCGGTACGCTCCAGGACTTCGTAGACATGCTTCAGATAGCTGTGCGTGCGCTCCGAGCCGAGGATCCCGTCGCCCACCCGGTTCATCGTGTAGGAGAACGTGACGCGCCGGTCGAGGTCCATCATGACGATCGAACCGCCTCGACCGACCCAGAAGCAGATCCTCCCGGTGGGCATGTGCGGCATCGTCCTCGGATCGGCGAGTGCGTAGCCCATGCCCCAGCGGACGGGAACGCCCAGGAACAGGTCGACTCCGTCGGCCTGTACGTCGAACACCTTGTCCACCGTCTCCTCGGAGAGAAGCCGGCGGCCGTTGACCTGGCCGCGCCGCGAGATGACGGAGAGCGCTCGGGCCAGGCCACGTGCGTTGCCGTGTCCGTTGACGGCTCCGAGTTCGGCGGAGCGCCACTGCGGGGTGTCGACGTGCTCGTCACGCGCGGGGCTTCCGAGCAGCGTCCTGGTGAAGATCCCCTGGGGATCGAGACCCGTGGGTATACCGCCCAGCTGCGAGGGGGCCACCAGACCGGCGATACGCGGCCAGTCGGCCCGTCGCGCGCCGATCTGGACGTCAGCCTGCGTCGGTTCGGCGATCTCGGTGGCGACGAACTCCGTCAGGGAACGACCACTGGCCCGCCGGACCAGCTCTCCCACCAGTTGCCCTTGGGTCTGCACGTGGTAGCCCGAAGCGGTGCCCGGCTCCCACCAGGGTGCCTGAGCGGCCAGCCGGGCACTCGCGGCAGGCCGATCGTAGAGATCGTCCATGCAGAAGGGCTGCTCCCAGCCGGAGAGTCCCGAGGTGTGCGCCAGGACGTGACGCACCTCGATGTGCTCCTTTCCCCGGGCGGCGAACTCGGGCCAGTAGTGCGCGACAGGGCGGTACAGATCCAGCGCGCCCCGGTCGACGAGGATGAGAGCCGCGAGGTTGGTGAGTGTTTTCGTGGTCGACCACATACTCACCACCGTGTCGCGGTGCCACGGAACGGTCCGTGCTTCGTCCGCGTGGCCACCCCACAGATCGACTTCCATGACCCCGTCCACATCGACGGCGATCGACGCCCCCAACTCCTCGCCGGCTTCGAGGTGCGCCCCCAGCACCGCGCGTACCGGTTCGAATCGGTCTGTGCTCGTTCCCTCGACACCCATGCATTTCTCCACTTCGGACGACAACTCTGCGACTCCCGCCCCCTGATCAGGCCCGGTTCTCC
Source organism: Streptomyces sp. NPDC054842 (assembly GCF_053611025.1). Taxonomy (NCBI): domain Bacteria; kingdom Bacillati; phylum Actinomycetota; class Actinomycetes; order Kitasatosporales; family Streptomycetaceae; genus Streptomyces; species Streptomyces sp. NPDC054842. Next base: position 3,208 of record NZ_JBSGZN010000085.1, read on the forward strand.
GCCTGGAACATCCAGCTCTGCTTCTCGAGATCGGCCGTCAGTCCGACGAGGAGATCCTCGGTGACGACATCCACCGGGCCCATCGCCACGACGCGCTCACGCAGCCTTTCAGTCACGGCGGAGAGCGCGTACACCAAGGCCTCGACGGCGTCACTGTCCTTGGTCCAGCCCGGCGGAAAAGCGGGCACGCCACTGGTTCCCGCGACGGTCCCGGCCCGTCCGTCTGGACTGACGCCCAGGGCGGCCGCGCGCTCGGCCACCGTGTCGGCGTGATTCCGGGCGACGGTGGCCGCCTCGTCGAGCTGGACGTGAACCGAGCGGAAGCGCGGGCCGTACACATTCCAGTGGGCCTGCTTGGCCACCAGGGACAGGTCGAGAAGATCGGCCAGAGTCGCCTGCAGCGCCGCACCAGCGGTCTCGCGGTCGCGCTCGGGCAGAGGGTTGTTGACAACCGGCACAGGGGTGCGGTCCTTTCGTGACAGGTGCCGGCTCTCAGGCGGCGAGGAAGTCCAGCAGGGCGGCGTTGACCTCGGCCGCGTGGGTGAGCAGCAGCCCGTGCGGAGCGCCGTCGATCTCGACGTACCGCGCGTCGGGCAGGCGGCGGCGGAACTCGCGGGCCGTGGCGTCGATCGGCAGGATGCGGTCGGCGGTCCCGTGCAGGATCAGCGACGGCACGTCGATGCGCTCCACGTCGGCCCGGAAGTCCGTCAGCCACGCCGGGACGCACGCGTACGCCGCCACGGGCGCCGAGTCGACGGCGGTGGCCCAGTTCGCCCGCAGCGCGGCCTCGCTGAGCCGTGACCCGAGCGTCTCGTCGGTGTTGAAGAAGTCCACGAAGAAGCTCTCGTACCAGGCGTAGCGGTCGGCTTCCGCCTGCTCCGCGATGCCGTCGAAGACGCTCTGCGGCACACCGGCGGGGTTGTCCGGCGTCTGCAACAGGAACGGCTGGAGCGAACCGAGGAACGCCGCCTTCGCCACCCGCTCCGAGCCGTGGACGCCGAGGTAGCGGGCGACCTCGCCCGAGCCCATCGAGAACCCGACGAGAACCACGTCACGCAGGTCCAGATGCGTCAGTACGGTGTCCAGGTCGGCGGCGAAGGTGTCGTAGTCGTAGCCCGTCATGGTCTTGCTCGACCGGCCGAAGCCACGGCGGTCGTAGGTGATGACGCGGTAGCCGGCCTTGACCAGCGCATCGGTCTGCTTCTCCCACGACTGCCCGTCCAGCGGGTAACCGTGGATCAGGACGACCGGCTGCCCCGACCCGTGGTCCTCGTAGTAGAGATCGATGCCGGTCGAACCCTCAGTGCCGACGGTGATGGTTCCCATGGTGTGCCTTCCCGCCCGTCCGCCGTGTGCGGACCGGGCATGGCACAAACCTAGGAAGCAAGCAGGTCGGACCGCGTCCGTCGGACTACGGCTTCGACGTACGTCATGGTGCTGCGTCTTCCGCGTACGTCATGACGCTGCGCTTTCGGGGTACGTCGTCGTGCCGCCCAGCACCGAGGCGAGTTCGCCGCGGGACGTGACCCCCAGTTTGGGGAACATCCGCTGGAGATGGGTGCTCACCGTCCGGGGCGAGACGTACAACCGCTCGCCGATCTCCCGGTTCGTCAGACCCTGTGCGGCGAGCTGGGCGACATGCAGCTCGGTCGAGGTCAGCCGGTCGACCGCGGCCGGATCCTGGCGGGGGGACGACGCGCCCGCGGCGCGCAGCTCCTGCCGTGCCCGCTCCGCCCATGCCGACGCGCCGAGCGCGTCGAAGATCTCGCGTGCGGCCTGCAGGGCGACGCGGGACTCCGCGGGCCGTCGGCGACGACGCAGCCACTCGCCCAGGGCGAGGCGCGCCCGCGCCCCCTCGAACGGCCAGTCCGTGGGGACGGCGTCCACGGCCGCCCTGTACAGCGGCTCGGCGGCGTCCTGCGGGCTCAGCAGAGCCCGGCCCAGTCGCAAACCGCAGAGCAGGGCGGGCGAAGACGTCGATTCCCCGAGCGGGGTCAGCTCCCGCACGATGTCGCGTGCCACCCCCGCGGATTCGCTGCGCACCGCCGCCTCGACCAGCTCCGCGACCGCGTAGAAGCGCAGCCAGGAGTGGAAGGCGGGGTCGGCCGGGTCGAAGACGCGGTGCAGGTGGCCGAACGCGTCGCCGTAGCGGCCCTGGCAGAGTGCCGCCTGCCCGCGGGCCATCTGCATGATGGCCAGCACCGGGCGCCCTCCGCTGGGAAGGGCCTCGCGTTCGGCTTCCGCCGCCCATGCCTCTGCCGCCGGGTCGCCGCTGACAGCGGCCAGTTGCGCGCGGATGGCATTCACCATCGCGTGCACAAGAGGCTGACCGGTCTCGCGGGCAAGCGACGCGGCCTCCTCCGCGGCGAGGGAACCAGCGCGCACGTCACCGAGCCGTGCGGCGCTCCCCGCCTGGACGCACAGGGCGCGGGCCAGCATCGACAGCCTGCCCTGAGCTCGCAGGGCGTCCAGCGACCTCGCCGTCAACCGGCTCGCCAGGGCGGGAGCGCCCACCGTCACGGCGGCGGCCCCCAGGAGCTGGTCCCCCTCCGCGTTCTCCGACGAGCGCTCCAACTGACCCGCCAGGCCCTCCATGACCCCTTCCCCCCGCTCGACCGGCGCCGAGTACGCCCGCAGAGCGACCAGGTCGGCGTCGTCGGCGGGCACGGGCATCCGGTCGGCAGCGGCGGCGACCCGCTCGCGGGCGGCCGGGCCGGGCTCTCCCCAGAAGCACTGCAGGACCGCGCTCCACAGCATGCGCAGCCCCAGCGTCGACTCGCCGCCGGCGGCGATCTCGACCGCCAGCTCGGCCAGCTCGGCGGTCGCGGCGCCCTCGCCCCGCGTCCCCTCGGCCAGTGCGATGCTCACCCAGGCCGCGCGGCCCTGGTCCCGGACCGAAAGGTCCAGTGAGCGCGCCTGGGTCAGCAGATGCGTCGCGACATCCCCCTGGCCCGACTCCAGCGCGAGTTCCGCCGCCCGGAGCAGCCGGTCCGCCCGCGCGGAGGGGTCCTTCGTCAGCTCCGCCGCCCGTCTCAGCGCGGCAAGAGCTGCGGCGACACCGCCTCGCCGCAGGGCTCTGCCGGCAGTGGAGTCCAGATCCCCCGCCACTCGTTCGTCGAGACCGGCGGTGGCGGCGGCACGGTGCCATGCCTGCCGATCGGGCTGCCCCTGCAGCGCCGCGGTCAGCGCGGCGTGCGCGGCCTGGCGCTCCGCGGCGGTGGCGGCGTGGTGCATCGCCGAGCGGATGAGGGGGTGCCTGAAGACCTGCCCCTGAGCCTCCACCAGGCCCGCGTCGATCGCTGCCTGGAGAGCACCGACGTCGACCGCCGTCCCGAGCATTCGGGTCGCCGCGGCGAGGCATTCGTCCATCGTCCCGTCACCGTTGAGGGCCGAGAGGAGCAGGACCGCACGGGTGTCGGCCGGCAGGCGGGAGACCCGTGCCGTGAACGTCCGCTCCAGCCGCGCGGTCAGCGGCAGCGGACCCGGGTTGAGCGCGTACGCCCCACCGACCGACTGCAGCGCGACCGGCAGCTCGGTCAGCGCCAGCGGGTTCCCGGCGGCCTCCTCCAGCAGCCGCCGTCTGACCTGCTGCCCCAGTCCGGGGGCCACCGTGTCCAGCACCTCACCCGACACCTCGTCCGTCAGCGGGCCCAGGTGCAGCACAGGCAGGCCGGCACTGCTGAGGCGGTCGTCGAGGCGCCGGGTGACGGCGACCAGAACGAGGGGGTCGGACTCGATCCGCCGCGCCACGAACCCGAGCACGTCGAGGCTGGCACGGTCCATCCAGTGGGCGTCCTCGACGACCACCAGCAGTGGCGCCTTCGCCGCCGCGTCCGTCAGCAGGGTCAGCGCGGCCAGCCCGACGAGGTACAGGTCGGGTACGGCCTCGTCGACGAGCCCGACGGCCGCGAGCAGCGCGCTGCGCTGACGTCCCGGCAAGTCGTCGATCCCGTCGCGCAGTTGGTGAACCAACTGGTGCAGGCCGGCACAGGGCAGGTCTTCCTCCGACTGGACCCCCACAGCGGTGATCACACGGGTCCCGCCGCGTGCTGCCGCGTCCGCGGCCTCCGCGACGAGCGCCGACTTGCCGATCCCCGGCGCGCCGGTGATCACCGTCGCGCCGCCCGAACCGGCGGCCCCCTGCTCGACCAGGACAGCCAGCGCGCGACGCTCCGCATCGCGACCCAGCAGCGTCCGCCGATGCATGCCGCACCCCCGTTTCTCTGTACCTCCCCAGCACCCAGCGGCTCCGCGTCCTCGCGGAACCAGGCGACCCGGCGGCATCTCCACTGGCGGGCGATCTGGAAGCCTGACCTGGATGCCCCTCATGCAATGGTATGCATGCTGCCGAGCGGAAACGACCGCTGTCCGCATCCGCGAGACCGAGCCGCCGCCGGGATCACGGCGGGACGGGCTCAGAAGCTCTCGCGGTACTGCCGCAGCAGCGTCTTGGTCCGCTCGGCGGAGGCCGCCCGCGCCGACATGTGGTCGAGCACCTCCAGGTGCAGGGCCACCTCCTGGCGCGAGTCGAGATACAGGGCGCCGGTCAGGTACTCGCTGTAGACCATGTCGGGCAACTCCGGTTCCGCGAAACGGAACAGGGTGAAGGACGTGTATGTCCCCGGGTGCGGGCCGTCCGCGTACTCGGCGATCTGGAGCGTGACGTCGTCGTTCTCGGTCGCCTCCAGCAGCCGGTCGATCTGGTCGCGCATGACCTGTCCGCGCGTGCTCACCGGGCGCCGCAGCACGGTCTCGTCCATGATCACCCAGAAGCGGGGCGGCTGTTCGCGGGTGAGCAGCTTCTGCCGGGTCATGCGCAGCGTGACATGCCGCTCGATCCCCGCGGGGTCCGTCTGCCCGACGGTCCCCGCCTCCATCACGGCGCGCGCGTACTCCTCGGTCTGGAGCAGCCCCGGCACGAAGTGCGGCTCGTACGACCGGATCATCCGGGCGGCGCCCTCCAGGCTGATGTGCATGCTGAACCAGTCCGGCAGCACGTCGTGGAACCGCTGCCACCAGCCCGCCTGGTTCGCCTCCTCGGTCAGCGCGACGAAGGCCGCCACCTCGTCGTCGGGCACCCCGTACGTCCCCAACAGCACCTGCACATAGGGAATCTTGAGCGCGACCTCCGCCGTCTCCATGCGCCGTACGGTCGCCGGGGCCACGCGCAGCACGCGCGCCGCCTCCTCGCGCCGCAGCCCGGCGGCCTCCCGCAACTCCTGGAGCCGCCGGCCCAGGATCACCTGCCCGACGGTGGGCGCCGCCCGCCGCTCACTCAACGCCACGCCTCCCCACGCGCCGAAGTACCCGGGCAGTGTGTCATGTTCCCCCGGAACACTCACGGGGCGAGACGTATCGCATCCGTCACGCGCACAACCCCGACGGACCGTCAGATGTGCGTCCCTTGAAGGTACTTGGCGGTGGCCGGGTCGGCCGGGAGGAACGTCTCGATGGCCAGCTCGGCGACGGTCACGTCCATCGGGGTGTTGAACGTCGAGATGGACGAGACGAACGACAGCACCCGCCCCTCGTGCTCGATCCGCAGCGGCAGCGCGAAGTGGGCGACGGGCTCGGCGGCCTCGTCACCGGCTTCGGGCTCCGGCACCGGGTGGGCCGCCACCTCCTCGTACAGGGCGCGCAGCGCTTCCGAGCGGTGCAGGGCGATCTGGCGCTCCATCTGCGCGAGCAGGTGGCCCCGCCACTCGCGCAGGTTCCGGATGCGGGGAGCCAGCCCCTGCGGATGGAGGGTGAGCCGCATCGCGTTCAGCGGGGGTTCGAGGAGGAACTCGGGGACGCCGTCGAGCAGCATGGTGATGCCGCGGTTGGAGGCGAGGACGGTGTAGGTGGCGTCGACCACGAGCGCCGGATACGGCTCGTAACCCTGGATGAGGCGCTCCATGCCCTGGCGCAGCGCGTCCATCGCCGGGTCGCCGAGCGGGGTCTCCGGGTAGTGCGGCGCGTAACCGGCCGCCAGCAGCAGGGCGTTGCGCTCGCGGACGGGCACGTCCAGGTGCTCGGCGAGACGCAGGACCATCTCCTCGCTGGGCCGCGAGCGGCCCGTCTCGACGAAGCTGATGTGGCGGGCGGAGGAGCCCGCCCGGAGCGCCAGCTCCAGCTGGCTCACCCGCCGCTGCTCCCGCCAGCCGCGCAGCAGGGGGCCGACGCCCTTGCCGGGGGGAGCGGTCGGAAGCGTGGCGGCACCGGGGGCGACTCGGGTCATGGGAGGACCGTAACCGAGCGCCGGGCGTGTCCGGGCGCCCGTGGCCGGGTCCGGCCCGGTTCCCTGTGGCAGGCTGGGCCGCAGCCCGTGCGCACTCCGTCGTGAGGAAGGACCCAGGTCATGGCCGTCCAGCCGCTGTCGCAGGAGGAGATCGAGGCCCGTCTGGCGGAGCTGCCCGGCTGGTCCCTCGAGGGGGACCGGATCGCCCGCTCCTACCAGCTCGGTTCACACTTCGCGGCGACCGCGATGGTCGTGCACATCGCCCAGGTGCAGGAGGAGCTGGACCACCACTCCGACCTCACCCTCGGCTACAACACCGTCTCCCTCACCGTGAACACGCACAGCGTCGGCGGCGCGGTCACCGCGCTCGACGTGGAACTCGCCCTCAGGGTGGAGGCGCTGGCCGCCGCGCACGGTGCACGCTGAGGGTGTGCTCGACTACGACAAGGAAGCCGGCGCCTACGACGCGACCCGGGGAGGCGAGCCCCGGGCGGAGGCCGCCGCCGACGCGGTGCTGGGGCTGGTGCCCGGGAGCGCCCGCAGCCTGCTCGACGTCGCCTGCGGCACCGGGATCGTGACGCGTCGCCTCGCGGCGGGGCGGCCGGGGCTGCGGGTGGCGGGCGTGGACGCGGCGCCCGCCATGGCCCGGCTGGCGGCCGAGCGGGTCCCCGGTGCCGTGGTCCTCGCCGACAGCCGCCGACTCCCCTTCCAGGACGCCTCGTTCGACGCCGTCACCTCGGTATGGCTGCTGCACCTGCTGGACGGCGCCGAGGACGTGCGGGCGGTCGTCGCCGCGTGCGCGAGGGTGCTGCGGCCGGGCGGCGTCTACGTCACCACCGTCGACAAGGACGCCGCTCACGACGTGGGCAGCGACATCGACGCCGTACTGGCCGGGCGGGCGCGCGGCGCCGCCCGGGACCGGGCCGGGCGCGTCGCGGCGTACGCGGCGGAGCACCGTCTGGTGCCCGCCGGGCAGGCGCGCTTCCGGGGACACGGCCAGGGGCGCAGCCCCCGCCGCGCGGTGGCGGGCGTGCGGCAGGGCTGGTTCGACCTGGCCCCCGGCGACCCGCTGACCGAGCGCCTCGTCGAGCGGCTCGAAGCGCTGCCCGGCCAGCAAGTGCCGCGCGGTGAACCGACGTTCACTCTGCGGGCGTTCCGCAAGGTGTGAACGGGGCGGTCCCGGCCTGCCGGTGAGGAGCGGCTCCGCCCCGCCGTGCCGGACCCGGGCGGGCAGCCTCAGCGGTCGCCCGTGGTGCCCTCGGGAAGCGAGTCCCCGAGGTAGGCGCCGAGGTCGGGGGAGCCGGGCGCCAGCACGTGCCGCACCCAGGCGTCGCGCTCGTGCAGAACGGGCGGCAGCTCCCACACGCAGCCGATCCACGGGCGTTCCAGGGTGACGAAGTGCGCCGGGTCGCGGTCCGGGCAGCCCAGCACCGGCTGGCCCGCCGCCGCGCCGCGGAAGTGCAGGACGTTGTCCCACACCCAGCTGTACGCGTTGAGGTACGCGCCGTCGTCACCGCCCCGGTGCAGCACGACGAACGTCGCGTGCGGGGTGCCGTCCGCCTCCGGGAGGAGCCGCGGCAGCATCGCGTACGCCGCGCGCTGCACGTCCGGCGCGATGCCCGCCGGGTCGGCGGTGACGTGGTAGCGCTTGATCCACCGCCCGGCCACCTCGATGGGCGGCGGCACGGTCAGCAGCTTCTCGGAGAAGTTCGCGCCGGCCGGTGGGACCGGTGAGGCGGGCGTGCGCGCGGGAACGGTCACGCCGGTGGCGGTGGGCTGGTGCGTGGAGGTCATGGGGCGAAGCTAGGACGCCTTCCCTGACACCCTCTGTCAGTGGAGCCCGCACGGATCTGGGATTCTGCACGGGTGAAGTCAGCGCGCCTCGTGTCGATCCTGCTCCTGCTCCAGACCCGGGGGCGGATGACCGCGGCCGAACTCGCCGAGCGGCTGGAGGTCTCGGTGCGCACGGTCTACCGGGACGTGGAGGCTCTGCACGCCGCCGGTGCCCCGCTCTACGGGGACGCCGGCCACGCGGGCGGCTACCGGCTCCTCGACGGCTACCGCACCCGCCTCACGGGCCTGAACGCCGACGAGGCCGAGGCCCTCTTCCTGGCGGGCGTTCCGGGCCCCGCCGGCGAGCTGGGCCTCGGCCCGGTCCTGGCCGCCGCCCAGCTCAAGGTGCGGGCCGCCCTGCCACCGCCGTTGCGCGAGCACGCCGACCGGGTCGCCGGCCGCTTCCACCTGGACGCGCCCGGCTGGTACGCGGACGGCGACCCGACCCCGTACCTGCCGGCTGTCGCCGACGCCGTGTGGAACAGCCGGGTCCTGCACGTCCGCTACCGCCGCTGGCGCGCGCCCACCGACGTCGAGCGGCGCCTGGAACCGTACGGCCTGGTCCTGAAGGCGGGCCGCTGGTACGTCGTGGCCGGGCCCGGACCGCGAACGTTCCGCGTCGACCAGATCCTCGAACTGGCGCCGTCCGACGAGGAGTTCACCCGCCGGGAGGACTTCGATCTGGCCGCCTACTGGACCGCGTACCAGCGGGACTTCCACCGTGGGCTGCACCGTGCCGAGGCGGTGGTCCGCCTGGCACCGGGCGCCGTCACCCGGCTGCCAGGCCCGGCGGCCCGCGCCGTCGAGACGAACGGCCGCCCGGAGCCCGACGGCTGGCTGCGCGCCGTCGTCCCCGTCGAGTCCGTCGAGCGGGCCCACGACGAGTTCCTCGGCCTCGGCACGGACATCGAGGTACTGGAGCCGACCGAACTGCGCGACCGGATCGCCCACACGGTCCGCGCCCTGGCCGAGCGGTACGCCAACTCCGGTGCTCCGAGAGGCACCTGAGAGGAACAGGGCTCTTGCGGCCAGCCTCGGCTGACCTTGCAGGCGCGCTCTCCGTGGCGTCGCCCGCAGTCTCGAAACGCCTGGCGCTTTCAGCACAACCATGTCCGGTCTTCACGGGTCCTCCATTTGTCGTTCAACTTCTCAGGGGGGAATGTGCACATCCGATTCCGAGCCGCAGTCGTCCTGGCTGCGATGCTCCTCCCGCTCGTCTCCGCTTGCGGCGACCGTGACCAGGGCACGGCCGAACGAGCCGACAGCCGGACGAAGGCCGACAGCAATGGTGGAGGCACGAACACCGACGACGAGAAGGATGCGGCGGACGAGCCGACCGAAGACGACAAGCCCGACACGGAACTCGCCGTCGGCGACACGTTCCGCTACACCGACGGAGTGAAGGTCACTGTCGACCGCATCGCCAAGGTCACCGCTTTCGGCGAATTCGATGACCGGCCGGACGCCGACGAGACCGCGTTCCGCGTCACGTGGACCGTCGAGAACGGCACGAGCAAGCCCGTCGACCTCGACTCTTGGAGCTTCAACCCTCAAGGTGCCACCACCGGCGGGGAGACCACGTTCATCTACGTCGAGAAGGGGTCCAAGCAGATGGCCGGGCGCCTCGCTCCGAGCCGCTCCGGCACCTACACCGGCGAGTACTCGCTGCCCAAGGCCGACGGGAAGGAAGTCGTCGTCGAGGTGGCCCGCATGGACGACGCGTGGATGAAGAGCGACGACGCTTTCGGTGACGAGCCGAACTGGACCGGCACCATCAAGTAGCGCGCGCGTTCGCCCCGCGGCCTCTCCGGCGCCGGCGGTTCCCATACCGCCGGCGCCGTGGAGACCAGGGAGCCGTTCGCGCGTACCGTCACGCGAACACGTAGTCCTCGGCGAGGCAGATCCGGGACGCGTTGTATGTGGTCAGCGACCCCTGGTAGAGAGTCGACCGCCGCCGCATCGCCGCACCCCACAGCAGGCCCACCGCCGCGACGACCAGCCCGAGCAGCGCGTCGCCCGAGACCGCCAGCGCGATCCCCGCGACGACCGCGACGAAGGCCACCAGGGGCTGCCCGTCCGGCGCGTCCGGCGGCGCGTACCGCGACCGGTTCGGCGACTCCGCCGGAAGATCCTCCTAATACCCGCGCAGCCGCCGCACGTTCGGCGACTGGCACTTCGGACACACCACCGCGACCTCCAGAGTCTCGCACCGGGTTGGCGGCAGCGTGACCAGCGGTTCAGCGGGCAGCAAGGCCTACCGACAGGTCTGTGAGGAGGGCCACAAACCAGGTGTGGCAAGAGCCCCGCCCGTCACGGGCGAGGCTCCCGAGTAGCCGTGTGACTACGTGCCGGAAGGCTTTGGGAGGAGGTCGGTCCAGCCCCTCCGCGAGCGCCGTACCGGCCCGACAGCCGCCGCCCACGTGTCGGTGGTCTCCCCGGATCAGCCCGCCGCACACACCTCCTCGCCCATCCTGAACGCGGCCGGTCTGGGATTGGTGGTGGACCAGGTGGCCGTGAAGCCGAAGTTCACCGCGGACCCCGGTGCCACGCGGGTGTTCCAGGAGACGTTCCTCGCCGTGACCGCCGGGCCGGACTGCGCCGGGTCGGCGTTCCACATCTGGGTGATCCGTCGGCCGTCCGGGAAGCTCCAGCCGAGCGACCAGCCCGTCCAGGGCGCGGCACCCGTGTTGACCAGCGTCACGTCGGCCTGGAAGCCGCCCGCCCACTGGTTCGTGACCCGGTACGTCACCGCGCAGGTGCCCGTGGGCTCCGGACCGGTGCCGTCGCCGTCCCCGGTGCCGGCGATGTCCCCGTAGACGATGCCGCGCCCGTTGGTCGACACGTACACCCGTCCGTACACTCGCGGATCGCCGGTGACGGCGGCGCCGGTCCAGCCCCACTGGTGGGCGTCGTCGTTGACGCGGGTCCAGCTCGCGCCCCTGTCCGTGGAGCGGAAGACGCCGCGTACGCCGCCGATCTTCGCGCTCGTGTACAGCGTCTGGTACGAGGCGTCGGGTGCCGCCTTCCCGAAGCCGATCGTGTCGGCCTGGTCGACCCCGGCCAGCTTGGTGAACGTGGAGCCGCCGTCGGTCGAGTGCCACAGCCCGTACGCGCCGTCGCTCGCGCCGCCCGCCAGCCAGACGTCCCCCTTCGTGCCGGGCAGGGCCTTGAAGCGGACGCTGTCACCGGCGGGCAGACCGGTCGCCGACGAGGCGGTGAACGTGGCTCCCCCGTCCGAACTGACGTGGAATTTGCCCGACTTGAAGCCGTAGAACGTCTTCGGGTCCACCCGGTCCGACTCGACGACCGCTCCCTCCGGGATGCCGCTCGACGCCGACCACGATGTGCCGGGCCCGGTCGCGTACCGCACCCCGGTGCCCTCGGGGCTCCACACGAAGCGGCTGCCGTCGGCGGCCGCGGCGACCGTGCCGCCGCCGGTCACCCCCGAAGGGTCGCCGCCCGCACCCCAGTTGGCGCCGTTGTCCGTGGAGAACGCCACGTGCGGGCCGGAGTCCAGGTCGCCGACGCGCACCACCGTCCCCGGGTCCTTCTCCGCGTAGTCCAGGCTCGTGGTCGTGGTGAAGTTCGGCGAGGTGTACATCTTCGGCGGCACCTTGGTGAGGTCCGTGTGCCGGAAGCCCCCGATGTCACCGAGCGCGCTGAACAGCCGGGCGTCCCCGGACGGGGGAGCGGCGAGGTCGTTGACCGCGGTCTCCTCCAGCCCCTGGACCATCGGCCTGATGGTGAACTTCGCCCCGCGGTCCCAGCCGGTCAGGTCCTCGGTGCCGTGGACGGTGGCACCCGTCCCGTACATCATCCGGTCGGAGTCGAAGGGGTCGATCTCCAGCGACTCGGTCATCCACCCCAGTTTCGGGGCCTGTTCGGGCGGTGCGGGACTGGCGTCCCAGGAGAGCCAGGGCGCGGACGAGACGTCCATCGTGTAGCGGTTCGAGCGCTCCGGGTAGGCGGTGTAGTCCCACGCCTTCGTCCAGGTGCCGCCGCGGTCCGTGGAGCGGAAGATCTGCGTGTCCGGCCACCAGGAGCTGTACGCGGTGGCCATCACCGTGCCGGGGTGCTGCCGGTCGACGGTCAGCCCGCTGAAGCCGTAGTACGTGTCGGCCTCCGCCGCCGGGCTGATGTCCGTCCAGGTCCCCGTGCCGGTGGCGTAGCGCCACAGCCGCCCCTTTCCGCCGTCGTACGGGCCGCCCTTGTCGCTGTAAGCGAGGTACAGGTAGCCGTTCCCGGCGTCGAGGACGCCCTTGTGGGCGAGGTATCCGGTGGGCTGCCCCGGCAGGCGGGACCAGGTGGCGCCGCCGTCCGTCGAGCGGTAGACCGCGTTGTCCTTGTCGGCGACCCCGACGTACAGGGTCCGCGTGGCGTGTCCGGGCGATCCCGTGGACTCGTCGAAGGTGACCCACACGATGCCCTGGTTGTCACTGGCGTAGCCGCTCGTGTCGGCCGGGTCCTGGACGTAGGTGCCGGCGTTCGGGAACTCCGCCACCCGTGACCAGCTCGCGCCCGAGTCCGTCGACCGCCACAGGCCCTTGCCGCTGGGCGCCCCCAGGTAGAGCACGCTGTTGAGGTGGGGGTCGACGGCGAGGCGCTCGCCCATCCCGCGGCCGGGCATGTTGCCGCCGAGCTTGAAGGGCAGGTCGGCCTTCCGCCAGCTCGCCCCGCGGTCGGCGGAGCGCAGCACGGCGCCGTTCCCCGGGTCCCAGCCGTTGGTGTACGTGCCGACGGCCGCGTACACCCGGTCGGGGTCGACGGGGTCGGAGGCGAGGCTGACGACTCCGGTGTGCCCCCAGTCGTCCCAGCCGACCGAGTCGAGCAGCGGCGTCCAGGTCTTCGACGACTGCGCCCAGCGGTAGGCGCCGCCGATGTCGGTGCGGGCGTAGGCGAGGTTCTTCTCGGAGCGGTTGAAGACGATGCCGGGGACGAAGCCGCCGCCGTCGACACGGGCGTTCTTCCAGGTGTAGGTGTCGGCGGCCGTCCGCGCCGGGGCCTCGGCCGCCGCGGCCGGCGGGGAGCCAGCCAACAGCCCTGCGGCCAGGGCCAGTACGGCCGTGAGGATGCGGGTTCTTCGCACGGTGGGGTCCTCTCCGGAGGGACGAGGGGCGTGAAAGGACGCGAAGGCCGGGCGGTCCCTCGGTGCGGCGAGGGAC
>NZ_JBSGZN010000086.1:0-16417 GCF_053611025.1 Streptomyces sp. NPDC054842
GCCGGGTGCGCTCCCCCTCTTCCGTTCGACTGCCGTCCGTACGCCGGGACCTGAGCCGGTGCCAGGCGTACGGAGCGGCTACTCCTGCTTCTTGCGGCGCGTGCCGAAGACGATCTCGTCCCAGCTCGGGACGGCCGCGCGGCGGCCCGGCCGGACCCCGTCGGCCTCGGCCTGGCGGTCGGTGGACCCGACGAGACGATCGCGGTGGCTGCCGACCGAGCGGGGCATGAGGACGTCCGCGTACGCCGAACCGGCGCCGGCCGAGGCCGCGGGAGCCGGCGGCTCCTCCACCTCGGGCTCGGGCTCCGGGGGCTCCTCCGCGGCGGGCCGTTCCGTCGTCGAGGGGCGCTCGGGCACGACCATGTCGCCGCGGAAGCTGGGCACCGCCTCCAGCAGGCTGGTGAGCGAATCGCGCTCGCTCTCCTCGACCGGCTCGGCCGACGGCGCGGGCAGGCTCGGCCGCTCCATCTGCCGGTCCAGGGCGCGGTCCAGCGGACGGTCGCGCGGCAGCCGGGCGATGCGCGGCACGAACGGGAAGCTCGGCTCGGGCGACGCCGCGAGGTCGTCGGACTCGCCGATCAGCGAGCGCGCCTCGTCGTCGACGGCCTGGACGAGCCGCCGGGGCGGGTCGTACGTCCAGCTCGCCGAGTGCGGTTCACCCGCGACCCGGTAGACGAGCAGAACTTCCCAGGTGCCGTCGTCGCGACGCCACGAGTCCCACTGGACGGTGTCCTTCTCGGCCCCGCGGATCAGCAGCCGCTCCTGGACGGCCTCGCCGAGCTGGGGACCGGCGTTCTCGCCGGGGCGGCGGACCGGAGTCTTCCGGGCCCGCTCGGCCATGAAGGCGCGCTCGGCCAGCACGGGACCCTCGAAGCGGCGCACGCGGTCGACGGGGATGCCGGCGAACTGTGCGACCTCCTCGGCGGAGGCGCCGGCGCGTATACGCGCCTGGATGTCTCGGGGGCGGAGATGGCTCTCCACCTCGATCTCGATCTGGCCGAGGCGGGGACGGTCACCGCGAACGGCGGCGCGGAGACGTTCGTCAATCGGAAGCGTGTACTCCGTGCTGTCCGCAGCCTTCAGCACCAGCCGTGTGCCGTCATTGGAGACGGCCACGACACGCAGTTCGGGCATGGGGACCTCCCGGGTGGTGCCTGCCGACGTCACGTGCGTCGCTGCTTCCGCTAGTCGAGTGTGGCCTGCCCGGGTGCAGCCTGCCACAACCTTGCCGAGTTGCCCGGCGTGTCGGGCGCTGGCCCGTGATCGCCGTTATGGCACGGTTACCTATTCGCAACGCTGAGTGACGAACCTCATCACCCTGTGCAACGAGCCCCCTCCCGGCGGTCCTGCAAGGCCCCGGACACCCTGGCGGGAGTCCGGACCCAGGGCTCGCAACAGTACTCCATTCGGGCCACCTGCGTGGTTCGGCGCGCCGCTCGAGTTCTGGTGGAGCCGTGGAGTCGGCTACCCGCCGTGTGCCCTCCGGGATCATGATCGTGGCGCACTTCACGAAATCGCCAGAAACGGAACCTTCGGTTTCGCCCATACGTCCCCTTCTCGTGCAGGAAGCCGGGCAAGTACGGGAAAGGCAGGCAAGGTTCGGGAATGGGTGAGAAGCCGGATGTCCTGGAGGAACCGCGGCGCAGGCGGGTGGATCTGAGCGTCCCTCAGGTGGCGGGGAGCGCGGTGGCCGCGGTGGTCGCGGCGAAACTCGCCTCGTACTTCGGGGTCTACGGGACGATCCTGGGCGCCGGGGTGGTGAGCGCGATCGCCACCTGCGGGGGCACGGTCTTCCAGCACTTCTTCCGGCGCACCGGTGAGCAGTTGCGCGACGTCACGGTCCAGGGCCGGCCGAAGCCGCCGCCCGGAACGCGCTCGCGGACTCCGCCGCCCGGGCAAGTGACGCCCCTGGCACACGAGTTCGGGGAGGGAACCGTCCACCGCGCGCGCATACGCGGCTGGAAGCGGCCGTTGGTCTTGGCGGCGCTCGTCTTCGGCGTCGCCATGGCGGGCATCAGCACGTACGAGCTGGTGTCCGGCGACAGGTTCGGCGGCGGCACGGGCACCACCGTCGGCGACGCCCTCCCCGGTCACGGCAAGCCGTCACCGCGCACCCCGTCCCCGGGTACCTCGTCCCAGGACCCCTCACCGACGCCCACCCCGACGGGCGGCGGTACCCCGGCGGAGGAGACCCCGCCGGAGAGCGGCGACACGGCGACCGGGCGCGGTCCGACGCCGACGCCCGCTCCCACCCGGACTCCCGACACCGGCACGGACGCCGGCACCGAGGACGACACCACCGGCGGCAGTCCCGCCCCGGCCCCGTCGGGCGACTCGGCTACGCCCCCAGCACCCGACGCAAGTAGTCGTTCCCGAAGCGCCGTTCCGGGTCCAGACGGTCCCGCAGAGCGGTGAACTCGCCGAAGCGCGGATAGACACCGGCGAAGTAGTCCGCGTCGCGCGTGTGCACCTTGCCCCAGTGCGGCCGGCCCTCGTGCGCGGTGAAGATGCGCTCCGCCGCGGTGAAGTACGCCTGGTAGGGCGTCCCCCGGAACATGTGCACGGCGATGTACGCGCTCTCCCGGCCGGACGCCGTGGACAGCGTGATGTCGTCGGCGGGCGCCGTGCGGACCTCGACGGGGAAGCTGACCCGCAGCGACGAGCGGTCGACCATCGTCTTCAGCTCCCGCAGCGTCTCGACCAGGGCCTCGCGCGGGACGGCGTACTCCATCTCCACGAAGCGCACCCGGCGCGGCGAGGTGAAGACCTTGTAGGGGATGTCGGTGTAGGTCCGCGCGGACAGGGCGCGGCTGGAGACCTTCGCGATCGCCGGCACGGTGGCGGGCACGGCGCGGCCGAGCAGGTTGACCGCGTGGAAGACGCCGTTGGAGAGGAACTCGTCCTCGATCCACCCGCTGATCCGGCTCACCGGCTTCGCGGGGCCCGCGCTGCGGTTGTTGCGCTTGGTGTTGCAGTTGCCGGTGTGCGGGAACCAGTAGAACTCGAAGTGCTCGTTCTCCGCGAAGAGCGCGTCGAAGTCCGCGGTGACCCGGTCGAAGGTCATCGGCTCCTCGCGGGCCGTGAGCAGGAAGACGGGCTCCACGGCGAAGGTGATCGCGGTGACGATCCCGAGGGCGCCGATCCCGACGCGGGCGGCGGCGAAGACCTCCGGGTTCTCCTTCTCCGAGCAGGTGAGCACCGAGCCGTCCGCGAGGACCAGTTCGAGGCCCTTGATCTGCGCGGCCGTCGAGGCGGAGTCGCGGCCGGTGCCGTGCGTGCCCGTACTGGTCGCGCCGGAGACCGTCTGCTCCATGATGTCGCCCATGTTCGTGAGCGACAGTCCCTCGCGCGCGAGAGCCACGTTGAGGCGCTTGAGCGGGGTGCCCGCCTCGACGGTGACGGTGCCCGCCTCGCGGTCGATCGAGCGGATCCCCGTCAGCAGGTCGGGCCGGACCAGCACGCCGTCGGTCGCGGCGGCGGCCGTGAAGGAGTGGCCGGTGCCGACGGCCTTCACCCGCAGGCCGTCCTCGGCGGCCCGGCGCACGGCCGCGGACAGCTCCTCGACGGATGCCGGGGCGACCTCCCGCACCGGGCGCGCGGTGACGTTCCCGGCCCAGTTACGCCACGTTCCGCTCTTCCCGCTCGCTGTGCTGCTCATGGGTCCCTCCCCGCTGCGGAACCGGCCTGTTCAGCCGGCGATACCCGAGGAAACCCACGACGACCGCGACGGCCCCGGACACCGCCGGCACCCCGTACCCGGCCTTCGCGCCGGCGGCGTCGATCACCCAGCCGGACACGGAGGAGCCGAGCGCGACCCCGACCGCGAGCCCGGTGCTCACCCAGGTCATGCCCTCGGTCAGTTTCGCGCGTGGGACGTGCTGTTCGATGAGGGACATCGTCGTGATCATCGTGGGTGCGATGGACAGGCCCGCAACGAACAGCGCCACGGCCAGAAACAGCAGGTTCCCGACCAGTAGGAGGGGGATCATACTCACGGCCATCGCACAGACGCCCAGCAGCCACCTGCGCTCGGGCGCCCCGGAGAACCGCAGCAGCCCGAACACGGCGCCCGCCACGCAGGAGCCGGCCGCGTACAGCGCGAGGACCACGCTCGCGGCGCCCTTGTGCCCCTGCTCCTCCGCGAACGCCACGGTGACGACGTCGACCGCGCCGAAGATCGCGCCGGTCGCCACGAAGGTGGCCACCAGCACCTGGAGCCCGGGCGCGCGCAGCGCCGAGCCGCGGGAGTGCTGCTCGCGCGGGTGGGGGACCGGCTCGGTGGCGCGCTGGGACGTCAGCCAGAAGACGCCGGCCGCCAGGAAGCACGCGGCGAGCAGAGGCCCGGCCTCGGGGAACCAGGCCGTCGAGAGACCGATGGAAATGATCGGTCCGAAGATGAAGCACACCTCGTCGATCACGGACTCGAAGGAGTACGCGGTGTGCAGTTGCGGGGTGTCCCGGTAGAGGGCCGCCCAGCGCGCGCGGATCATCGCGCCGATGCTCGGCACGCAGCCGATGCCGGCCGAACACACGAACAGCACCCAGTCGGGCCACCCGTAGTGCGCGGCGAACAGCAGCCCGGCGGCCGCGGCCAGGGCGAACAGCGTCACCGGGCGCAGCACCCGCCGCTGCCCGTGGCGGTCCACCAGGCGCGACACCTGCGGACCCATCACCGCGGCCGCCAGGGCCATGGTCGCGGACAGGGCGCCCGCGAGCCCGTACCGGCCGGTGAGCTGGGAGATCATCGTGACCACGCCGATGCCCATCATCGACAGCGGCATCCTGCCGAGGAGACCCGCGGCGGAGAAGCCCTTGGAGCCTGGGGCGGCGAACAGGGCGGCGTACGGGCTGGGCACGAAGGTCTCCGGGGGTTCCGGTAAGGCGCGAAGGTAGCCGATACAGCTTACGGGTTAGGTAACCCTAATGCACCCCCGGGAGCGGGCCGGGATCCCCGCCCGCGAAGGCGGGTGGCAGGATCGAGACATGCCAGACGCGCTCGATGCCACCCCCTACGACGCCCTGCTCCTGC
Source organism: Streptomyces sp. NPDC054842 (assembly GCF_053611025.1). Lineage (NCBI taxonomy): Bacteria > Bacillati > Actinomycetota > Actinomycetes > Kitasatosporales > Streptomycetaceae > Streptomyces > Streptomyces sp. NPDC054842. Next base: position 5,030 of record NZ_JBSGZN010000086.1, read on the forward strand.
TCTCGTTCGGCGGCCCCGAGGGCCCGGACGACGTGGTCCCGTTCCTGGAGAACGTGACGCGCGGACGGGGCATCCCCAAGGAACGGCTCAAGGAGGTGGGGCAGCACTACTTCCTCTTCGGCGGGGTCAGCCCGATCAACGAACAGAACCGCGCCCTCCTCGAAGCCCTCCGCGAGGACTTCGCCGGGCACGGTCTCGACCTGCCCGTGTACTGGGGCAACCGCAACTGGGCGCCCTACCTGACCGACACCCTGCGCGAGATGGTCACCGACGGTCACCGGCGCATCCTGGTCCTCGCCACCAGCGCGTACGCCTCCTACTCCGGCTGCCGCCAGTACCGCGAGAACCTCGCGGACGCCCTGGCCGCGCTGGAGGCCGAGGGCCTGGAACCGCCCGCCGTCGACAAGCTCCGGCACTACTTCAACCATCCCGGCTTCGTGCGGCCCATGGTCGAGGGTGTCCTGAAGTCGCTCGCCGAGCTGCCCGAAGACGTACGGGAGGGCGCTCACCTCGCCTTCACCACGCACTCGATCCCGGACGCGGCGGCCGACACCTCCGGCCCCGTCGAGGGACACGGCGACGGCGGCGCGTACGTCCGCCAGCACCTGGACGTCGCGCGGCTCGTCGCCGACGCCGTGCGCGAGGAGACCGGCGTCGAGCACCCCTGGCGGCTCGTCTACCAGTCGCGCTCCGGAGCGCCCCACGTCCCGTGGCTCGAACCGGACATCTGCGATCACCTGGAGGAGGCGCACGGCGCCGGGGTCCCGGCCGTCGTGATGGTCCCCATCGGGTTCGTCTCCGACCACATGGAGGTCCTGTACGACCTCGACACGGAGGCCACCGCGAAGGCCGCCGAGCTGGGTCTGCCGGTGCGCCGCTCGGCCACCGTGGGCGCCGACCCGCGGTTCGCCGCGGCCGTCCGCGACCTGGTCCTGGAGCGCGCCGCCGCCGAGAACGGCCGGCCGGTGACGCCCTGCGCCCTCGGCGCCCTCGGCCCGAGCCACCACCTGTGCCCGGTCGGCTGCTGCCCCGCCCGCGCCCCGCGCCCCGCCGCCGCGGGCGCCGACAGCCCCTACGCGTGAGGAACCCCGTGAACGACACCGCCGACACCGCAGACGGCCGCCTCGTCGCCGAGCTGCTGGAGCTCGCGCTGGAAGCAGCCCACCGCGCGGGTGACTTCCTGCACCACTCCCGCCCCGCCGACCTCGGGGTGGCCGCCACCAAGTCCAGCGCCGTCGACGTCGTCACCGAGATGGACATCGCCTCCGAGAAGCTGATCACCGGCCTCCTCGCCGACCGCAGGCCGGACGACGGCGTGCTCGGCGAGGAAGGCGCGAGCGTCGAGGGCACCAGCGGCGTCCAGTGGGTGATCGACCCGATCGACGGCACCGTGAACTACCTGTACGGGCTGCCCAGTTGGGCCGTGTCCATCGCGGCCCGCAAGGACGGCGAGACCCTCGTCGGCGTCGTGCACGCGCCCATGCGGGGCGAGACCTACCGCGCCGCACTGGGCGGGGGCGCCTTCGTGAACGACCGCCCCGCGCGCGTGCGGCCCGCCCCCGCCTTCGGGCTGGCGCTCGTCGGCACCGGCTTCGGCTACCTCACCGAACGCCGGGCCCGGCAGGCGGAGGTCCTGCGGGAGCTGGTCCCCGAGGTGCGGGACATCCGCCGCGGCGGTTCGGCCGCGATCGACCTGTGCGACGTGGCCACGGGCCGCCTCGACGCGTACTACGAGCGCGGGCTCAACCACTGGGACTACGCGGCGGGCGACCTGATCGCCCGCGAGGCGGGCGCCCTGACCGGTGGCCGCCCCGGAGAGCCCCTCTCGCCGGAGCTGACCGTCGCCGCCCCGCCCGGCCTCTTCGAGGCCCTCCAGGCCCGCCTGGAGGAGCTCGGCGCCTGGCACGACTAGCGCGCGCCCCGCCGGCCCCCGGGGGCGGCGGGGAAACAGAACGAAGCGGGGCCCCGGCACTGGATCGATGCCGGGGCCCCGCTCTCGTACGAACCGATCAGACGTGCACGGCGCCGACCTCCACGCCGTGCTCGGCCGCCAGGCGGCGCAGGTCGTCCAGCTCTCCCTGCTCGACCTCCGCGAGGAAGTCGTCGCCTGTCTCGCGAGCCCGCGTCAGGTCGGACTCGGTCGCCTGTATGCGCTGAAGAAGTCCTGCGGTGAATGCGTCCATGCTGCGCCCCCTCGTCCTGGGTCGTGGGTCGGTGGCACGGGGGTGTGCCATTCGGAAGGGGCGATCACGTCTCCGGTGGGTGCCCAGCGCAGCCCGGCCGGGCGGCGACGGTGCCGGACACCCACGCCCGCTCTGCGGAAGCGGTCGGAGAACCACCAAGTGGCGTGCCACAGGCAGAGCGTGATCGCGGGGTGTACAGCCGTCCTCCCCCCGCTCTCTTCCGCGGAAACCTCAACCGCACGAGAAAATCCGGCATTCCCGGGCCCCGCAGCCGCCTTACAGCCGACTTATGGCCGAAAAGGGCAGGATGGATGCCTCAGCCCCCCTTCTCGGCTCGGATCGAGTCGGCGGGACCCCCGGAAACCCCCTCACGCGACGCCGTCACGGCGCTACGCGGGTGGACAGAGGAAGGACTAGCGACGTGCGCGTACTCGTCGTCGAGGACGAGCAGCTGCTCGCCGATGCGGTGGCCACCGGACTGCGCCGGGAGGCCATGGCCGTCGACGTCGTGTACGACGGCGCGGCCGCCCTGGAGCGCATCGGCGTCAACGACTACGACGTGGTGGTCCTCGACCGCGACCTCCCGCTCGTGCACGGCGACGACGTCTGCCGCAAGATCGTCGAGCTCGGCATGCCCACGCGCGTGCTGATGCTCACCGCGTCCGGCGACGTGAGCGACCGCGTGGAGGGGCTGGAGATCGGCGCCGACGACTACCTCCCCAAGCCCTTCGCCTTCAGCGAGCTCACCGCGCGCGTGCGGGCCCTCGGCCGCCGTACGAGCCTGCCGCTGCCGCCCGTCCTGGAGCGGGCCGGCATCAAGCTGGACCCCAACCGCCGCGAGGTCTTCCGCGACGGCAAGGAGGTGCAGCTCGCGCCCAAGGAGTTCGCCGTCCTGGAGGTGCTGCTGCGCAGCGAGGGCGCCGTGGTCTCCGCCGAGCAGCTCCTGGAGAAGGCCTGGGACGAGAACACGGACCCGTTCACCAACGTCGTCCGGGTCACCGTGATGACCCTGCGGCGCAAGCTCGGCGAACCCCCCGTCATCGTCACCGTCCCCGGCTCGGGCTACCGGATCTGATCCCCATGACCGCACCCGCGCCGCCGACGGCGCCCCCCAAGCCCACCTGGGACCCGAGGAAGCCGCAGGCGCCCTTCCCGTGGCTGCGGCCGACCATCCGCATACGGCTCACGCTGCTGTACGGCGGCATGTTCCTGATCGCCGGCATCCTGCTGCTGTCGATCATCTACCTGCTGGCCGCCCAGGCGCTGCACGAGGGCAGCGGCATGGACTTCAAGGTCACCGGCAACAACCTCCAGCTGGCCAGCGGCACCTGTCCGCAGCTGAGCGGCGCCGCCGGCATCGACGAGCTGAACGCGATGCTCAAGGAGTGCACGGCGGTCCAGCGCCAGCACGCGCTCGACGGACTGCTCAGCCGCTCGCTGCTCGCCCTGCTCGGTCTCGCCGTGATCGCCTTCGCCTTCGGTTACGCCATGGCCGGCCGGGTCCTGTCGCCGCTCGGCCGGATCACCCGCACCGCGCGCGCGGTGGCCGGCTCCGACCTGTCCCGCCGCATCGAGCTCGACGGCCCCGACGACGAGCTCAAGGAGCTGGCCGACACCTTCGACGACATGCTGGAGCGGCTCCAGCGGGCCTTCACGGCCCAGCAGCGGTTCGTCGGCAACGCCTCCCACGAGCTGCGCACGCCCCTGGCGATCAACCGCACGCTGCTGGAGGTGCACCTGTCCGATCCGGGCGCGCCCGTGGAGCTGCAGCAGCTCGGCAAGACCCTGCTCGCCACCAACGAGCGCAGCGAGCTGCTCGTGGAGGGCCTGCTGCTGCTCGCCCGCAGCGACAACCAGATCGTCGAGCGCAAGCCGGTGAACCTCGCGGAGGTCGCCCAGCAGGCCACCGACCAGGTGCGGGCCGAGGCCGAGGCGAAGGGCGTGGAGATCCGCGGGGAACGCGCTCCCGCGGTCGTCCAGGGCAACGGCGTGCTGCTGGAGCGGATCGCCCTGAACCTGATCCAGAACGCCGTGCGGTACAACGTGCCCGAGGACGGCTGGGTCGAGGTCACCACCGAGGTCCAGCACGGCCGCGCCGTCCTGGTCGTGGCGAACACGGGGCCGGTGGTCCCGGCCTACGAGATCGACAACCTCTTCGAGCCCTTCAGGCGGCTGCGCACGGAGCGCACGGGCAGCGACAAGGGCGTCGGCCTGGGTCTGTCCATCGCGCGCTCCGTGGCCCGCGCGCACGGCGGGCACATCTACGCGGAGCCGCGGGAGGGAGGTGGGCTCGTGATGCGGGTCACCCTGCCGATCTGAGACCATGTCGCCGACACACGACGATGTTCGCTTTGCGCGGAATTTTCGGGCCCCCCGTCCAGGAGGCCGCTGTGTGATCGATCACAAGGACGATTTTCTGGCCATATACTCTCCGTGATCATGAGGGCTGTCGGAAAGCCGGGAAAATCCGGGTTTTCAGGGGTCCTGATCACGGGAAGTACACGGTGAGACCGCTTTGAAGTGCGCCATTCGGACCGTGTACGGTCCCCATCGCCATCCAAGCCGATCACTCTTGAGGGGTCCGGTTGGGTGTCGATTGAGTAACAGACCTTGATGTGAGGCAAAATCTCCGCCTCGGGTCGGGCACAAGTCCGGCCTCTCACGCGTTACGTGCGCTGGAGACACCGCAGACACCCAGAGGGGGAGAGCGCGACATGGCAACGGATTACGACACCCCACGCAAGACCGACGACGACGTCGACTCGGACAGTCTTGAGGAACTGAAGGCCAGGAGGAACGACAAGTCGACCTCCGCAGTGGACGTCGACGAGTTCGAGGCCGCCGAAGGCCTGGAACTGCCCGGCGCGGACCTCTCGAACGAAGAGCTGGCCGTCCGGGTCCTGCCGAAGCAGCAGGACGAGTTCACCTGCATGAGCTGCTTCCTGGTCCACCACCGCAGTCAGCTGGCCCGCGAGAAGAACGGTCAGCCGATCTGCCGCGACTGCGACTGAGGCAGGGTCGGCCGTGACTGGCTCGACCCCACCTTGGAAGCGCCGCTTCCGGAAGTCGGAAGCGGACGACGGGCCGCTCAGCGGTCCCGAAGGCGCGCGTGACGACGAGCGAGGCTCTTCCGCATCAGGATCAGCCTCGCTCGGAGCTACGTCCGCCACAGACGGACTTCCGGCCCCCGTGGAGACCCCTGCGCCCGCCGCCAGGCGCCGCGCCGCGGTCCTCCGGGACGGAGTGAGGGAAGGCGTCCGCAAGGGCGGCAGCCGGGCCAGGGCGGGCCTGACGTACCTCGCCGACCGCATCATCGACATCGCCCCCCGCGTCCCCGTACGGGACCTCGACACGCTGCGCCGGCAGTTCCCCGGCCTCGGCCCCGAGCAGCTCGCGGACAAACTCGTCGCGGGCGCCGCCACCGCGACCTCCACCGTCGGAGCCGGCATCGGCGCGGCGGCCATGCTGCCCGTACCGCCCGCGATGCCCACCGAACTGGCGGCCGAGATCACCGGCGTCGCCGCCATCGAGCTGAAGCTGATCGCCGAACTGCACGAGGTCTACGGCCTGAGACCGCCGGGGAACCTGAAGCAGCGCAGCACCGCCTACCTGAACTCCTGGTCCGGCGAGCGCGGGATCGACGTGACCAAGCCGCTCACCGTCCAGACCGCCCTCGGCGGCCAGATGAAGCGCGAGCTGCGCCAGCAGATCATGAAGCGCATGGTCCGCGACCTGCCGAACCTGCTGCCGTTCATGGTGGGAGCCGCCGTCGGCGCGGTCATGAACCGCCGCGACACCAAACGCGTCGCCGAGCGCATCCGCAAGGACCTGCGCAAGGCCCAGGTCCCCTGGGACGCGCTGCCCGCCCTGCCCCCGCTGGAACAGCCCGCGGACCCCGTGCGCCCCGGAGAACTCCCCAAGGAGCTGGGCGGCTGAGCCCTTTCGAGTGCATCGGGACCTCCCGTGCACGCGTGGACGGGTGCCGCCCCGGGGGGCTTACGCGGCCGTCGCCCGTGCCGCTTCCAGCGCCGCCGCGAGCCGCTCCGGCGCCCGCGTCGACAGGTACAGGTACGGCGTCGGGTCCTGCGGGTCGGTGACCTCCACGCGCAGGGCCCTCGGGATGTACGCCCGCAGCAGCATGAAGGCGCGGGTGTCGGCCTTGTAGGTGCGCCAGGCCCGGGTCTCCTCCGGGTCCAGGACCTCGGCCTCGCCGAGCGCCGCCACCGGGATCCGCGCGTCGCCCGCGATCAGGGAGTCGCCCACCACACGGATGCGGACCGACCCGTACGAGCTCGCCACGATCGCCGAGACCGCGGTGCCGCCGACCAGCCCGCCGAGCAGCGGCAGCGTGCCGAACGGCAGCAGGATCAGCGCCATCGCGACCCCGACCATCAGGGAGATCAGCCACCAGCTGCGGGGCGCGGTGAGGCGTTCTTCGTACGGCGAGGCGGAAAGCTGCATGAAGCCAAGCTTGGCACGGTGTCGGCGGCGGGCCGACGCGCGGGTAAGGTCTGCGCCTGTGAGTGGTACTTCCGCAGCTCTGAGGCCCCCCGCCGACGCCGTCGCGCCGGTGCGGCACCCCGACGCCCCCGCCCCGGGCGACCTTCTCGGCGCGCACTACGGACAGTGTTTCGGGTGCGGTGAGGGACAGGCCCACGGTCTCCACCTCGAAGCCCGTGCGGGCGACGGGGTGCGGGTCACGGCGGAGTTCACCGTCCGCCCCGCGCACCAGGGCGCCCCGGGCCTCGCCCACGGCGGGATCCTGGCCACCGCCCTCGACGAGACGCTCGGCTCGTTGAACTGGCTGCTGCGCACCATCGCGGTGACCGGCAGGCTGGAGACCGACTTCGTGCGGCCCGTGCCCGTGGGCACCGTCCTGCACCTGGAGGCCGAGGCCACCGCCGTCGCCGGCCGCAAGATCTACTCGACCGCTACCGGACGGATCGGCGGCCCCGACGGTCCCGTCGCCGTCCGCGCGGACGCCCTCTTCATCGAGGTGAAGGTCGACCACTTCATCGACAACGGCCGGCCCGAGGAGATCCGGGCCGCCATGGACGACCCCGACCAGATGCGTCGTACCCGTGCCTTCGAGGTGAACCCGTGAGCCGTGAGCCCCGTCCCGAGCTGGACGTGCGGATCCGCCGCGTCGACCCGGAGGTGCCGCTGCCCTCCTACGAGCACCCCGGCGACGCGGGCGCGGACCTGCGCACCACCGAGAGCCGCGAGCTGAAGCCCGGCGAACGCGCCGTTCTGCCCACCGGGGTGTCCGTCGCGCTCCCGGAGGGGTACGCGGCTTTCGTGCACCCGCGTTCCGGCCTCGCCGCCCGCTGCGGTGTCGCCCTCGTGAATGCCCCGGGGACGGTGGATGCCGGGTACCGTGGGGAGATCAAGGTGATCGTGGTGAATCTCGACCCGCACGAGTCCGTGCGGTTCGAGCGCTTCGACCGGATTGCCCAACTGGTCGTCCAGCAGGTCGAGAAGGTCCGCTTCCACGAGGTCGCGGAGCTTCCCGACTCGGAGCGGGCCGCAGGGGGCTTCGGGTCCACCGGCGGTCATGCCGCCGTGGGCGGCGGGGCGGGTGGGAATCGATACGCTTCGGTCGTATCCGACCGGGAAGGACAGTGACGTGTTCGGACGTCGCAAGAAGGGCAGTGCCGCCGAGGACGCGGCGGGCGAGGCCGAGCAGGTCGTCGACGCTGTCGACGCTGAGGCGGACGAGGCGGAGCGGGAGCGCGTGAGGCTGGAGCCGGAACCGCGTCCCGACGGGCCCTGGGACGACTCGGAGGTCCGCGACCCGGCCGAGGGCCGGGTGGACCTCGGCGGTCTCTTCGTGCCCGGAGTCGACGGCATGGAGCTGCGCGTCGAGGTCGCGGGCGACGCGATCGTCGCGGCCACCGTCGTCCTCAAGGACAGCGCCATCCAGCTCCAGGCCTTCGCCGCTCCCAAGCGCGAGGGCATCTGGGGCGAGGTGCGCGAGGAGATCGCCTCGGGCATCACGCAGCAGGGCGGTGTCATCGACGAGGTCGAGGGACCGCTGGGCTGGGAGCTGCGGGCGCAGGTCCCGGTGCAGCTGCCCGACGGCACGGGCGGTTTCCAGGTCGTCAGGTTCGTCGGTGTGGACGGCCCCCGCTGGTTCCTGCGCGGAGTGATCTCCGGGCAGGGCGCGGTGCAGCCGCAGGCCGCGGGGCTGCTGGAGCAGATCTTCCGGGACACTGTGGTCGTCCGCGGTGAGGGCCCGATGGCCCCGCGCGACCCCATCGTCCTGAAGCTGCCGAACGACGCGCAGATGGTCCCCGAGGGCGTGCAGCAGGAGGACCAGGCCGGTTCCCGCTTCTCCGGAGGCATGGGCCAGCTCCAGCGCGGACCTGAGATCACCGAGGTGCGCTGACGACCGCGCACCCGCGGACGTGGATCGGGCCGTATCCCTGAGGGGATGCGGCCCTTTCTCATGTCCGGCCCCTTGACGGGCAGTTGGTCCATACCTAGGGTCCCGGCCATCACCGCGTTCAAAGACGCGCTCATCGTTCACATACGAGAACGGATGGCCCCCCACATGCCAGAGACCCCCGCAACCCGCCGGCGCAGACGGCGCCCGCTGCTGCTCGCCACCGTCGCCGCCGTGACCACCGCCCTGGTCGGCGGCTTCCTCGGCTGGCCCGCCGCCCCCCGGGCCGAGGCCGCCCCTGCGGTCTTCGCCCACCCCGGAGTGACCGTCTCCAAGGGGCAGTTGGACTTCGCGCGCACCCAGGTCAACGCCGGAGCCCAGCCCTGGAAGGGCGCCTTCGACCAGATGATGGCCAGCCGGTACGCCTCCCTGTCGCGCACCCCCACGCCCCGCGCGACCGTGGAGTGCGGCTCCTACTCCAACCCGAACTACGGCTGCACCGACGAGCGCGAGGACGCGATAGCCGCGTACACGGACGCCCTCGCCTGGTACATCACCCGGGACGAGCGGTACGCGCGCAAGTCCATCGAGCTGATGGACGCCTGGTCGGCCACGATCAGGGACCACACCAACAGCAACGCGCCCCTCCAGACCGGCTGGGCCGGCTCCTCCTGGCCCCGGGCCGCCGAGATCATCAAGTACACGTACACCGGCACCTGGGCGAACTCCGGCCGCTTCGCGACCATGCTCCGCGACGTCTACCTCCCCGAGATCATCAACGGCTCCAACTCCAACGGGAACTGGGAGCTGTCGATGATGGAGGCCGCCGTCGGCATCTCCGTCTTCCTGGAGGACCGCACCTCGTACGACAGGGCCATGGCGAAGTTCCGGACCCGCACCGCCGCCTACGTCTACCTGGCCTCCGACGGCTCCGTGCCGAAGACCGTCCCGAGCCAGAACCTCGACACCACCGCGAAGATCGTCAACTACTGGCAGGGACAGTCCACCTTCGTCACCGGCCTCACCCAGGAGACCTGCCGCGACTTCACGCACACCGGGTACGGCATCTCCGCCATCTCGCACGTCGCGGAGACCAGCCGCATCCAGGGCACCGACCTCTACTCCACGGACGTCGGCGAGCGGCTGCGGCAGGCACTCGGCTTCCAGTCCCGCTACCAGCTCGGCGAGGCGGTCCCCGGCTGGCTCTGCGGCGGGTCCCTGCACCTGGGACTCGGACCGGTCACCGAGGTCGGCTACAACGCCCTGCACAACCGCCTGGGCCACGCGATGACCAACACCGAGGCGCTCACCCGGCGGAACCGCCCGGCGGGCAGCAACAACCTCTTCGTGGCGTGGGAGACGCTCACCCACGGGGACAACCCGAGCTGACCCCGGACCCCGACGGTCGGGCACCCGTGCGCCCGGCCGTCGGGGGCGCTTCGGGGCCGCCCGGCCGGCACGGTCGCTTCGAGGCGGCCCGGCACCCCCCCGAGGCACCTCGCCACCGGACCCGGCGCGGGGCACCGGTTCGAACGCCGACCTGTGCGGGTACGTAGCTGTCGGCGCCCCCCGGTACGCTTTCGGTATGAGTGCTGTTCCTCGTTCCGAAAAGCCGGTGGGCCGGTTCCGGCGCATGCTCGACCGGCTCTCCACCTCCCAGGAGGACCTGGAGTCGGAGGAGCTGCGGGAGGACACCGACACCACCGGGTGCACACGCATCGGTGACTGCCAGGACCGGCAGATCGTCACGGTTACTGGTACCTTGCGCACGGTCACGCTGCGGCCGCGGGCGGGAGTCCCGGCCCTGGAGGCCGAGCTGTTCGACGGTTCGGCCGCCCTGGACGTGGTGTGGCTCGGCAGGCGCTCCATCGTGGGCATAGAACCGGGCCGCAAACTCATCGCATCGGGCCGGGTCTCGATGAGCCGGGGCCGTAGGGTGCTGTTCAACCCGAAGTACGAACTCAGACCGCTCGGACGGGAGTAGCCGGTGACGTCGCTCGACAAGCCGACCGAAGACGCCCAGCAGGATTCCAGGGCGGTGACCGAGGCAGCGCTCTTCGAGGCCTTCGGCGGCGTGCGGGGCATGGTCGAGACGGTCCTGCCCGGACTCCTCTTCGTCACCATCTTCACGCTCACCAAGGACCTGCACTGGTCGGCGATCGCCGCCCTCGCGGTGTCCCTGCTGCTCGTCGTGGTGCGCCTGGTCACCAAGGACACCGTCAAGCACGCCTTCAGCGGCGTCTTCGGCGTCGCGTTCGGCGTGGTCTTCGCGATGATGACCGGCAACGCCAAGGACTTCTACCTGCCGGGCATGCTCTACACGCTGGGGCTGGCGCTGGCGTACATCGTCACCACCCTGTGCGGGGTCCCGCTGATCGGCCTGATCCTCGGCCCGGTCTTCAAGGAGAACCTCTCCTGGCGCACCCGCAACCCCGGCCGCAAGAAGGCGTACGCGAAGGCCAGCTGGGCGTGGGGCCTGATCCTGCTCGCCAAGTGCGCGGTGCTCTTCCCGCTCTACTGGTGGGCCGACACCACACAGCTCGGCTGGGTCCTGGTCGCCCTGAAGATCCCGCCCTTCCTGCTCGCCGTCTGGCTCACCTGGGTCTTCCTGGCGAAGGCACCCGCGCCGATCGACGTGTTCGCGGAGATGGAGGCCCAGGAGCGCGCGGAGCGCGCCGAGAAGGCCGCCACCCCGTCCGCCGACTAGCACCGCCCGGGCGGAGGCGGGCACAGGGTGCCGCATCGGCGCCCGGCCCGCCGGCGGGCGGAGCGGCTCCCCGCACCGGTACGACGAAGGGGGCGCCCGGACCAGGTCCGGGC
>NZ_JBSGZN010000087.1:0-14626 GCF_053611025.1 Streptomyces sp. NPDC054842
GCCGCGACCGGTCCCCCGATCCGGTCGCGGCCGCGGCGGCTTCGGTGTGCGGCACGGGGGTCAGCAGCCGCCGGAGGGAACCGGGGCGCCGACGCCGATCTGCAGCGTCTCCGCCGCCGGGCCGGCGCAGCAGCCGCCGGACTCCTCGGCCGCGGCAGGCTGGTCGAAGAGCCCCGCGCCGCCGCAGACCCCGGTCTCGGGCAGGGTCAGTTCGACGCGCTCGGCCGCCTCGTGGTCACCGGCGAGGTGGGCGACGACGGAGCGGACCTGCTCGTAGCCGGTCATGGCGAGGAACGTCGGGGCCCGCCCGTAGGACTTCATGCCGACGAGGAAGACGCCCTCCTCCGGGTGCGACAACTCCCGTACGCCGTGCGGGTAGACGGTGCCGCACGAGTGCTGGTTCGGGTCGATCAGCGGGGCGAGTTCGGTCGGCGCCTGAAGACGCTCGTCCAGGCCGAGGCGCAGCTCGTCCAGGAAGGTGAGGTCGGGGCGGAAGCCGGTCAGGCCGATCACCTCGTCGACCGCGTCGAGCCGGCGGCCGTCCTCGGCGACGAGGACCAGACGGCCGTCGCCGTCCCGCTCGACGGCGTCGGTGCGGAAGCCCGTGACGGCGTCGGCGTACCCGTCGTCGACGGCGGCCTTGGCGGCGAGCCCCAGGGCACCGCGGGCGGGAAGCTGGTCGGCGTCGCCGCCGCCGTAGGTGGAGCCGGACAGGCCGCGGCGCAGGATCCACACCGCGTGCGTTCCGGGCTCCTCCTTCGCCAGCTCCGCCACATAGGCGAGGGCGGTGAAGGCCGAGGCGCCGGAGCCGACCACGGCGGTGCGCCTCCCCGCGTACCGGGCGCGGACGGCGGGGTCCTTCAGGTCGGGCACGCGATAGGTGATGCGGTCCGACGCGGCGCGCTCACCGAGGGCCGGAAGTCCGTCGCCGCCGAGGGGGCTGGGCGTGGACCAGGTGCCGGAGGCGTCGATCACGGCGGCGGCGTGGACCCGTTCCTCGGTTCCGTCCGCCGCGACGAGGTGCACGGTGAAGGGCTGGGCCGAGCGGTCGGCGTCGACGACACGGTCGCGGCCGGAACGGGAGACGCCGGTGACCCGGGTGCCGTAGCGGACCCGGTCGCCCAGGAGGTCGGCCAGCGGCTGGAGGTACTGCTCGGCCCAGTCGCCGCCCGTGGGGTACGTGGCACCGTCCGGCGCGGTCCAGCCGGTCGGGGCGAGGAGCTTCTGCGCGGCGGGGTCGACGACCTCGGACCAGGTGGAGAAGAGGCGGACGTGGGCCCACTCGCGGGTCGCGGCCCCGGCGACGGGCCCGGCCTCGATGACGAGGGCGTTCAGTCCCCGTTCGACCAGATGCGCGGCGGCGGCCAGACCTACGGGACCGGCTCCGATGACCACGGTGGGCAGGGCGGCGGTGGACGCGTTCACGAGGACTCCCCGGGTTGTTTCGACGTCTGTCGATGGCTTGTGCGGCCAGGATGGCACTTGTTTTGATGTGCGTCAACATAGACGTTTGTCGAATTCATGGGGCTGGTTCGTTGGTCGGTCCGGTGGTCCGGTGGTCCGGTGGTCCGCTGGTCCGCGAGTGCGAGTGCGAGTGTGAGTGCGAGTAAAGGTGGATCGCAGTGGCCGGGAGCCGGGAGCCGGGAGCCGGGAGCCGGGAGCCGGGAGCGGGGAGCGGGGACGCGGGTGTGCTGGCCGGTCCGGTGGCTGGCGGGCGCGCCCGGCGTCTTACGGCCGCGCCTGGCGTCTGACGACCGCGTCTGGCGTGTGGCGGCCGCGTCTGGCGTCTGACGTCGGCCGGGATCCCGGGGGCCGCCGCGCCCTCCCGTCTTGGTTAGACGTGTGTCAACATAGACGTATGTCGAATGTGACCGTACTGCCGCTGCTGGAGGCCGACACCACGGTTCCGTGCTGCCCGCCGCTGACCGAGCGCCCCCTGAACGCGGAAGAGGCGGAGCGGACCGCCAAGATGTTCAAGGCCCTCGGTGATCCGGTCCGGCTGCGGCTGTTCTCGGCGGTGGCCTCCCACGAGGGCGGCGAGGCGTGCGTCTGCGACATCTCCGACGTCGGCGTCTCGCAGCCGACCGTCTCCCATCACCTGAAGAAGCTCAAGGAAGCCGGGCTGCTGTCGTCCGAGCGGCGCGGAACGTGGGTGTACTACCGCGTCGAACCGTCCGTGCTCGCCGCCATGGGCGCCCTCTTGGGCGGCGCCGGCCGGTAGACCTCCTGCCGGGGACCCGCCCCTTGGGCCGAGGCGGGCGCGATGCCGGCGAAGGTGTCCGTGAACGCACGAAATACCTCCGCACGCGCGGACGGCTCCCGCCCTGTCTCCAGGGGAGGGAGCCGTCCGCGTGTGCAGAGGTCGTGCCGTCAGCGGGTTACGCGTGGCGGTGCGAGTGCCGGTTGCCGGTGACGAGACGGTAGATGAAGAGCAGGATCACGGAGCCGATGATCGCGGCGATCCAGGTGGAGAGTTCGAAGAACCCGTCGACGGAGTCGACGCCGAAGACGACCTTGCCGAGCCAGCCACCGAGCAGACCACCGGCGATGCCGATGAGCATGGTGATGATGATGCCGCCCGGGTCCTTGCCCGGCATCAGGGCCTTGGCGATGGCACCGGCGAGAAGGCCGATGATGATCCACGCGATGATGCCCATGGTGTGCCTCCGTTGATCGTGTAGGTGTTGTGTCAGTTCACCGTCTGCACCGTCTCCGCCCGAACAAACGTCCCGTTCGCCTCGCAGTTCAGAACCACCCCGGAGCCGCGAACAGCGGGAAGCCGGGCCCGTTTTCGATGCGCGAGCCGCGGGAAGACGGATCGTTTCCGCCTACGCGAGACGGGGGACAGCGGGCCCTGTTCCGCTCTGGTGGTGAGCCCTCTTCCTCGACGGGCAGTCGCAGTGGGCCCTCATCTGCGAAGAGGTCGTCGACGGGATCTGGTGACCCGGCTGAAGCCCGAAGCGGCTGTGTGCTGGGCGTTCCGGCCTTGTCCCGGCCCTCGTCGCGGCACCACTCCCCGCCCCCCCCAAAGGTCCTCCGTTCTCCTTTCGCGTCTGAGGCAACCGATCTCGTCCGGACGGTGGTCTGGAGGGCGAGGGAGGGTGCTCGATGCAGGCCGAACAAGAGGACCGGTTCAAGGAGTTCGTCAGAGCGCGGTGGTCACAACTGGTGCGGACCGCGTATCTGCTGACGGGAGACGTCCACGACGCCGAGGATCTCACGCAGACCGCGCTGGCCAAGGCGTACCGGTCGTGGTGGCGCATCTCGCGCACCGACAACCCGGAGGCGTACGTCCGGCGGATGCTGGTCACCTGCAACAGCGACCGCTTCCGCAAGCGCCGGGTCGCCGAGTCGCTGACCGCCGCTCCGCCCGACACGGCGGGGCGGGACGAGTCCGCGGGCCGGGTGGAGGAGCGCGGCTCCCTGCTCGCCGGTCTGGCCCAACTGCCCGCGCGGCAGCGGGCGGTGGTGGTGCTGCGGTACTGGGAGGACCTGTCGGAGGCGGAGGTCGCCGAAGTGCTCGGCTGCTCGACCGGCACGGTCAAGAGCCAGGCGTCCAAGGGGCTGGCGAAGTTGCGTACGTATCCGGGGCTGGCCGCGAATCGCACGGTGTCCGGCGGACAGGGAGGCGCCAGGTGAACGGGGCGGAAGACGAGCGGAGGTCCGGTTACGGGACGGCCGGGGCGCAGGACGAGGGCCACGGCTTCGAGGAGCGGATGCGCGCGCTGCTGGCCGAGGACGCGTACACCATCAGGCCGTCAGCCGTGCCGTACACCGAGATCCGGCGGCGCGGTCTGACCGAGCGCAGGCGGCGTGCGGCGGTGACCGGAGCCGTGCTGGTGTCGCTGGTCGCGCTGCCGGTGGGGACGTACGCCCTGGCCGGCGAACACGGGGAGCGCGGAGCGCGGACGGCGGCGGCCGGGCCGTCGGACGGTGTCCCGCGGACCACATCGAAGCCCTCGACCGCGCAGCCGTCGAGTCCCAACAGCGCATCAGGCACAGGGCAGTTGCTCGACGGGATCACCTTCGCCGAGGCGACGGCCGGACTGGAGACGTGCCTGACCGCGGAGGGCGGAGGGCCGTCCGCGCGTGGCCGCGCGCTGGGGAAGGCCGAGGACTACCGGATCATTCTGGCGGCGAAGAGTAATGGTGCCAGGGCCACCGGCGACGGTTTTCACGTCGTCGCGGTGAGCGAGCGGTCGGCGGGTCGGCGGGTGGTCTGCGGCATCGAGAACGGTGAGCCGTCCGGCATCAGCACGGGCACCAGTGACAGCGATCCGCCCGACGCCGGCCCGGTCGTGCCGGACGTCAACGCGAGCGAGCTGTTCCGGCAGCCGCTCGCCGCCAAGGGCGACTGGCAACTCCCCTTCCGCTGGGGGGTCGTGGGGACGGTCGAGTCCTCCGTGGCCAAGGTGAGCGTCTCCTACGGCGGCGCCACTCACCGGGCCGTCCTGGACCACGGCTGGTTCGTCGCCTCCGGCGTCCTGGACCGGCAGGTCACCACGGCACCGCACATCAAGGGCTACGACGATGCCGGCGACCTCGTCTACGACTCGGACGAGGACAAGTACTGGCCCCGGAACCTGCCGTGACGGGACCGGGCCGGCGGACGTGCCGCACAGGGGTCGGCGCGTCGGCCGGCCCGCGTACCGGTGTGCGCGGAAGGCGCGACGGGCCGGTCACGTCCTCCGCCGCCATGGACGTACCGCAATCCGCCAAGTGGCAGTGAGGGGAGACGAGATGGGGACGAGAGCACGCGGGAGGACGGCACGGCCACGGGTTCACCCCACCGATGAACCCGGACGCCGTCACCGCCCGTACGGCGAGGAGAGCCATCGCGTACGACCGGTGGACGCGCCCGCAGCGGACGCCGGATCCGCCCAGGGGACCGGGAAGGGCACGGAGACGACGGGGCCCGTGAACGGGGGCCGGCACGGCAGACGGCCCAGGGGCAGCCGGAGTGCCCGCAGGCGGCGCGGACACCGGGCCCTGCGCTGGTCGTCGACGGTCCTGGCGGTCCTGATGCTCGGCACCGCCGGTGCCGGATATCTCTACTACCAGCACCTGAACGGCAACATCAGGAAGGACGACCTGAACCTCGGCGACGAGAGGGACAGGCCCGCGAAGGCCGAGGCCAACGCGGCGGGCCAGACACCGCTCAACATCCTCCTGATCGGCTCCGACGCGCGGGACACCGAGGAGAACCAGAAACTCGGCGCCGCCAGGGACACCTTCAACGGTGTGCCTCTCGCGGACGTCCAGATGCTGCTGCACCTCTCCGCCGACCGCACCAACATGTCGGTCGTCAGCGTGCCGCGCGACACGCTGGTGGACATACCTAAGTGCACGGACCCCGATGACGGCAAGGTCTATCCGGCCACCGTCCTGCCCACGGCCGTCAACCAGTCGCTGGGCCGCGGCGGTCCCGGCTGCACCGTGGCGACCTGGGAGAAACTCACCGGCATCCACATCGACCACTTCATGAAGATCGACTTCGCGGGTGTGGTGTCGATGGCGGACGCGATCGGCGGCGTCCCGGTCTGCGTGGACGCCAACATCCTCTCCCGGGACCGCCAGGGCCACGGATCGGGACTGAAACTGAAGAAGGGCACCCACCCGGTCAAGGGCGAGCAGGCCCTGCAGTGGCTGCGTACGCGCTACGGCTTCGGCGACGGCAGTGACCTGATGCGCGCCCGGGCCCAGCACATGTACATGAACGCGATGGTCCGGCGGCTGCGCGAGAACACCACCCTCACCGAACCGGGCAGGCTGCGCTCCCTCGCCGAGACCGCCACCGAGGCGCTGACCGTCGACGGCGGCCTCGGCACGGTGAAGAAGCTGTACGACCTCGCCACCGAGCTGCGCAAAGTGCCCACCAAGGGCATCACGATGACGACGATGCCCAATCGCTACGCGGGCGCCCGGGTGAAGCCCACGGAGGATGCCTTCACGCTGTTCCGCCTCGTGCGCGAGGACATCGCGCTCACCGGCAAGGGCAAGCGCGAGAAGGCTGCCGGGACGAAGGCCTCCGACGATCCGGCCGCCGACAAGGACGAGATCGTCGACGACTCACTCCCGGACACGGCGGACGCCCTGAACGCGGCCGACAGGGGCAGGTGCATGCCGGTTGACCCGGACTACACCTGGTGACTCCGAAACCGGGGGAGGAGCGGCGCGGAACACCCGACCGAAGGGGTGAGGACCGTCCCGCCGGCCGGAAGGGGTGAGGGCCGTCCCGCCGGGCGAAGCGGGGGAGGGCCGACGACCGACCCTCCCGCTCGGCGACGAAGACGCCGTACGGCGTCAGGACGCCGTACGGCCGTCGCGTGCCGCCCGCCGCCCGCCGCCCGCCGCAGGTCAGCTGCGCAGGAAGCCCCCGTACTGCTGCTGCTGGAGCTGGCTGTCGATCTGCTTCACGGTCTCGATGCCCACGCTCACGATGATGAGGATGCTGGTACCGCTGAGCTGGTTGGCCCCGCCGAAACTGGCGAACGCCACCGTCGGTACCAGCGCGACGAAGGCGAGATAGATGGAGCCCGGCCAGGTGAGCCTGTTGAGGACGTAGCTCAGGTACTGGGCGGTGGCTCGGCCGGCACGCAGCCCGGGGACGAAGCCGCCGGCCTGCTGGATATTGCCCGCCACCTCGTCCGGGTTGAACGTGATGGAGACGTAGAAGAAGGCGAAGAACAGCGTCAGGAAGAAATAGGCGATCAGGTAGTACGGGTGATTTCCCTGCGTGAAGTTGCGCTGCAGCCAGGTCGCCCATCCGGAATCGGATCCCGAGAACTGCGCGATGAGCGGGGGGACGTACAGGATCGACGAGGCGAAGATGACCGGGACGATGCCGGCCTGGTTCACGCGTAGCGGGATGTAGGTCGACGTTCCGCCGTAGGACTTCCGGCCGATCACGCGTTTCGCGTACTGCACCGGAATGCGGCGCTGCCCCTGTTCCACGAAGACCACCACGCCCACCAGCGCCAGGCCGATGAGGATGACGCTGAAGAAGCTGATCCAGCCGTCCGCGATCTCGCCGCTCTGCTTGATCGCCCAGAGGGTGCTGGGAAGGGTGGACGCCGTGGCGATGAAGATGAGCAGCGACATGCCGTTGCCGATCCCGCGGTCGGTGATCAGCTCGCCGAGCCACATCACGCACGTCGTCCCCGCGGTGACCGTGATGACCATGACGGCGGCGGTGAACAGCGACTTGTCGGGAACGACCTGGTCGGCCACGGGGCAGCTGGAGAAGATGGCACCGCTGCGGGCGGCGGCGACCAGACCGGCCCCCTGGAGGAGGGCGAGCGCGACCGTAAGGTAGCGGGTGTACTGAGTGATCTTGGCTTGTCCGGCGCTGCCCTGTTTCTTCAGATCTTCGAGCCTCGGAATGACCACGGTCAGCAATTGCACGATGATGCTCGACGTGATGTAGGGCAGGATTCCCAGCGCGAAAATGGTGATCTGCAGGAGTGCGCCCCCGCTGAACACGTTGGCGAGACCGAGCAACCCTTGCGAGGTGGAGGCGTTGGTGCATTGCTCCACGCGCGCGTAACTGACGCCAGGGATGGGGACATGCGTTCCGAGGCGGTAGATCACCAGAATGCCCAGCGTGAAGAGAATCTTTTTCCGCAGTTCGCGGTGCGTGAAAACCTGCGCGAATTTGGTGAGCATGTCCGGTCTCGTCCTTCCCTACCTCCGGCCGACTCGGGAAGTGAGGTCTGTGTGGGTCGATTCAGGGCAGCGCAATGACCCGCCGGACCCGGCCCACGGTGCATCAGGGACATATCCGCGCGGCTCCGCCGAGAAGGGCGTGAACTTCATGATTGGAGCAGTGCAGCAGGCTCGCAACCTGGCTCCGGGGCGCGGAGCGGTCGAGGCCGGGCGAGGCCGTACGAGGTTGTGGTCGCAGGGGGGCGAGGTCGTACGGGGGCGCGCCCGTACGAGGAGACAGCCGCTGTCAGCCGTCGGGGCCGGGGAGCGCACCGACGGCGCTGCTGGGCGCCACTCCGTCCAGGGGCGGAGAGGCGGAGGCGAGCACCCGTCCGAGTGAGGCACGCGGAACGGGCTACCTCGTCGGCTCGGGCTCGGCATCGTGGCGGTCAAAGGGCCAGGTGGTCGCGGCGCCGAGCCGTCCCCATGCCCTCGGCGCGCCCCCAGTACCCGGGCTCTACTCGGCCCACGGCGCGAAGCCGGTGTCCAGGACGGCGGTGAGAGCCGCGCGGAGCTGCGCCGCCTCGCTCGCGCCGAAATTCTCCTCGAACTGTGCCTGGACCTGTTGCCACAGCGGCAGCGCTTCCTTGAGCCGGACGACGCCCTCCGGCGTGATCGCGGCGATCCGCGCCCGGCGGTCGGTCGCCGAGGTCTCGACGGTGACCAGTCCCTCCCGGGCGAGCGGCTTGAGGTTCGACGCCATGGTCGTACGGTCCATGGCGATCATGTCCGCCAGTTGCGTGATCGTCACCTCGCCCTGGGCGTGCAGCTTCTGCAGGATGCTGAACTGGGTCGACCGCAGGCCGACGGGAGCCAGGGCCTTGTCATAGGTCGCGCCGAGATACCGGGCGGCTTTGCGCAGGGCCAGGTTGTTGCACGCGTCCGCGCGGTCCGTCGGCGTAGGGCTCATGGTTTCCTCCGTTGCGTCTTCCTCCCATGATACGAGCGGTTGCGCGTAATCACGGCGCCCGCGGCCGCGGCTGCGCCGGCGCCCGCACCCGCGTCACCGGAAGCCCGCCGCGCCTCACCTGTGGTGACCTGGTCCGTCTTCCTCGGCAACCGCGCCCTACTTCGTCCACGGCGGTCTGCCTGCCTGGCCCGGCCCCGATGGCAGACCCCGTTACGACGGGTTACCGACACTCATGGGCCAAGCGGCGACGCTCGGCCCATCAGCTTTCGCGGGTTCCAGGGTGCACCGCCAATGGTCGGCGCGCCCGCGGCGCAGGGGGTCCTACTGGGCGGTGTCCTGGGCGGCCTGCTCGATGATGCGGGTGACGGCGCCGGGCCGCGAGACCGTGACGGCGTGGGAGGCCTTGACCTCGGTGGTGTGGGCGTGGGCGCGGCGGGCCATGAAGCGCTGGGCGGCCGGCGGGATGTTGTAGTCCTCGGTGGCGATGAGGGTGTAGGAGGGGATCGTCTTCCAGGCGGCGGCCGTGGCGCCCTCTTCCAGGGCGGCGGAGGCGACCGGCCGCTGAGTGGCGGCCATCAGGTCGGCGACGCGGGCGGGGACGTCGGCGGCGAACTGGTGGTGGAACTTGTCGGGCTTGATGTAGAGGTCGGTTCCGGTGCCGCCGCCGGGCAGCGGGAAGGGGACCGCGTCGAGGGTGGGGCCCAGGGTGCTGCCGGGGTACTTGTTGGACAGCTCCAGCGCGCTCTCGCCCTTGTCGGGGCTGAACGCGGCGATGTAGACGAGTGCCTTCACCTGCGGCGAGTTGGCGGCGGCCTCGCTGATGACGGCGCCGCCGTAGGAGTGTCCGGCCAGGACGACCGGGCCCTCCACGTGGTCCAGGACGCTGTGGAGGTAGTCGGCGTCGGTGGCCAGTCCACGCAGCGGGTTGGCCACCGCGAGGACCGGATAGCCGTCCTTCCGCAGGCGCTCGACGACCCCGTTCCAGCTGGAGGAGTCCGCGAAGGCGCCGTGCACCAGCACCACCGTCGGCTTCGGCTGGGAGGTGCGGGCCTCGTTCTTCGCGGCGCTGGCCGACGTGGCCGGGGTCAGGGCGAGCGCCGCGACGGTGGCGGCCGCGCCCAGCGCTACCACGTGCTTGCGGGTCGGGCGGAACGCGGTCTTCTTGACGGACATGGTGACTCCCCATTCGTACACGTCTCGTTTCGCCTTCCTGCCTGGCGGCCGGGGCGATACTGAGAAAGCTAGTGCACGATTCCCTCGTGCACAAGTTAAGTGGGTCCGATAGAATCGGTTTGCCCGGCATGTCGGGGAGAGTTCGTCCGGCGGCAGGCCGGAACCGAGGAAGAGGGGAACCAACCGTGAACGAAGAGCAGCACGCGCCGGACGAGTTCAGGATGCTCCTGGAAGATCACGTGTGCTTCACCCTCTACGCGGCCTCTCGCGCCGTCACCAGCGCGTACCGGCCCCTGCTGGACGCCGTCGGCCTCACCTATCCCCAGTACCTCGTGATGGTCGTGCTCTGGCAGCAGAAGACGGCCCCGGTCAAGGACCTGGTCGCCACGCTGCACCTGGAGTACGGAACGCTCACGCCACTGATCAAGCGGCTGGAGGCCAACGGCCTGGTCAAGCGCCGGCGGCGAGAGGACGACGAGCGGGTCGTGGAGGTCGCTCTCACGCCCGAGGGCGCCGCGCTGCGCGAGCGCGTCCTCGACATCGCCCCTGCGGTCGGCGGCAGCATGGGACTGACCGCCGCTGAACTCCAGACGGTGCAGAGCCTGTTGCGCCGGCTGACGGTGAGCGTGATGCAGGGTTCCGCCGCCGCCCGCGACTGAGGCGCGGGGCAGGGGGCCTGTCCGTCAACGAGGGTGCTCCGGCCGTCAGATGACTGCCGGGGCGCTGCCCCTACGACCACTCACTGACGGCCGCGAGGTTCGCTCGCTCGGGTGAGGTGCTGCGGGGACGCGGACGCCGCGTCGACGCAGGCCGCTGCTGGACGGCCACTTGGGATGGGCTCACGCCAACTGCCTTCCGCGGTGCGGCAGTCGCGTGGGCGGCGCGAGACGTTGGCATCTGCGCGGCCAGGCGAATCCTGGAGTGACCGGTGCGGCCGCGCCGCGACTCCGCTCCGTACGGTCGTGGCGGCGACGTGCCGCCAGGGACTGGCGACGTGCCTACAGGGGCTGGTCCTCCTGGTCGCCCCTGGCGATCCGCGTCAGTACCTCGGCGGCAGCGGCCACGTCGCAGCCGTCGAGACGGGAGAAGACGTGTCGCCGGACGCTGGCCAGGTTGGTGGGCC
Source organism: Streptomyces sp. NPDC054842 (assembly GCF_053611025.1). NCBI lineage: Bacteria > Bacillati > Actinomycetota > Actinomycetes > Kitasatosporales > Streptomycetaceae > Streptomyces > Streptomyces sp. NPDC054842. The sequence goes on from NZ_JBSGZN010000087.1 coordinate 10,911, forward strand.
AGGCCTGCTCCAGCCGTGTCCGCCCCGAGTTCGTGAGTACGGCGAGCAGGGACCGTCCGTCCTTGGGGGACTGCGCCCGCAGGACGAGCCCCTGGCTTTCCAGCCGGTTGACGAGCCTGGACATCCCGCTGATGGAGAGCCCGCAGGTATTGGCCAGCTCGCTCATGGAGAGCTGGTTGTGCTTGGCCTCGGAGAGGTGGACCAGCACCATGTACTCGGTGCCGGAGAGCTGCTGCTCTTCGAGCATGTCGGCGTCGACGACGCGAGGCAGGAAGGACATCACCCTGCCGAGGGCCCGGAGGAACGCCTCCTCGTCGGGGTTGAGGGGTTCGATCGCCGACACATTGACCATGCGCACAGTCTAGGTGCGTCACTGTGGCCGTCCGAGGGGCCGTCCGACGGCCGTACCGTCGGCTCTCGCGGGGCTCCAAGCGCGCGCGTGACAGTCGTCGGGCGACGGTCGGGCGTCGGAGAATGCTGCCGCTTATGCCGCCACCGGGCGCTCGGGCCCCGCGTTCATGTCATCGTCCGCCGCCCGAGCCGCCCGGCGACTGAGGGTCCACGGTCCCGGACTCACGCATCCGCTATGACATCGCGCGCTTTTTGCGAATAACACTTGGCCACGAATAGGCAGTCGTCACGCGCAAGGGTGCCCTGCTCGATATCGGACGTTGTGAGGTCGTTCCGGACTTTACGCAACTTACTCGACCCGCTTGGGCCAAAAAAATGCGGCCCAACGGACGGGGGATGACCGTTGGGCCGCAGCTCTTACTCTACCCCACCATTCGCTGGCGTCGAACTCGCCGGGTAAAGAGGAATAGCTGGCTGAATGTGCAGTTCAGGCGGCAAGAAGGTCATACGCCGCTCTCGCCAGTCGGGGCGGCACGCACTCCCGCCCATAGTTGACCAGACAAGTATCAATGTGGCAAGTGTGGGACTGCTCGCGGTGTGCATGTCAGGCGGGCGACCGGCCCTGCCGTGCGCGTCAGACGATCGACCGGCTCAGCAGGTCGAGGCGTACGACCAGGACGGCCGCGACGGTGGCCACGATCACGAGGGTCGCCGCCGTGAGTGCGAGGTTGCGTCGCCGGACCTCCGGTCGCAGAGCGTGCTGTGCCGCGCTGGTCACCTTCCGCTTCGTCCAGCGCAGGACCACCTGTGCCCACGTGAACTCGCCGGCCCAGATCGCCACACCGGCGAAGATCACCACCCAGCCCGGGCCGGGAAGCGGCAGCAGGATGATGCCGACGCCCACCACGGCGAGACCGGTGATGAAGACGCCGATCCGCCAGAACAGGTGCAGGAGTCTCGATCGCTTGACGAAGCGGGGCGCCCTGGAGCCGTACGGTTTCGCCGCGGTCATCGTCGACGGGGTGGCTTCCTCGCCGGCCGGGTCTGCCGACGGTCCCGTCCGTGAGTCGCGGCGCCTGACCGGCTCCTGTACTGGACGACCTGCCTCAGTCATGGAATCCACCATCGTGTCTCGGTGCACAGAATCTGCTCGGAAACGAAAAGCCGGCCCCGACTGGTTTCCCTCGTGCGGGGGGCCGTCTTCAGGTTCGTGTGACGTGACCGGTGAGCCGCGACTGACGCCGCACACCGGACGTAACCCTTCCAAGGGGTGACTTCTCGCGGGTATTCCCGCCACTTACGGATGCGGCCCTGTGACTTTCCCCGCGACTCGGTGCACGTACTTAACGGTTGTGGGTCTCACGGCGGACCTCGCCCGGCGCGGCGGCGTGGCCAGGAACGTCAACGACGGTTCACGTCAACGGGGTTGTGAGAAAGCTTCGAGGGCTCGGAATGCTGCTGTTGCGCCTGCCCGGTTCTGGAGAGTGACTGGAGTATGGACCTCAAACTCGAACTCGCCGTTCTGCCTGTGTCCGACGTCGACCGCGCGAAGGCTTTCTACGAGAAGGCCGGGTTCCGTGTGGATCTCGACGCGAGCCCCACCGATCAATGGAGGGCAGTGCATCTCACACCCCCTGGATCCGAGTGCGCCATCCTGCTGGGCAAGGGCCTCACCGCGGCGCCTCCCGGTTCCACCCAGGGCCTCTACCTCGTGGTCACCGACGTCGAGGCGGCACGGGGGGAACTCGTGGACCGCGGCATCGACGTGAGCGAGGTGTTCCACGACGCCAAGGGCCTGCTCTTCCACGGCCATGCGGACGGCGCGGTCGTGCACGACGTCCCGGGGCAGGAACGCCAGGCGGGCCCTCACCCTGACCGTGCCTCGTACGGCTCCTACGCCACCTTCAGTGACCCCGACGGCAACGGCTGGGTTCTCCAGGAGATCACGCAGCGAGCCCCCGGCCGCTGATGTCCGCCCCTCCCGCGTGACGGCGACTCGGACCGCTCCCGACGCGAGGGACCCATGCCGGCGGGCGTGAACCGCACCGTTTCCGGCCGGCCGCTACGACTGCCGGTACAGCGTGGCGACAGCCGTACGCGAGAGGAACGCCTCGGCGCGGTCCCACGTCCAGCCGTTCTCGACCACGAGCACCCGCCAGCCGGAGGGGCCGAACCAGAACCACAGCCAGTCCGCCGTCTCCTCCTCCGAACAGGTGGGGGCGGGAGTCAATGCGTGCAGATGGTGGGCGATGGCGACCAGGGCGGCCCGGTAGTCCGCCGTGGCGCGCTGCCACAGTGCCTCGCCGTTCTCGTGGACCGGCAGGGCCCGGTGGATCGCCTCGTGCACGAGGAAGAGTTCGTCGTTGCCCGCGCGCGTACCGCCGGCCAGTACCCCCAGGACTGCCTCGGGTGTCTGCTGTTCGAGGACCTGCCGGACGGCGTCCTCGTAACCGGACGCGGCCACTCCCCGGGTGACGATCTGGTCCAGGACGTCGCTCTTGCTGCCCACGCTCGCGAACACGGTCTTCGCCGACACACCCGCGGCCGAAGCGATGTCCGCGACCGTCACCAGCCCGTATCCGCGACTCGCGAACAGCTCGGTGGCGCACTGGAGGATCTGCTCCCGGGTCCGCGCGGCCGCCTGTTCGCGCAAGGGGGAGACGTAGGACCGCTTCGGAGGCATCGCACCATCCTACGTGGGTACAGCGACACGCTAATGATTAGGTACCCTGTCACCTCAATAGGCGTCCCTTGGGTCGCCAGGTGACGAGAGGGTTGTGACCGATCATGGCGATGAGTGCCACCGAGCTTGCCGAAGGGCTTTTCCGGGTCCTGGAGGCCGGAGACGCGAACCTGGCCGCCGAGGTGGTCGCGGACGACTTCCGCAACCGCGAGGCGGCCGTGTCGCCCGCGGCCTGCTCGATTCCGGGTCCGGCGGGCGTCCTCGCCTCCAGCGCATGGATGCGGTCGGCTTTCAGCGAGCTGCGCTTCCCCGTCACGGAGACGGCCGGCAACGACCATCAGGTCTGGGTCCGGCTGCGCATGGTGGGCCGCCACACGGGAGCCTTCGTCCGCTACCGGGACGGCGCGCTCGACCAGGCCGTGCCCCCGACGGGACGCGAGATCGACTTCGAGCAGATCCACGTCCTCGAACTGCGCGACGGCAAGGTCGTCGGCCACGAGGCGGTGCGGGACGACATCACCATGCTGGGTCAGCTCGGCGTCTTCCCGCCCACTCCGGCGGCCGCGCTGCGCATGGTCGGCTGGAAGGTGAGCGGACGTGCCGCCCGTGCCGCCGCCGAGGTGGCGGGACGGGCGGGCGACGCCGCCGCGCGCGTGCGGCACGCCCGCGGGGGGGGCGGCCG
>NZ_JBSGZN010000088.1:0-12869 GCF_053611025.1 Streptomyces sp. NPDC054842
CGGCCGTCATCGCGTTCCTGCGCGAGTACAAGGACGACCTCGTGCTGTGCGTGCACAACTTCTCCCGCTTCGCACAGCCGACCGAGCTGGACCTGCGGGAGTTCGACGGACGGCACCCGGTCGAGCTGATCGGCGGGGTCCGCTTCCCCGCCATCGGCGAACTGCCGTACCTGCTGACGCTGGCGGGCCACGGCTTCTACTGGTTCCGGCTCCGGGCCCTCTCCTCCCGCGTCATCCGGCGTTCTTGATCGTGTACATCTGAAAGGACGCGTCGCCATGCCGAAGACTGCACTGCAAAGACCGAGCAGCCTCGATCGCGCCCCGCTGCTCAGCTCGCTCGCCGAGCTGCTGCACGCATGGCTGCCGCGGCAGCGCTGGTTCGCGGGGAAGGGCCGGACCATCACGGACCTGACCCTGCTGTCGGTGACCGAGTTGCACCCGGGCTGTCTGCATCTTCTGGTACGGGCCGTGCACGAGGGCCCGCCGGCCGGTCGCGGGCCCGCCGGCTCTCCCCCGCCCGACGACTGCTACCAGCTGCTCCTGGGCGTGCGGGAGTTCCTGCCGCCCAAGCTGGCGCACGCCGTCATCGGGCGGGCCGACGAGGGTCCGCTGGCCGGCCTCATGGTGTACGACGCGCTCCAGGACTCCGAGGCCGCGGGGCTGCTGCTGGAACGGCTGCGCCACCCGGGAACGGCGGGGCCGCTGCGCTTCGAACGTGACACCCGGGTGCCGCTGCCCCACGGGCTGGCCCCGCGCCTGCTGGACGCCGAGCAGTCCAACACCTCGCTGGTGTACGGCGACTCCTTCATCCTCAAGGTGTTCCGCCGCATCCAGCCGGGCGTCAACCCGGACCTGGAGGTGCCCGCGTCGCTGGCCCGGCAGGGCTGCACGCGGGTGCCCGCGCCGGCCGCCTGGTTCCAGACCTCGTACCCCGAGCAGGCGACGCTGGGCGTCCTCCAGCCGTACCTGCGCGACGCCACCGACGGCTGGGCCCTGGCGCTGGAGACGCTGACGTCCGAGCGGGACTTCACCCAGGAGGCGTACGCGCTCGGACGGGCCACCGCCGAGGTGCACCTGGCGCTCGCCAAGGCGTTCCCCCTCGACACCCCGACCCGGCGCCACAACAGGCGGCTCGCGGAGGCGATGACCGAACGCCTGCACGCCACCGCCCGATCCGTCCCCGCCCTGCTCCCGTACGTGCCCGGGCTGCAGAGCGCCTACGACGCGCTCGCGCGGCTCGACACCGCCCGTCCCGCGCAGCGGATCCACGGCGACCTCCACCTCGGGCAGGTGCTGCGGACCGGACGGCGGTGGTTCGTCATCGACTTCGAGGGCGAGCCGGCCCGTCCGCTCGCCGAGCGCCGGCGCGCCCAGTCCCCCGCCCGCGACGTCGCGGGCATGCTGCGCTCCTTCGACTACGCGGCACGCTCCCGGCGTCCGTGGCGCCCGGAATGGGCGCAGCGCTGCCGCGAGGCGTACTGCGCGGGCTACGCCGCCGAGGCGCGCTGGGACCCCCGGGAGGAACCGGAGGTGCTGCGGGCGTACGAGACGGACCGGGCGGTCTACGAGGTGCTGTACGAGGCCCGGCACCGGCCCGACTGGCTGCCCGTGCCGATGGCGGCGATCACCCGGCTCGCCGAGACGCCGCTGAACCCGCGGCGGCAGTAGCGCGCCCGGCCCCCTTTCGTCCCCCCAACTCTCTTCCAAGGAGGCTCCAGAGCCGTGGCACCCCACACCACAGTCGTTCCCGATCCGTCCGCCCTCGTCCTGTCGTCCGGGACCGCGGAGCCGGCCACCATGACGTCCCGGGCCGGACCGCCGGACCCCGGGCACGCCACCCCGGGCCTCCGCCCGGCCGACGCCATGGACGCGGCGGACCGCGCGCGGCTGCTGTCGGGGGCCCACCACGACCCGCACGCCCTGCTGGGTGCCCACCCCGTGCCGGGCGGCGTCAGGTTCCGCGTCCTGCGCCCCTACGCCCGGACGGTGGGTGTCCTGGTCGACGGGGAGCGCACCCCGCTGCACGACGAGGGCGACGGCCTGTTCTCCGGCGTCCTGCCCCTCGACGCCGTCCCCGCGTACACGCTGCTCGTGGCGTACGACGGTCCCGAGTCCGAGGTGGCGGACCCCTACCGCTTCCTGCCCGCACTCGGCGAGTTCGACCTGCATCTGATCGCCGAGGGACGCCACGAGGAACTGTGGCGGGCGCTGGGCGCCCAGCCGATGGTCCACGAGGGCGTCGTCGGGACCCGCTTCACGGTCTGGGCGCCGAACGCCCGGGGCGTCAGGGTCTGCGGGGACTTCTGCCACTGGGACGGCGCCGCGTACCCGATGCGCTCACTGGGCTCCACGGGAGTGTGGGAGCTGTTCCTGCCCGGCATCGGGGCGGGTACGGCGTACAAGTTCGACATCACCCGCCCGGACGGTACGCACACGCTGCGCGCCGACCCGATGGCCCGGCGTGCCGAGGTGCCCCCGGCGACCGCGTCGATCGTGACGGAGTCGTCCTACGAGTGGGGTGACCAGGACTGGATGGCGCACCGCGCCGACGTCCCCGTGCACGAGGCCCCGTTCTCGGTGTACGAGGTGCATCTGGCCTCCTGGCGGCCCGGTCTGAGCTACCGCGAGCTGGCGGAGCAGCTCCCCGCGTACGTCGCCGAACTCGGCTTCACCCACGTGGAGTTGATGCCGGTCGCCGAGCACCCCTTCGGTGGTTCCTGGGGCTACCAGATCACCGGGTTCTACGCGCCGACCTCCCGGCTCGGCACCCCGGACGACTTCAAGTACCTGGTCGACGCCCTGCACCGGGCCGGAATCGGGGTGCTCATGGACTGGGTGCCCGCGCACTTCCCGCGCGACGACTGGGCACTGGCCCAGTTCGACGGCACCCCGCTGTACGAGCACGGCGACCCCCACCGGGCCGCGCACCCCGACTGGGGCACGCTGGAGTTCGACTACGGGCGCCGCGAGGTGCGCAACTTCCTCGTCGCCAACGCCGTGTACTGGTGCGAGGAGTTCCACATCGACGGCCTGCGCGTCGACGCCGTCGCCTCGATGCTCTACCTCGACTACTCCCGCGAGCCCGGCCAGTGGACGCCCAACATGTACGGCGGCAACGAGGACCTGCACGCCGTCTCCTTCCTCCAGGAGATGAACGCCACCGTCTACCGGCGGAACCCGGGCGTCGTCACCATCGCGGAGGAGTCGACCGCCTGGAACGGCGTCACCCGGCCGACCTCCGACGGGGGGCTCGGCTTCGGGCTGAAGTGGAACATGGGCTGGATGCACGACTCGCTGGTCTACATCTCCAAGGACCCGGTGCACCGCAAGTACCACCACAACGAGATGACCTTCTCGATGGTGTACGCGTACAGCGAGAACTACGTGCTGCCCATCTCCCACGACGAGGTCGTGCACGGCAAGCAGGCACTCGTGGCCAAGATGCCCGGCGACTGGTGGCAGCAGCGGGCCAACGAACGCGCCTACCTGGGCTACATGTGGGCCCACCCCGGCAAGCAACTCCTCTTCATGGGCCAGGAGTTCGCGCAGGGCGGGGAGTGGTCGGAGACCCACGGGCCCGACTGGTGGCTGCTCGACCCGGCGTACGACGCCGAGCCCGACCACCGCGGCGTCCGCGACCTGGTCCGCGACCTCAACGCCCTGTACAAGGACGAGCCGGCCCTGTGGCAGCGCGACACCGACCCCTCGGGCTTCTCCTGGGTGGTGGGCGACGCGGCCGAGGACAACGTCTTCGCCTTCCTCCGCCACGCCGCGGACGGCTCCCCGCTCCTCGCCGTCAGCAACTTCTCGCCGGTCGTGCGGCACGACTTCCGGCTCGGGGTGCCCGACGACGTGCCCGCCTGGCACGAGGTCCTCAACACCGACCTCGCCCGGTACGGCGGCAGCGACGTCACCAACTCCGGTGCGCTGAAGCCCGATGCGGAGCCGAGCCACGGCCGTCCCGCCTCGCTGCGGCTGACCCTGCCCCCGCTGACGACGCTCTGGCTGCGACCCGCCTGACGGCGGGCCGCGGCCGGGCGGCTTCCCTCACGGACGGGGCGGCTTGCCCGCGGTGCCGATCCAGGTGCGGAACAGGGCGCCGAGGTCCTTGCCGGACAGCCGCTCGGCGAGACGCGTGAACTGGGCCGTGGTGCCGTGGCCGCCCCGGTGGTCGGCGGCCCAGGTCCGCAGGACGCGGAAGAACACCGGGTCGCCGACGGCGGTGCGCAGCTTGTGCAGGGCCATGGCCCCGCGGGCGTAGACGGGGGTGCCGAAGATGTGGGCCCCGTCGCCGGGGTCGGCGGGGGCGAACTCCCACAGGTCGTCGCCCGCCGGGCGCGCGTACAGCTCGTCGAAGGCCTTCTGGGCGCTCTCGCCGCCGTGCTGCTCGGCGTAGAGCCACTCGGCGTAGGTCGCGAAGCCCTCGTTGAGCCAGATGTCCTTCCAGCTGGTCAGCGAGACCGAGTCGCCGAACCACTGGTGGGCGCTCTCGTGGACGAGGGTGCCGAGGTCCGGCGCGCGGTCGTAGACGGGCCGGGTCTGGGTCTCCAGCGCGTAACCGACCCGGGGGGCGTGGTCGACCACGGAGCCCGCGGCACGGAAGGGGTAGGGGCCGAACAGCCCGCTCTCCCAGGCCAGTACCGACGGCAGCTTCTCGAGGACGGGTGCCGCCCCGGCCGCCTCGCGCGGGTCGACGGCGTTGTAGACCTCGATCCCGTCCGCGGTCCTGTACCGCTCGACCTCGAACGTGCCCACCGTCGCGGTGGCCAGGTACGCGGCCATCGGCTCGGCCTGCCGCCAGCGGAACGTGGTGCGGCCGTGAGCGGTCCGTCGACCGAGCAGGACGCCGTTGGAGACCGCGGTGCGCCCCTCGGGGACGGTGAGGCTGATGTCGTAGGACGCCTTGTCCTTCGGGTGGTTGTTGCCCGGGAACCAGGTCATGGCCCCCTGCGGCTCGCCCGCCACGAACGCCCCGTCGTCCGTGGGGATCCAGCCGTCCAGCGAGCCGTCGGGGTCGGTCACCGGGCCGGGCGTGCCGGCGTAGGTGACGGTGACGCGGAACTCCCGGCCCTCGCGCAGCGCGTGCTTCGGGGTGATCACCAGTTCCTGGCCGTCACGGCGGAACGCGGCCTTCTCGTGGCCGACCGTAACGCCGGTGACCTTCAGCCCCTTGAGGTCGAGGTCGAAGCGGGTGAGGCGCTGGGTGGCGCGGGCGGTGACGACCGCCTTGCCGTTCAGGTGCCGGGTGCCGGGGTGGTAGCCGAGGGTCAGCGCGTAATGGCGCACGTCGTAGCCGCCGTTGCCCGCCAGGGTGAAGTAGGGGTCGCCGGCGCCGGGCGCTCCCCCGGTCCCGGCCGCGGCGGGTGAGGCGGCGGCCAGCAGGGCCGCGACGGCGACGGGGACGACCGCGGCGACGGCCTCGCGGCGGAGGACGGCCGGGCGCCCGGGGGCCTGCTGACGGGGCAGAGTCACGTTCGCTCCTGGGGGGGGTGGCGGTGATCAACGCCGATCAGCCTAGGGGCCCCGGGGCGGCGGGAAACCCTCGATCAGGTCAAGTTCCGCCGGAGCGGGGGCAGGTGCTCCGGCGGAGTGGCCGCGCGGCCCGTGGTCACGCCCAGGGCGGCGGGCCGTCGGGGACGAGCTGGTGGACGTCGAAGAGGACCGCCGACTCGACACCGAGTGCCTGGCCGGCCATCCGGCCCGCCCAGGTGAGGAACGCGCCCGGTTCGAAGGCCTGGTCCCCCAGTCCCTTGGTGTACTCGGCGTGGGCCTCCAGGGAGGCGATGCCCCGCCGCAGGGGTTCACCGGAGACGTCCACGCCGTGGGTGGGCCGTTCGGCACCGGCGACGCACACCATGCGGATGCCGTTCCACGGCTGGAGGCCCTCGCTCTCCAGCTCCGGGAAGATCCAGCGGTTGCCCGCGTCCCGTGCCGCGTCGAGAGCGGCCAGGCCCACGGCGCGGTGGTCCGCCTGGTTGGTCATGCCGCCGGTCATCCGGACGGAGAACGCTCCGGTGACCACGACCTCGGGGCGGTGGCGCCGCAGCGCCCGGACGATGTCGCGTCGCAGGTCGAGTCCGTACTCGACGACGCCGTCGCGGTGGTCGAGGAACTCGACGGTGTCGACGCCGACTTCGAGGGCGCCGGCCCGCTCCTCCGCCTCGCGCAGCGGCTTCGCCCGGTCGGGGTGCAGCGCGTCGATACCGGCCTCGCCGCGCGTCGCGAGGAGATACGTGACCTGTTTGCCCTGGGCCGTCCAGCGGGCGACCGCGCACGCCGCGCCGTACTCCAGGTCGTCCGGGTGCGCCGCGACCGCGAGACATCGCCGCCAGTCCTCGGCCAGTGCGGGGAGGGAGGGCGCGTCCGCGACGCCGTCTTCGTCCTGAGTGGGATCCATGACCGAATGATGACGCCGTGCCCGTGTTGCGCGACAGAGGCGCGAGGGGCGGATCCCCGGCGCGCGCGGTGCCGCGGCGGGCCGCGCCGCCGGCCCTGGTCAGGACGCGGCGTCTCGTGATGGAGTTCCCTCACCTGCGCCCCACGACAGAACGGAACTCCCGTGAACGGCACTCCGCCCGCCTGGTCCCTCCCGCCGGTCAGGGTCGGGCTCGTCGGCGCGGGTCCCTGGGCCCGCGCCGTGCACGCGCGCGTGCTCGCCGCCGGACCGGAGACCCTGCTGACCGGCGTGTGGGCGCGCCGCGCCGAGGCGGCCCGGGAGACCGCCGCGCCCTACGGGGCCGCCGTCGCCACGAGTTTCGACGAACTGCTCGACAGCTGCGAGGCCGTCGCCTTCGCCGTGCCCCCGGCCGTCCAGGCGGACCTCGCCGCCCGTGCCGCGCGGGCGGGCAAGGCGCTGCTGCTGGAGAAGCCCCTCGGTGTCGACCTGCCCTCGGCGCGGCGGCTCGCCGACGCGGTCGAGGAGGCCGGGGTGGTCTCCCAGCTCGTGCTGTCCAACCGCTATCACCCCGCCGTCCGGGAGTTCCTCCGCGCCGCACGCGCCCTCGACGTGGCGGGGGCCCGGTCCTGCCTCGTGCACGGCGCTTTCCTCGGCGGCGACTTCGCGACCTCCTGGCGGCTGGAACACGGTGCGCTGCTGGACCTCGGCCCGCATCTGCTGGACCTGCTCGACGCGGCGGTCGGGCCGATCACCGGCATCCGGGGCACCGGTGACCCGCGCCGCTGGATCGAGCTCAGCTGCGAGCACGAGAACGGCGCGGTCAGCCAGGCCTCGCTGTCGGGCTCGGTGAACGTTCCGCAGGGCTTCACCCGCGTCGAACTCTTCGGGTCCCGGCCGCCGCTCGTGTACGACAGCACCGGGCTCGACAGCGAGGAGGGCTGGCCGGTGCTGCGCCGGGAGTTCGCCACCGCCGTGCGCACCGGGGTGCCGGGCGAGCTGGACGTCCGGCGCGGCCTGCGGCTGCAGACGCTGATGGCACGGGCCGTCCAGGGCTGACGGGCGGCCCCGTTCAGGGGAAAGAGCGGCGCGGAGGGCGTGGAACCGCCTCGGGCCTGTCGACAACTGAAGGGTGAGACTCCCGCGCATCGCCCCCATGCTCGCCACGCCAGGTGTGCTGCCCCCCGCCGCGCAGGACCCGCGCTGGGCCTACGAGACGAAGCAGGACGGGCAGCGCGTGGTGGTCTACCTGCCCGGGGACGGGAGCGTGCTGCTGCGGGCCCGGTCCGGGGAGGACATCACCGCCGCGTACCCGGAACTGCGGGCGCTGGGCGGGGCTCTCGGGAGCACGCCGGCGGTCCTGGACGGGGAGATCCTGGTCCTGGACGAGCGGGGGCGCGGTGACTTCCAGCGGCTCCAGTCGCGGATGGGCCTCGCGCACGCCCCGGCCAGGGCGGCACGCCGGGCCGTGGAGGCGCCCGCCCACCTGATGCTGTTCGACGTGATGCATCTGCGGGGCGGCGACCTGACGCACCTCACCTACGCCCGCCGGCGCGGGGAACTGGAGTCGCTCGGGCTCGACGGGCCGGCCTGGTCCACGCCGTCCGCGATCGTCGGCCACGGGGAGGCGGCACTTCACCTCACCCGGGACAACGGCCTGGAGGGACTGGTCTGCAAGCGGCTGGACTCCGTGTACGAGCCCGGGGTCCGCTCCCGGGCCTGGATCAAGATCCGGAACCTGCAGACCGCGGACGTGATCATCGGCGGCTGGTCGCCGGGCCGCGGCCGGCTGACCGGACTGCCGGGTGCCGTTCTCGTCGGTCAGCGCGAGGGCGGACGGCTGCGCTACGCGGGCAGCGTGGGTACCGGCTGGAGCGAGGATGAGCGGGCGGACCTCGCCCGGCTCCTGCACGCCGCGGCGAGCGACACCTGCCCCTTCGAACCGGTCCCGCACGCGCCGGGGGCGCACTGGGTGCTGCCGCTGCTGGTCGGCGAGGTGCGTTACAGCACCCGTACGCGTGCCGGCCTGCTGCGGCAGCCGTCGTGGCACCGGCTCCGTCCGGACCTGGCCCCCGAGGACTCGGCCGCCGACCTGCCGTGAGGCGGCCGGGGCGCCCCGCTCCGCCCTCAGATCTCGTAGCGGCGCAGCGCCGGTGTCACGAGGGCCAGGACCAGCGTGGTGGCGACGACCAGCAGCCCGCCGGCGACGACGGCCGTGCGCGCCCCGAGGAGTGATCCGGCCGTCCCGTGCAGGACGTCGGCGAGGCGGGGGCCGCCCGCGACCACCACGGTGAAGACACCCTGCATCCGGCCGCGCATCTCGTCCGTCGCCGCCGACAGGAGGATGGCGCCGCGGAAGACCATGGAGACCATGTCGGCGACGCCGGCCGCGGCGAGGAACGCGACGGCCACCCAGAGGCTGGTGCTCAGCCCGAAGCCCGTGATGGCGACGCCCCAGGCCACCACGGCGGCGATGACCATGAAGCCGTGCCGGCGGGCCCGCGAGAAGGTGCCGGACAGGAGTCCGCCGGCCATGGCCCCGACGGGGATCGCCGCGAACAGCAGGCCGAGGGCGAGTCCCTCGCCGTATGGCGCGTACGTCTGCGAGGCGAGCTGCGGGAAGAGGGCCCGGGGCATGCCGAAGACCATGGCGACGATGTCGGCGAGGAAGGACAGCAGCAGCACCTTGTGCAGCGAGATGTAGCGGAATCCCGCGACGACCTCGCGCAGTCCGGCGCGGCGGGCCGCCGAGGCGGCGAGCGGCGGCAGGGCGGGGAGCCGGTGCACGGCCCATACGGTGACGCACAGGGCGAGGGCGTCGATGAGGTACAGCTCGGCGAGGCCGATCACGGGGATGAGGACACCGGCGAGCAGCGGGCCCGCCACGAGGCCGACCTGCATGACGGTCGAACCGAGCGCGTTCGCCGCGGGCAGTTCCTCCGGCGGCACCAGTCGGGCGATGGAGGCGGTGCGGGCGGGGGCGTTGAGGCCGAAGAACGCCTGCTGGAGGGCGAGCAGCACCATCAGGACGAGCACCGAGCCGAGTCCGGTGGCCGCCTGTATCCAGAACAGCAGCGAGGTGACGGCGACGCCGGTGTTGGTGACGAGGAGCAGCTTGCGGCGGTCCACGCTGTCGGCGACCGCGCCGCCCCACAGGGCGAAGACGACCAGCGGCAGGAGGCCGGCGAGGCTCGCGTAGCCGACCCAGGCGGAGGAGCCGGTGATGTCGTAGATCTGCTTGGGCACGGCGACGGCGGTGAGCTGGCTGCCGACGGCGGTCACGACGGTCGACGACCAGAGCCGCCGGTAGGCCGGGCGGCGCAGCGGCCGGGTGTCCATGGCCCAGCGGCGCCAGCCGGTCCGCCGGGTACTGGGCTCCGCCGGTTCCGGTTCCGGCTTCGCGTCGCGGGGGTCCGCGTCGTTGTCGGTGGTGTTGCTGCTGGTGTCCACGGCCGTCCTGGATGCTCGATACATCTTTCGGTGTCAGCCCTACTATCGTCGACTGCGGCAACCACTCGCACCGGAGTTGTGGTTCCGACGGACGTCAGCCGTCCCGGTGCCCGGCGGCGGCCCGGGCCAGTACCCGGCAGGCCTCGGCGCGGGCGTGGTCCATCGCTCCGGGGAAGACGTTCAGGCCGTGGGCCACGAGGGCGCCTTCGTGCAGCAGCATCAGGGTGCGCCCGGCCGACTCGGCCGCGTCCGGCGCGAGCGGCCGTACGAGGTCGGTGAAGAGCGTGAGCATCCACTGCTTCTGGCCGTCGATGATGGCGGACGCCGGGTGGGCCGGATCGTCGATCTCCGCGTGCGCGTTGACCATGCCGCACCCCCGGGGGCTGTGCGCCCGGGTCCAGTCCCGGGAGGCGTCGAAGACGGCGGCGACCTTCTCCTCGGGGGTGCGTGCCGCTTCGAGCCGGGGCGCGAGGAAGGCCCGCCAGCGCTCGTCCCGGGCGGCCAGGTACTCGACGACGATCTGCTCCTTGGAGCCGAAGCGGTCGTACAGGGTCTTCTTGGTCACTCCCGCCTCGGCCGCGATGAGGTCGACGCCGACCGCGTGGATGCCGCGCTCGGGAGCGACCCGGCGGGAGCTCGCACGGCAGATCCTCGTGGGTGCCCTGTCGCAGAGCGGCTACCTCCTGACCGTGTACTACGCCATCCAGCTCGGCGTCTCGACCGGCACGACGGCCCTCATCGACGGCACGCAGCCCCTGGTGACCGGAGCGCTGGCGGGCCCTCTCCTCGGCACCCGCGTCTCCCGGACGCAGTGGGCCGGGCTGGGCCTCGGCGTCACCGGCGTCGCCGTGGTCACGACCGCCGACGCGGGAGCCGCCGAGGGCGTCGCCGCGTGGGCGTACCTCGTACCGTTCCTCGGCATGCTCTGCCTGGTCGCCGCGACCATCCTGGACCGGCGCTCCCCCGCCCAGGTCCCGCCGTCCGTGGCCATGACGGTCCACGTCGGGACCAGCGCCGTCGTGTTCGGCGCGCTCGCCGCCGCGACCGGCACGGCGGCCCCGCCCTCCGACACGTCCTTCTGGGTCGCCGTCGGCTGGCTGGTCGTGCTGCCCACCTTCGGCGGCTACGGCCTGTACTGGCTCCTGCTGCGACGTTCCGGGGTGACCCGGGTCAACACCCTGATGTTCCTGATGGCGCCGGTGACCGCCGTGTGGGGAGCGCTGATGTTCGGCGAACCGTTCGGAGTGCAGACGGGCGCCGGGCTGGCCCTCGGGCTGCTGGCCGTCGCCGTGGTGCACCGGGGCGAGCGCACGCGGCGACAGCCCCACGCGCGGGGAGGGGCGAGCAGGGAGACCGTGTCCGGATAGACGTGCGGACGGACGACAGGCGTGCGGACGGACCTCGGCGGGGCCCACGCGCCTGTCGATCGCCGTGCACTCCGACTCCCTCGCGGCCTGGTTCCCGCCGGCGCGTGGTGCCGGCCGTGCAGGCGACCCCGCTGCCGAGCGACGGTCGGCCCGTCCCGCTCGACCCCGGCCGCGGCGTCGGCGTGCCGCTGTCCCGGCAGCGGTGCACACTCGACTCGCCGGCCCGCACGGCGGTGGCCGACGCGGTGGCGGTCGGCGCGAGAGAGGCACGCGCGGCCCGACGGCCACCGGTTCCCGCCCCGCGCCGGAGCCACCCCTATGGCGGACCTGACTCACACGGGTGCCGCATCCGGGTGGCGGGGCGCTGAGGGGCCCCCTAGGAATGGTCAGCATCAGCTTGCCGTCGCACATCGGGGAGCGACGGCAGCCGCACCCTCTTCATGGAGCCGACCATGACCACCCGCTCTTTCTCTTTCTCGCCCAGCCCGGACCAGCCGGAGATACCCGCGCACGACGCGGCCGGTCCCCCGGCGCCGCCCATGCCGCCCCTGCCGCCCGTCGGCGCGGAACCCGCGGCAGAAGCCCCGCCCGCGCGCCCGGCACAAGAGGGACCCGTGCGGGCCGGACCACAGCCTCAGGAGCAGTACGCCGACCCGGTGCACGGGCTGGTGCACGCCGCCGTCGCCGACCGTCCGCTGGAAGAGGTGGTGCAGCTCATCACGCTTCTGGAGCAGTCACCCGAGTACGCGCGAGCCACCGTCGACGCACTGCGCGCGGTCGGCGTCGACCGTTCCGTCGAGGACGTCACCCGGCTCGTGGCGCTGCTCACCCGGCCGCCGCGCAGTCCCGACGCCGCCGACGAGGCCATCCGCGCCGCGGCGGAGTCCCGCCCGGTCGAGGACGTCACCCGCCTGATGGCACTCCTGCACCGGCCGCCCGTGGAGCAGCACTGCGCCGACGAGGCGGTACGGGCCGCCGCGAACCGCCCGGTCGAGGAGCTCGTCCAGCTCATCGGCAGGCTGGCCCAGGCGCAGGAGCAGGAGGCGCCCACCCACGGCACGGGCCTGCTGGCGGGGCATTCCATGTTCCCGTCGTCGCAGCCGCGCCCCGCTACCCTGCCGCAGGTCGCCCACGAGGCACCGGAGGACCACGGCCGCGGCCGCGCGCAGCGGCAGCGCCGCCCCCGCCCCCCGCGCCAGGACGGCACTCCCCCGGCCTGGCCGGCCCGGGTCGCCGCCGCGGCACTCCTGCTGTGCGCGCTGGCCTACTTCCCGCTGCACCGGGACGGCGCGTCCGCGAACGCGTACGGCTTCGCCCTGGGTGCCTCGGCGCTGTGCCTGCTGATCGCGCTGGCACTGGTCCTCAGGAACGCGCTGCCGGTGCTCGCGACCGCCGTGGTCGTACCGGCCGCCCTGGCCGTCATGCAGCTGTTCGAGGGCCGGCTCAGGTCGCCCGGCCTCTCCCAGGCTCTGGACATCACGGCCGCTCCGCCCTGGTTCGCCGGCCTCGTGTCGGTGGTCGCCGCGCTCGCGGCCGCCACGGCCCTGCTGGCGTTCCTCGCGTCGGAGCGGATGGGCAGGCGTCCCGAGCACCGGCCGCCGGCCGAGGCGCACCAGACACAGGAATGACCGGGTGTCCGTCGGGAGACGGCCCCCTCC
>NZ_JBSGZN010000089.1:0-9494 GCF_053611025.1 Streptomyces sp. NPDC054842
GGGTCCGTCCGGCGGCTCGGGCCGGACGGACCCCGGCCCGCGTGCGTCAGCCGAACACGGACGCGCAGGTGGTGGCGGTGGCGTGTGCCGGATCGAGGGCGTTCGCCACCTCGTGGTAGGCGACCCGGTCCAGAAGGCCGATCGCCACGTGCCCGGAGAAGTCCGCGGCACAGAGGTTCTGCACCAGCACGTTGCGGACGCCCGTGCCGCTGAGGAACTGCGAGCCGTACGGGGTGACCACCTCGTCGTACTTGGTGGCGATGACGGTGTAGCGGACGCCGGGGACGGTGTCGCCGCCGGCGTTCAGCTTGGTGAGGAAGGCGGAGCCGGCCACCTGGTCGGCCAGTCCCGGCGTGCTCGCGGACAGCAGGTCCTCGGCACCCGGGAAGTACGGCAGCAGGTTGGCCAGTCCGTTCAGGGTGGTGCCGTGGTTGTCGGGCGCGATGCCGACGAGGGCGTTCACCTTGGCGGCTCCGCCGAGGAACTTGAGGTAGTGGCGGGGCATCATCCCGCCCTGCGAGTGTCCGACGAGGTCGGTCTCGGCGGCGCCGGTCGCGGCGAGCACCTTGTCCACGAAGACCTGGAGCTGTCCGGCGGACTTGTCGATGGGCCCGAGGCCGTGGAAGAGCGGGACGCCGGGGAGCTGCCCGTAGTCGAGGGAGTAGACGCAGTAGCCCCGGTCCACCAGATAGGGCGCGAGGGCGAGCCAGTTGTCGACGGAGTTGCCGAAGGTGCCGTGGACGAGGACGACGGGGCGCGGGTGGGCGGCGGAGGGCTTGCAGGAGTAGTTGTTCCAGCCCCGGCCGGGGGCGGTGTCGGCCTGGGCGGTGGCGGCGGGGACGGCGGTGACGGCGGCGGCCAGCAGCAGGGCGGCCAGGGGTCTGAGTGCACGCTTCCAGGGCAGCATCGTGTGATCTCCTTGCGGCTCAAGGGAGTTGCGAGGGAGTACGCCCTGTGATCCGGATCACGAGGATGCTGTTCACTCGTCAAGTTACGAACGAGTAGGGCAAGTGTGAAGTTACGCGTCAGTAAAAACTTGCACGGGTGACCGGGGCTGCCGGTACGGCGTCACCAGGTGGGGCGGATGGGGCCTCGCGGGGCGATGTGCGTCAACTGCGCCCGCAGGAGCTCGACTTCGCGTTCACCGAGCAGGTCCGCCCAGGGCCGTACGGCCTCCGCCGCAGCCTCCTCCGCGGCCCGCGTGCAGGCCCGGCCCCGTTCGGTCAGGACGAGCAGCCGGGCGCGCGCGTCCTCGGGGTGCGGCCGACGTTCGACGTAGCCCTTGCGGACCAGCTCGTCGACGAGCTGGCTCGCGGCCTGCTTGGTGATGCCGAGATGGACGGCGAGGTCGGTGGCCGTCGCTCCGTCCGGGGAGAGCCGCGCGAACGCGAAGCCGTGGGCGGGCCGCAGCCCTTCGAAGCCGCGGGCGACGACCCCGGCGTGAATGCGTTGCGTCAGGTCGCCCGCGACGGCGAGCAGGGCGGCCGACAGGGCCATGGCCTCGGAGTTCTGCACAGGAGCATTGAAACACCCTTGACGAAATGGTCAAGCCGCCTGACCATATGGTCAAGTAGCTTGACCATATGTCGCTGGAGGTTCCCCGTGCCCGTCGTCCGTTCGTCCGAAGCCGTCGTCCACGAGATGCACGGCGCCCGTTTCGTCTCCTACGCCTCCCCCCGCAGCGGGAGCACGGAACTGTGCGCCTGGCGGGGCGAGATCCCCGCGGGCACGAAGG
Source organism: Streptomyces sp. NPDC054842 (assembly GCF_053611025.1). Classification (NCBI taxonomy): domain Bacteria; kingdom Bacillati; phylum Actinomycetota; class Actinomycetes; order Kitasatosporales; family Streptomycetaceae; genus Streptomyces; species Streptomyces sp. NPDC054842. The sequence goes on from NZ_JBSGZN010000089.1 coordinate 1,736, forward strand.
CCCCGCTGCACAGCGTGAGCCGCGAGGAGATCTTCCACCTGCTCTCCGGCGAGTTGCTGGTCACGCTCGACGGCCGCACCGAGCGGATCGAGGCGGGCGACGTCCTGATCATCACCCCCGGCGCGGTGTTCGGCGTCGAGAACCCCACCCGGCAGCCGTCGACCGCCTGGGTCACCACCTCCATCGGCCTGGAGGCGGAGCTGGCCGACGGCACCCGCGTGACGCCCCCGTGGGCCAACTGAGGCCGCAGGGAAGGGAAAAGGGCGCACTGGGCCATCGCGCGCGGGGCGTGGGCCTCGGGTCACGCCGCCAGCGTCCCCGGCACGATCACATGCGCCCCGAAGCGGGCCCGCGCCCGGTCCGCCGCCTCCTCGACGCGGCGGACCTTCTCGTCCACGGGGTCGAACGTGAGCTGGTGGGAGGCCTGTTCGGCCGGGGTCAGCCCCTCGGCGCGCAGGGTGACCGCACGGACGCGGGCGCGCTGGAGTCCGAGCGCCTCGTACATGCGGTACGCCTCCGCGGTGAGCGCCGAGGAGTGCGCGGTCGGCTCCTTCAGCGTGCGGCTGCGGACCGTCGCGGAGCGGTCGGCGTAGCGCACGGTGAGCGTCAGCGTGCGGCACACCTGCTCCAGGGAGCGCAGCCGGGCGCCCAGTTCCCCCGTGGCGGACAGCAGGGCCATGCGGTGCCGGCCGGGGTCCAACTCGTCCCGCGAGAAGGGGCGTTCGGTGGCCAGGGAGCGTGCGGCCGCGTTCGGCACGACCCGGCCGCGGTCGGTCCCGGAGGCCTTCTCGTGCAGCTCGCGGCCCGCGCGGGCGGTGGTGAGGCGCTGCAAGGTGGACAGGGGCGCGGCGGCGACCTTGCCGACGGTGTCGAGGCCGTACTCGCCCAGAGTGCGGGCGGTCGCTGTGCCGACGCCGGGCAGCGCGGCGACCGGCTGGTCCGCGAGGAACTCCCGGACGGAGTCCGGATCTCCGGGCACCACACGGGTGTTGCCGCGCCCGGCCTCCCGCAGGGCCATGCGGGCCAGCATCGGTCCTGGCCCTGCCCCGATCACGCAGTCCACCCCGTGGTGGGCGAGGGCCCGCACCCGTATCACCGAGGCGAGTTCCACGACGCCCCGGCCGAAGTACCGTTCGGCGCCCCGCAGGTCCACCAGCGCGGCGTCGGGCGGCAGCGCCTCGACGACGGGGGTGAACTCCTCCAGCATGACGAGGAGTCGGGGCAGGGCCGCCTCGCGCGTCGGAGGCAGCTGGAAACGTACGCAGAGGATGGTCATCCCGCACTCCCCGGACTCTGGTGCCACAACTTCTTTCCTCCCGCGGGCCCTTCGCCCGCCGGACGCAGATCCGCCCAGGGGTGCATCTGGAACCCCGTGGACAGGCGGATGCTGCGGCTCTCCATCCGGTCCTGGGCGGCGGAACCGGTCGGGCGGGGCAGCCCGTCGGAACCCGCGACCCTGGCCCGGGACGGACCATCGCCGTCCGGCGGTGGGGCGGCGGAGCCGTCGCGGGCGGCGGCGTCCGCGTCGGCCAGCCGGGCGGCCACCCCCTCCAGGCCCTCCTCTCGGCGCACCTCCAGCAGGTCCGCGAGGTTCCAGGCGGCGGCCCCCACCACGCTGAAGCCGCGTGAGCCGCGGCGCTGGACCACTCCGCGCACGAGCAGCAGCCAGGAGTGGAACACGGTGTGCGCGCAGGTGTCGTGGGAGTCGTCGAAGAAGGCCAGGTCGACCAGGCCCGTGCCGTCGTCCAGCGTGGAGAAGATGACACGCTTGCCGGAGCGGATCGGCGGGGTCTGGGTGGCCGCCTTGGCGCCCGCGACCAGGACCGTCTCGCCGTTGCGCGCCTCCCGCAGCCGGCGGGCCGTGACCACGCCCAGCTCCTTGAGGAACTCCCGGTGGTCGTCCATCAGGTTGCGGGAGGTGTCCATGGAGAGGATGCCCAGCTCGGCGCTGAGCTTCTCCGCCTCGTCGAGGTCCGGCAGGCCGGCCGAGGCCGTCCGCCGGCCGCCCGCCAGCGGGAGCTGGTCGCCGCGTCCGCCGCGCGCGCCCCGGTGGAGTTCCGTCAGGTGCAGTTGCAGGTCACGGCGGTTGGCGCCGAACGCGTCGAGGGCGCCGACCTGCGCCAGCCGCTGGGTGAGCGGCCGGCTCGGCCGGGCGCGCTCCCAGAAGTCGAGCAGGGAGGCGTACGGCTGCCCGTCCGCGATCCGGGCGGCCTCGGCCTCGCTGATGCCGTGCACGTCGGAGAGGGCCAGTCGTACCCCCCACACGTTCCTGACACCCCTGTATTCAGACACCAGTTCGATACGATGGGCGACCGCCGACCGGTTCACGTCCAGCGGCAGGATCGGCACCCCCCTGCGCCGCGCGTCCGCGAGCAGCAGCCGCTTCGGGTACATCCCGGGGTCGTGGGTGAGCAGCCCCGCGTAGAAGGCGGCCGGGTGATGGGCCTTCAGCCACGCCGACTGGTACGTCGGGACGGCGAAGGCGACGGCGTGCGCCTTGCAGAAGCCGTACGACCCGAACGCCTCGACGATCTCCCAGGTGCGCGTGATGGTCTCGGCGTCGTACCCCTTCGCCGCCGCGTGCTGGGCGAACCAGAAGCGGATCCGCGCCTGCGACTCCGGGTCGGACAGCCCGCGCCGCACCCGGTCCGCCTCGTCGCGTCCGCAGCCGGTCATGATGTCGACGATGTCGATGATCTGCTCGTGGAAGACGACGACCCCGTACGTCCCCTTCAGCGGTTCCTCCAGGTCCCGGTGCGGATAGCGGACGGGTGCCCGGCCGTGCCGCGCCTCGATGAACGGCCGCACCATGTCGGCGGCGACCGGACCCGGCCGGAAGAGCGAGATGTCGACGACGAGATCGTGGAAGGTCTCGGGCTGCAGGCGCCCGACCAGGTCCCGCTGGCCCGGCGACTCGATCTGGAAGCAGCCCAGCGTCTCGGTGGACTGCACGAGCCGGTACGTCGCCGGGTCGCCCTGCGGTACGGCGTCCAGGTCCACGGCGTCCCCCGTCGCCCGCTCCACCTCGGCCACGGCGTGCGCCATCGCGGACTGCATCCGCACGCCGAGGACGTCGAGCTTGAGCAGCCCGAGGTCCTCGACGTCCTCCTTGTCGAACTGCGACATGGGCAGGCCCTCGCCGCTGGTCGGCACGACCGGCGTACGGGCGAGGAGGGAGGCGTCGGACAGGAGCACCCCGCACGGGTGCATGGCGACCCCGCGCGGCAGGGCGTCGAGGGCCTCGACCAGTTCCCACAGCCGCCCGTACTTCTCCCTCTCCCCCGCCAGCTGCCGCAGTTCGGGCAGCTCGTCCAGGGCCGCGCGGGCGTCGCGGGCGCGGATGTGCGGGAAGGACTTGGCGATCCGGTCGATGTCGGCCGGGTCCATGGACAGGGCGGCGCCCACGTCGCGGATGGCGTGCCGGACGCGGTAGGTCTCGGGCATCGCGACGGTCGCCACCCGCTCGGTGCCGAACCGGCCGATGATCGCGCGGTAGACCTCGATCCGGCGTGCGGACTCCACGTCGATGTCGATGTCGGGCAGTACCGAGCGGCGCTTGGACAGGAAGCGCTCCATCAGCAGCCCGTGCTCGACGGGGTCGGCGTGCGCGATCCCGAGGAGGTGGTTGACCAGCGAGCCGGCGCCGGAACCGCGCGCGGCGACCCGGATCCCCATCCCCCGTACGTCGTCCACGACCTGAGCGACCGTCAGGAAGTAGGAGGCGAAGTTGTGGTGGGCGATGATGTCCAGTTCCCGGTGCATCCGCTCCCAGTAGTCCCGGCGTCCGGCGTAGCCGCGCAGGACCATGCCCGCCGCCGCCCGGGAGGCCAGGGCGCGCTGGGCGGTGCGCCGGCCGGCCCCGACGAGGTGCGGCTCGGGGAAGTGGACGGCGCCGATGCCGAGGTCTTCCTCGGGGTCGACGCGGCATTCGGCGGCGGTGGCCTGCGTCTGTTCGAGCAGCCGGTGGGCGGTCTCACGGCGGAAGCCGGCGGCCTCGACGATCCGCTCGGCGGCACCCAGCATGGCACCCGGGTCCTTGAGCCAGGCCTCGCCGCTGTCCAGCCCGCGCCGGGGGTCGACGGGGACCAGGCGGCGGGCGGCGTCCAGGACGTCGGCGACCGGGCCCAGGCCGGGGTCGGCGTACCGGACGGCGTTGCTGAGCACCGGCCGCACGCCCTGCTCGGCGGCGAAGCCGACGGTGCGCGCGGCCAGCCGAAGCGAGCCGGGGCCGGTGCCCTCGCGCCCGTGCCAGACGGCCTCCAGACGCAGGGCGTCGCCGTACCCCTCCCGCCAGGGCACGAGCAGTTCCGCGGCCCGGTCGGGGCGCCCGGCGGCGAGTGCGCGGCCGACGTCCGAGGCGGGGCCGAGCAGGACGGTCAGGCCCTCGGCGTGGTTGTCCGACCGGGGCAGCACGGGCGGGCCCTCGCCGGCCTGGGATGCCGTAACGATTCTGCAGAGGTCGGCCCAGCCGGCCGCGCCGTCCCGGGCGAGGAAGGTCGCGCGCGGCGCCGACTCGTCGACGAAGGCACCGCCGCGGACCGGGGTGCGCCGCCTCTCCCCGCGCTCGGGCTCCCCCACCGCGAGCTCGGCGCCGAACAGCGGACGGACGCCCGCCTTCGCGCACGCCTTGGCGAACCGGACCACGCCCGCGACGGTGTCCCGGTCGGTGAGCGCGAGGGCGTCCATGCCCCGCTCGGCGGCACGCTCGGCCAGCCGCTCCGGGTGCGAGGCCCCGTACCGCACGGAGAACCCGGAGACGGTGTGCAGATGCGTGAACCCCGGCACACGCACCTCCCGTACCCGTGAGCCCCTGGCCAGGCTCTCGAACATTAGTTCCCAACTGCCTCACCTCCACCATAGACCAATTTTCGAACAGACGTGCTACATCCGTTCGGACCCGTCCCACCTGCGCAAACACCATGCGGCCCGGAGCGTGGGGGCATGACGCAGAGAGCCGGAGCCGACGCGCCGCGTACGTCCTTTCTCGACGAGGTGAAGGACGCGGTCACCCCGCGGGCCACGCTCCTGGTCATCGGTGTCATCGCCCTCCAGCTCCTCTTCATCGCCTCCTACGTGGGCGCGCTGCACGACCCGAAGCCCAAGGACGTGCCCTTCGGAGTCGTCGCGCCCGAGGGGGCGGCCGAGCGGACCGTCAGCCGGCTGCGGCAGCTTCCGGGCGAACCGCTGGACCCGCGGGTGGTAGAGGACGCGGCCGCGGCCCGCCGGCAGATCATGAACCGCGACATCGACGGCGCCCTGGTCGTCGACCCGTCCGGCACCACCGACACCCTGCTGGTCGCCTCCGGCGGCGGAACCGCCCTCACCAACACGCTGGAGGCGCTCACCGCCTCCCTGGAGAGGGGCGAGCGGCGCGACGTCCGGGTCGTCGATCTGGCGCCCGCCTCGGACCAGGACTTCGACGGGCTCTCGTCCTTCTACCTGGTCGTCGGCTGGTGCGTCGGCGGCTACCTCGCGGCGTCGATCCTCGCGATCAGCTCGGGCGCCCGGCCCGCCAACCCGCGCCGCGCGACGATCCGGCTCGTCGTGATGGCCCTCATCGCGATCATCGGCGGGCTCGGCGGCGCGGTCATCATCGGGCCGGTCCTCGGCGCCCTGCCGGGCAGCGTCTGGGCCCTGTGGGGCCTGGGCGCCCTGACCACCTTCGCGGTCGGCGCCGCCACGCTCGCCCTCCAGGGCATCTTCGGGATCGTCGGCATCGGGCTGGCCATCCTGCTGATCGTGATCGCGGGCAACCCGAGCGCGGGCGGGGCCTTCCCGCTGCCCATGCTGCCGCCGTTCTGGAAGGCGATCGGACCGGCCCTGCCACCCGGCGCCGGCACCTGGGCGGCCCGCTCGATCGCCTACTTCAAGGGCAACGACGTGACCGTCTCCCTGCTGGTGCTCTCGGCCTGGGCGGTGGTGGGCAGCACGGTGGCCCTCCTGGCCGCGGCCCTGCGCAGGAAGCACCAGGCACCGGCCGAGACATCGCCTCGGCCCGCCTAGGAGCGCTGCGAGAAGCCCCGCCCGGGCACGCGAACGCGGAGGTCCCGCCCCCACAACCGGTGGGGGCGGGACCTCCGTACGGACGGTGAGCCGTCAGCCGATCTGGGCGCCGAACACCGAGAGAGCCTCGGTGACCGGCTGGAAGAAGGTCTCGCCGCCCGAGGTGCAGTCGCCGCTGCCGCCCGAGGTGAGGCCGATCGCGGTGTCGCCCGAGAAGAGCGAGCCGCCGCTGTCACCGGGCTCGGCGCAGACGTCGGTCTGGATGAGGCCGTTGACGATGTCGCCGTTGCCGTAGTTCACGGTGGCGTCCAGGCCGGTGACCGTGCCGTCGTGGACCTGGGTCGTGGAGCCGCTGCGGGTCACCTTCTGGCCCACGGTGGCGTCGCCCGCCTTGGTGATGGCCTGCGCGGAACCGTTGTAGAGGTCGACCTCGCTGGGATGGGCGACGTCCGCGGTGTACTTCACCAGACCGAAGTCGTTGTCCGGGAAGCCGGACTGCTCGTTGGTGCCGATCTGGTTGCCGGCGGAGTCCGACCAGGTCGAGATCGACTCCGTGCAGTGCCCGGCGGTGATGAAGTAGGGCTGGCCGTCCTTGACCACGTTGAAGCCGAGCGAGCAGCGCCCGCCGCCTCCGGTGATCGCGTCGCCGCCGGCGATGAAGGGCTTGAACTCCCCCTTCGTGCGCCGCAGTTCGGCCTTGCCGCCGAGTCCGTCGACGACCTCGGACAGCTTGGCCCACTCGGCCTTGGAGACCGTGCGGTCCGCGGTGACGACGACCTTGTTGCCGGCCGGGTCGGTGGCCCACGAGGTGCCGGGGATCGTCGCGTCCCGCTTCAGCGCCGTACGGGCGCCCTTCAGCTCGGCGAGGGAGTTCTCGACGACTCTGGCCTTCGCGCCGGCCGCCCGCGCGGTCCTCGCGGCGGTCTCGTCCAGCACGTTGACGACGAGGTGCTCGGCCTTCGCGTCGTAATACGTTCCCGCCGCGTCGGTGCCCAGGTCCTCGCCGAGGACCGAGGCGAGTTTTCCGGCCGCCGCGATGGAGAGCGTCCGCGGCTCGGGCGACTTCGCGACCTCGCCGGCGTTCGCAGTCTGGAAGGTGACTCCCGCGGTGACCAGTGCGGCGATGCCCGCACCTGCCACGGCGGCGCGCCGCCCGGATATGCGTCGGTGCTTCAACTGACGTCCTCCTGTGGGGGGTCGGTCGAGGAGGTCGTGGGGACCTCCGGGACCGGAAGGCGTACGGACATGAACCCGGCACACCGTAAAAAGCCGCGTTCATGCCAACGGTGCGGCGCCCACTATTCCGACGTCGACGGGGCGCCCACAAGGTCGACTTCCGGACGCGCCCATGGCAACGGGCTTGCGCCCCCTACGCCCTGACCCGGCGTGACCGACCCCATGAATTCGCACTGCAAACACTGTGTGCGAGCACCGCCTGTGCGGTCTGTGAGGTCTAGCCCTGTCCGGATTTCGCCCCTGACTCGTCCGGTTCCTCGCGGGCTTCGCGGGGCTGGAGTTGCTCCCGCACCGGTTGCGGAGAGGTCTCGGACACCGGCCGCAGTGCGGGCTCCGGGGTCTCCGTCGACGGCTGTTGCGCGGCCGGCGCGGGCTGTTGCGCGGGCTGCGGCGCACCCGTCTGGGCGCGTTCGAGGAAGCGCAGCAGTTCCACCGGGAAGGGCAGGACGAGGGTGGAGTTCTTCTCGGCGGCGACGGCCACCACGGTCTGGAGCAGGCGCAGTTGGAGGGCGGCGGGCTG
>NZ_JBSGZN010000090.1:0-8239 GCF_053611025.1 Streptomyces sp. NPDC054842
GCTTCCCTCAGGGACGCCCCGGCCGGCCCGGTCGTGTGCGGACGGGTCAGAAGCCGCCGCCGAAGTCCCCTCCCCCGCCGCCGCCGAAGTCGCCGCCGCCTCCGCCGTCCCCGAACCCGCCGCCGAAGTCACCGGGGTCGAAGTTCGCGCCGGAGACGTCGCCGCCGTCGTAGCCGCCGTAGCCGCCGGCACCGAAGTCGCCGTAGCCGGAGCCGTAGTCCGCCGCGTACGCCGGGGAGGACATGGCGCTGCCGAGCAGCGTGCCGATCAGCAGGCCCGGGAGGATGCCGCCGCCGAAGTAGCCGCCGGCCCAGGGGCCGTAGGCCGGCCCGGCGTCCCAGTACGGGCGGCGGCCGTACGCGGTGTCGACCTCGCGGATCGCCGGGTCGAAGCCCTCGGCGAGGCGGGTGCGGTCCGCCGCGCAGACGGGCACCTCGCGGGGCGCGCCGCCCGGCGGGGTCCACGTCTCGTCGGCGACCGACGGACCGTGGCGGGGGTCGAAGAAGCAGGGGGCGCGGCGCTCGGGGAGCGGCCGTCCCTCACGGCGCGCGGCGAGCACGGCGAGCGAGTAGCGCCCGTCCTGGAGGGTCTCGGTGACCGGGCGCACGTCCTCCGGGCGCCGGGCGGCGGCCATCGACTGCTTCGCCTGCTCGTAGGCGTCCAGCGCGCGCTCGTAGTCCGCGCGCATCGCGTCGTCCGCGCCCTTCTCCCCGGGATGGAAGTCGAGCCGGTCCAGCTCCTCGCCGAAGGCGGTGATGTCCTCGTCGACGACCACGCGGAGCCGGTCGAGGGCGGCCCGCTGCTCCTCCTCCTTGCGGCGCCGGTTCCGGCGGACCAGCGTGTACGCGCCCGCGCCGCCCGCGACGGCGACCGCGCCGACGGTGATCAGCGCGCCGGCGGGCACGTCGTCCCCGCCACCGGAGCCCCAGCTCGCGGGGGCCGAACCGCGGATCCCGGCGAGGGCGCGGTCCGTGAAGTCGTTCAGCTGGGTCGCGGCGTCCTCGCCCTGGACGCTGCTGACGAGGTTCCGGACGGCCGGGCGGGTCATCACGGAGGAGTCGGCGCGCGCGTCGAACCGGTCACCCAGCCTGATCGCGTAGAGGCCGGTGATCCCGGTGGCGGTGCGCAGGTTGCTGAAGAGACTCTGCGTGGGGAAGTCCGCGGGCAGGACGGCGACGAAGACGGGCTTGTCCGCCTTCTCGATCTTCTCGGAGAGGGCGTCGGCCTCCTGCGCGGACAGCTGGGCGGAGGCGGCCGGATCGACGTAGACCGGGTTCTCGCGCAGTGCCCGCGCGACCGTCGAGACGTCGGTGGCCGCGTGGGCCGGCGGCGCGCCGGTGGAGAGCAGGGCCAGCGCGGCGAGGACGAGCGCGATCAGCAGACCGGGGAAGCCCCGGGTCAGTGCGGCCTTCATACCTTCGAAGCTACCTGAACCCGCCCGGAACCGGGCATCCGGGCCGTCCGGCTCGGGACCCCGACGCGGCCTGCCGGAAGGCCGCGCGGAAGGCCGGGGCCGACGGGTGGGCCGGGACCCCGGCGGACCGGGGGCGGCCGGCGGACCGGGGTGGCCAGTGAAGGGGGATTGCACGTGGTCAGAGGGTGGCCAGTGACCCGGGGGTGGCCGGACGTGACTTCAGGAGTAGCCAGTGACCCGGGCCGGCCGGACGTGACTCCGGAGGGGCCGGCGTGCGGCCCCTCCGGAGTTCCGGCCGGGGATCAGGCCGACTTGTACGCCGTCGTCAGCCTGGCCACCGCCTCCTTGTAACGGCCGGTCAGCAGGAGATGGTCGGCGTCGGCGAAGGGCTTGGCCGTCGCGGACGTGATCCTCGTGCCGATCTTCTGCTGGACGAGCAGCCGCGCCTTGGTCACGGCGGCGCGTCCGGCCTCGTCCGCGCCGAGCCGCTCGGCCTTCGCGGCCACCAGGGCCAGGGTCCGCAGGGCCGCGGAACCGCCCCCGGGCACCTTCGTCAGCGTCGTCAGGCCCCAGCCGTACGGGAACTGCGGGTCGTACGAGGCGTCCCCGACGTTGATCGGCAGCTGGGCCTCCGACTTGGGCCAGGTGACGGGGAGTTGACCGGTGAAGGCCCGCTTCCCGTAGAGCACGTCGGCCACGCCGTCGCCCTCGGTGCCCGGCAGCCAGGAGGCCACCAGGGCGTCGATGCCGCCGAGCCGGTCCCCGATCAGCTGGGGCCGGCCGGAGACGACCAGCACCGCGCACTTCATGGCGCCGCACACCTTGTCGACGGCGGCCTTGTCCGCGGCGGTCAGTTCCAGGTCGTTGCCGTTGCCGACGTCGCCGACACCCTCGGCGTACGGGGTCTCGCCGACGACGACCACACCGACGTCGTAGCCGTCGGTCGGGGCCGAGGCGTCCTTGGAGTAGTCGATCCTGGCTCCGGGGGCGGCCTTCTTCATGCCCTGGAGGACGGTGGTGCCGTCCGTGATGCTCCCGGACGCGCCCTGCCAGGTGATGGTCCAGCCGCCGGTCTGGTTGCCGAGGTCGTCCGCGTTGGAACCGGCGACGTACACCTTCTGGGACTTCTTCAGGGGCAGCACCCCGCCCTTGTTCTTCAGCAGCACCTGGGACTCGGCCGCCGCCTGGCGGGCCACGGCCCGGTGGGCGGACGAACCGATCCGGGACGCCTTGGCGGTGTCCGCGTACGGCTTCTCGAAGAGGCCCAGCCGGAACTTCTGCGCCAGGATGCGGGACACGGCGTCGTCCACCCGCCGCTCGCTGATCCGGCCGGCCCTCACCTCGTCGACCAGGGTCGTACGGAAGTTCTTGTACTCGTACGGGACCATGATCATGTCGAGACCGGCGTTGACGGAGGTGCGGACGTCGGAGGCGTAGTCGCCGGGGATCTGGTCGATGGCCGCCCAGTCGCTGATGACGAAGCCGTCGAAGCCCATGCGGCCCTTGAGGACCCCGTTGATCATCTCCGCGTCGGCGTGCATCTTCACCGGGCCGGCGTCGTCGCCGATGATGTCGAGCGAGGAGTAGGACGGCATGACCGTGCCGACGCCCCGGTCCACGGCGGTCCTGAACGGCGCGAGGTGCACCGCCTCCAGCTCCTGGCGGGTGACCTTCGTGATGCCCTGATCGATGGTGTAGGAGCCGGTGGCCGAGGAGCCGTACCCGGTGCCGCCGTCGCCGACGTAGTGCTTGGCCGTGGCCAGCACGCGGTCGTCGTCCTTCAGGTCCCTGCCGTCGCGGGCGCCCTGGAGACCCTGGATGACCGTCTCCATCGACTTGACGAGGGCCGGGTCCTCGCCGAAGGACTCGTAGGAACGGCCCCAGCGCTCGTCGCGCGTCACGCACAGGCAGGGCGCGAAGTCCCACGGGATGCCGGTCGCCCGCACCTCGGCCGCGGTCACCTCGCCGGTCCGCTCGGCGAGCCGGGGGTCACGGGTGGCGCCGATGCCGATGTTGTGCGGCATGACCGTCGCGCCGAAGAGGTTGTTGTGGCCGTGCACCGCGTCCACGCCGTAGATCAGCGGGATCTGGAACCGCGTCGCCTGCGCCCGGAGCTGGAAGGCGTCGATCATCCCCGCCCACGCCTCGGGCACGTTCGGGGTCGGGGTGGAGCCGCCGCCGGAGAGCAGCGAGCCGAGGTCGTACGAGGCGATGTCGCCGGGAGTCGAGAGCGCGCCGCGTTCGGCCTGGGTCATCTGCCCGGCCTTCTCCTCAAGCGACAGCCGGGAGACCAGGTCGGCGACGCGCTTCTTCACGGGAAGCCTCGCGTCCAGGTACGGCAGTCCGTGGGCGTCGATCACCACCTGCGGGTTCTCGGCGGGGGCCCTGGCACCGGTGACGGTCAGCTTCAGCGGGACGCTCTCGGCGGATTCGGCGGACCGGTCCCTGAGCGTGGGGACGCGGACCGTGCGCGAGGTGCCGGAGGCGGTGCCCGCGGGGAAGGTGACCTCGCCCTCGACCCGGGTGTAGTCGGTGCCGGCCTCGGCGGTGCCGCCGGCCGTCTCGTAGGCGACGGTGACCGCTTCGTAGATCGGGACGGAGCCGGTGGTGGCGACGGAGATCCGTACGTCGGCCGCGCCGCCCTCCTTCACGGTGTGCACGGCGGCGTCGGTGACCACGCTCGCCCGCAGGGACTGGGCGCCCTTCCCGTACAGCTCGACGCCGTCCATGGCGAAGTCGCCCTTGACGCCGGTCGGCAGGGTGAGCGCGTAGCCCCACATGCCGGTGAGGCCGAGGACCTGGTCGATACCGCCGACGGGCTGGTAGTCCGTGCGATAGGTGAAGTCGGTGAAGGGGATCTCGATCTGTTTCCAGCCGGTGAAGTCGTCCGTGAAGGACGTCGTCCACAGCTCGGAGGCCTCGCCGTTGGCGCCGCCGTCCTTGATCTCGAAACTGATCTTCTTGCCGTTGTTCCGGCCCTCCCACCAGAAGCGGATGCCCTGGTGGGCCGACCAGTCGTGGGCGGGACGGTCGAAGGCGAAGTCGTGGGTGAAGCCGCCGTATCCGCTGATCTCGTAGCCGCCGGTGAGGACCTTCGCGCCCTGGGGCGCGTCGTCGCGGGCGGTCAGCGCGAGCTCGGGCGGGTCGTCGGCGTCGCCTCCCCAGGGGAAGAGTCCCTCGGCGGGCGGATTCGCGAACGGGACCTCGCCCTCGAAGGTGTCGACGGGCACGGGCGCCGGTTCGTCGGCGCCCGCGGCCGCCCCCGCCGCGGTGAGCGGGAGCAGTCCGGTGAGCAGAGCGGCACAGGCGAGCAGGGCGGTTCTTCGCGCGGACATCCGGTCGAGCCTTCCCATGGGCTTCCTCTCGGCTCTCACGTTCCTCGGAGACGATCAGGTTCCTCTTACGGCTTAGATCACGGCGTGAGTTAACTGGCGCCCCGCCGAGCCGTCAAGACTTCACACCAGAACCGGTACACGACCAAGTCCCGTCCGGATCAGGGCCGTTGTCGCTTCGGCTTGTGAACGCGCGACCCCTTGACGAGCCCTGTCCGCCGTCAAATACTCACGGGTCGCACGCCCCACTCCCCCACCCCCAGAAGGGCGGCGCACCATGCACACCGCACGACTCACGAGGAGAACGACCCGGGCGGCGCGCCTTCTCGTCGCCGCACTGCTCACCACCGCCGGCCTCACCGCCGTCGCCGCCGCGCCCGCGCGGGCCGCCGGTGAGCAGGTCACCGCGTACCTGACCACCACGGACGACTCCGGCGGCCGCCATGTCACCCGTGGCTTGCAGGCGCAAACGCCCTTCGCCTTCCAGGCGGGCAGCGGCGGGAGCGGTGAGAACATCACCGTGGACGAGAACACCCGCTACCAGACCTTCACCGGCGGCGGCGCCTCCTTCACCGACACCGCCGCCTGGCTGATGAACAGCAGCGGGGCCCTGTCGCAGTCCACCCGGGACGCGACCATGCGCAAGCTGTTCTCCCCCACGGACGGCATCGGGCTCTCGTTCCTGCGCAACCCCATGGGCGCCTCCGACCTGGCCCGCTACGGCTACACCTACGACGACGTGCCGGCCGGGCAGACCGACGCCGACCTCTCCGAGTTCTCGATCGCACACGACCTGGCCGACGTGGTGCCGCTGACCAAGCAGGCCCGCCAGCTGAATCCGGCGCTGACCGTGACGGCCTCGCCGTGGACCGCGCCCGCCTGGATGAAGGACAGCGGCCAGCTCAACGGCGGCTGGCTCAAGGCGGAGCACTACGGCGCGTACGCCTCGTACTTCGTGAAGTACCTCCAGGCGTACCGGGACCAGGGCGTGCCGGTCGCCTACGTCACCGCGCAGAACGAGCCGACGTGCTGCGCCGGCTACCCGTCGATGAGCTGGAACGCCTCCGGGCTCGCCTACTTCACCAAGAGCGAGCTGCTGCCCAAGCTCCAGGCGGCGGGGCTGTCCACGAAGGTGCTGGCGCACGACTGGAACTGGGACGTGTACGACTCCTACGCCGCCCAGACCGTGGACGACGCGGCGGTCCGTTCGCATCCGAACTTCGGCGGGATCGCCTGGCACGGCTACGGCGGCGACGTCGCCAAGCAGACCTCCGTGCACAACCAGTACCCGTCGCTGGACGCCTTCGGCACCGAGCACTCGGGCGGGACGTGGATCGCCAACCAGCAGCGCGAGGACATGCTGAACATCGTCGACTACACGCGGAACTGGGCGAAGTCGGTGACCAAGTGGTCGCTGGCCGTGGACCAGAACCGGGGTCCGCACAACGGCGGCTGCGGCACCTGCTCGGGGCTGATCACGGTCCACAACGGCGACGGGCAGAGCGGGCAGGTCGACTACACGGTCGAGTACTACACGATGGGCCACCTGACGAAGTTCGTCCGGCCGGGCGCGCAGCGGATCGCGTCCACGGCGAGCGCGTCGGTGCCGAACGTGGCCTGGCGCAACCCGGACGGCTCCAAGGCCCTGATCGCGTACAACGACGCGTCCTCGGCGAAGACGGTGACCATCAACTGGGGCTCGCAGCACGCCACTTACTCGCTGCCGGGCAAGACGTCGGCGACGTTCACCTGGTCCGGCACGCAGGCCGGGGGCGGCGACCGGACGGGCTCCTTCGTGGGGCTCGCGGGCAAGTGCCTCGACGTGGCGGGCGGTTCCTCCGCGAACGGCTCGGCCGTCCAGCTCCAGGACTGCAACGGCTCGGCCGCCCAGCGCTGGACGGTGAAGGCCGACGGCTCGGTCCAGGCGCTCGGCAAGTGCCTGGACGTCACCTCCGCGTCCACCGCCGACGGCGCCAAGGTGCAGCTCTACGACTGCAACGGCACGGGGGCCCAGCGCTGGTCGTACAACGCCTCGACCGGCGACGTGGTGAACACGGCGGCGGACAAGTGCCTTGACGTGACGGACAATTCATCGGCCAATGGCACGAGGATCCAGATCTGGACCTGCACGGGCGCGACGAACCAGAAGTGGCGTCTGCAGTGAGGTGACGAGCGCGGCCGGGCGGCCGCCGGAGGGGCGGGGGCCGTGCGCCGAGGAGTCGCCGCGGTGGCGGGATGCGTGGCCGGAACGCTGCTGCTGACCGGCTGCGCGGCCGTCGACCTGCCGCTCGCGGCCGTCTTCAAGGGCGCGGACGGTGAGCCGGAGGTCCTGCTGCGGCCCTGCGGGGACGACTCGTACCGGGGGCCGTCGCTGGAGGACCGGGCCGACGGGGGCGGGGCGGGTGCGGGCGTCACGGGCCGGCAGGCGAAGGGGCAGCGCAGCGGGGACGCGCGTTTCCCGCTGTTAACTCCCCCGGCCGCCTGGTCACCCCGCCACCGGGGGGTGCAGCGGTTGCTGCCGCTGCACTCGTACACCCTCTCCTTCGGTCACTACGTCACCGGCGACTCGTACAACGGCGTCGTCACCTTCGCCACGGAGGACGTCGCCGCGCTGGAAGCCGGCCAGGTCTGGGCGGACGACCGCGCCATGAGCCTCGGCGAGTTCGAGGAACTCGCCGAGGACTCCTGCTGAGATCCGCGGGCCAGGGCCGGTCGTGCGGATCGGGCCGGCGGTTGACGTCCTCCGGCGCCCGGCCCCCCGGGCGCCGGAGGAACCGACCATTCGTCCCCGCGCCAGGCGGGTCGCACACCCCGTCCCGCCCGGCGGCCGGGGTCAGGCCGCCGGTTCCACCCCCGCGCGCAGCAGGCCGTACGTGTACGCGTCCTCCAGCGCCTGCCAGGACGCGGCGATGACGTTCTCGGCGACGCCCACCGTGGACCACTCGCCGGTGCCGTCGGACGTGGAGATCAGGACGCGGGTCGTGGAGGACGTGCCGTGCTTGCCCTCCAGGATGCGGACCTTGTAGTCGACCAGCTCCAGCTGGGCGAGCTGGGGGTAGATCTTCTCCAGGGCGACCCGCAGGGCCCGGTCGAGGGCGTTGACCGGGCCGTTGCCCTCCGCGGTGGCGACGATGCGCTCGCCCTTGGCGAAGAGCTTCACGGTCGCCTCGTTGGCGTGGGTGCCGTCGGGGCGGTCCTCGACGATGGCCCGCCAGGACTCGACCTCGAAGTACGTGCGGGCGCGGCCCTCGGCCTCCTCGCGCAGGAGGAGTTCGAAGGAGGCGTCGGCGGCTTCGTAGGTGTAGCCCTGGAGTTCGCGTTCCTTGACACGTTCGACGACGCGGGCGACGAGTGCGCGGTCGCCGCCGAGGTCGACGCCCAGTTCCTTGCCCTTGAGCTCGATGGAGGCGCGGCCGGCCATGTCGGAGACGAGCATCCGCATGGTGTTGCCGACCTGCTCGGGGTCGATGTGCTGATAGAGGTCCGGGTCGAC
>NZ_JBSGZN010000091.1:0-8180 GCF_053611025.1 Streptomyces sp. NPDC054842
CTCACATACGGGGAGGGGCGCACCGACGGTCGGTGCGCCCCTACCCGTATGTGCGGAGCATTCTCACGTCTTGTGCACAAAGTTCCTGTATCGGCGCCCCGTTGCCGGGTACGCGGCTGGTCTGGTCCGGGGCCGACACCTGCGCCGGCATGGGAACCCCGGCACCTCCACCAGGGGCCGGTCCCGGATCAGGCCCCCCGGCGACGTGCGCGAGGAACTGCCCGGACGCGTGCAGCACCTGGACCCCCACCTCGCCCGGCTCACCCGTGGTTGACCGGTACGCCTCCTTCCTCCCCGGCGTACTCGTCCCGGCTCCCGGCGGTAGGTGATCGCCGGGTCGTATGCTGCCGCCATGACGAAGCTGGAGCGGTTGCGGGCCGACCACGCGCCGGCGCTACTGGCATTCGAGCGGGAGAACCGGGAGTTCTTCGCCCGGATCATCCCGGACCGCGGCGACGACTACTTCAGCGAGTTCGCGGCTCGCCACCGTGCCCTCCTCGCCGAACAGGACACCGGCGCCTGCCACTTCCACGTCGTGGTGGACGAGCGGGGCGACCTCGTGGGCAGGGTCAATCTCGTGGACGTCCAGGACGGAAACGCCGAACTCGGGTACCGCATCGGCGAACGCGCGACGGGACGGGGCGTCGCGACCGCCGCGGTCGCCGAGGTGTGCGCACGTGCCGCCGCGACGTACGGGCTGACGTCCCTCGTCGCGCGCACCACGACGGACAACCTCGCCTCGCAGAAGGTCCTCGCCCGTAACGGGTTCACCGTCGTCGGGGACATCACGCTCAGCGGGCGCCCAGGCATTCGTTATCACCGTCCCCTCTCCGGACCGACCCGGTAGTCACCCCGGGTCGTCAGGGGCGGCCCCGCGCGCCCTTCCCCGTTCGCCGTTCCCGGCGAACGCGCCGCGCGAGGGCGTCTCAGGGACCGCGATCGGGCAGAGGGAGCGAGAACCACACCGCTTTGCCCTCCTGCGTGGGCAAGGTGCCCCAGGACAGGGCCAGTTGGTCCAGCAGCGCCAGTCCGCGGCCCGACTCCTCGTCGAGCGCGGCGGTCCTGGCCTGCGGCAGCACCGGGCTGCCGTCGCACACCTCGATGTTGAGTTCGTCCCTCGTCCGGCGCAGCCGCAACCGCAGGGGGTCGCACGCGTGCCGCACGGAGTTGGCGAGCAGTTCGGAGGCCAGCAGGCAGGCGGTGTCGATCAGGTCCTCGCAGTCCCAGTCCCGCAGGGTGCGGCGCAGGAAGCGGCGCCCCTCCCCCACACTCACCGGCTGCGCCGACAGCAGCGCGGAGACGGCGGTCAGCGGCGCCGGAGGGATACGGGTGAGCAGCAGGGTCACGTCGTCCGCGTAGTCCTGCGGGTCGGGCAGCAGAGCGGCGAGGACGGCGTCGGCGGCCCGCTCCAGACAGGGGGTGGCGCTGACGGCCTTCTCCAACGCGACCGCCAGCGCGCCGATTTGCTCCTCGATGTCGCTGGTGGGGGTCTCCACCAGGCCGTCGGTGTACAGGGCCAGCACCGAGTCCGGCGGCACGGTCAGCCGGGTCTCCTGGTGGGGCACCTCGCCTACGCCCAGGGGCACGCTGACCGGGACCGGGAGTCTGCGGACCCGCCCGGTGACATCCACCTCCAGTACCGGCAGATGTCCGGCGGAACACACGGTCAGGGCGCTCTCGTCCGGGTCGAGGATCATGTAGCAGCAGGTGACGAGCTGGTCGGGCATCTCGCTGACGACCGCGTCCAGGGCGCGCATCAACTGCCAGGGCGGCATGCCGGTCTTGGCCAGGGCGTGCGAGGCCGACCGCAACTGGCCCATGACGGCGGCCGCCTCCAGGCCACGGCCCATGACGTCGCCGATCAGCACTCCCACCCGGCCGCCGCCCAGGGCGATCAGGTCGAACCAGTCCCCGCCCACACCGGCGCCCTGTCGTGCGGGGAAGTAGCGGCTGGAGGTGTCCATCCCGGGCAGCGGGGCGGGTGAGCCCATCAGGCTGCGCTGCAGCGTCAGGGCGACATGGCGCTGCTGCTCGTAGAGCTGGGCCAGTTGGGCTTCGGCGGCCTTGCGCTCGCTGACGTCCCGGATGGCCGCGGAGACGAGGGTGCCCTCGGGGGTCTCCAGCGGGCTGAGGCTGATCTCCACGGGGAACTCGCCCCCGTCCTTGCGCAGCCCGTGCAGGTTCAGGCCCGCGCCCATCGGGCGGACGCGGCGGTTGTCGACGTAGCCGTGCCGGTGGGCGGGGTGGAACTGGTGGAAGCGCTGCGGGACGAGCATCTCCACCTGGCGGCCGAGGAGTTCCTCGCGTCCGTAGCCGAACAGGGTCTCCGTCTGGGCGTTGACCAGTTGGATGGTGCCGCCGTCGTCCACGATGACGATGGCGTCCGGGGCGGCCTCCAGCAGGGCGCGGAAGCGCGCTTCGGCCGCCTGGCGTTCGCTGACGTCGCGCACGGCGGCGGAGATGAGGAGTCCGTCGGGCGTCTGCAGCGGGCTGATGCTGATCTCGACCGGGAACTCGGCTCCGTCCCTGCGCAGTCCGTACAGCTCCAGGTTGGCGCCCATCGGGCGGACCTGCTGGTTGCCGGAGTAGCCGAGGCGGTGGCTCGGATGCTGGGCGCGGAAACGCTGCGGGACCAGGATCTCGACGGGGCGCCCGAGCAGTTCGCTGCGGGGGTAGCCGAACAGCGACTCCGTCTGGGCGTTGACCAGGCGGATCACCCCGGCGTCGTCCACGATCACCATCGCGTCGGGAGCCGCCTCCAGCAGTGCGCGGAAGGGCTCCTCGGCCACGGGGAGCGAGTGAATTCCGGAGGATGCCTTGTACCTTCCCGAGTGCATGGAACATTTCAGCATCAACCGGCCGCGGCGCAGGTCGCTTGTCCGCAAACGTTCGTTTGTGACGTCTCTCTGCCCTGGACGAGCCCGTCCCGGTCGCAGCGGCCGGCGCGCCGGAGCCGTTCGGCAGGCGCTCCCCGGCAGGTGGAAAAGCGGTGGAACCGCGCCGGTCGCGGTGACTAGGTTCAGCGCATGAGTACGCGCACCTTCCGTGTCACCGTCCGCGGCGTCTTCGCCGACCTGCGTCCCGAGCAGCGGGCCGAGCTCCTGTCCCGTGCGGCGGAGCACGACGTACTGCGGGCGGCCTTCACCCCCGAGGGACACCTCAGCTACGACCTGGCGGCACGGACCGCCTTCACGTTCCGCTTCCAGGACTCCGGTCAGGCCGAGGAGGACATCCTGGAGGCGACCGAGCGCGCCGAAGAGGCGGCGAAGGCGTGGCTGGCCGCACGCGGGTACGGCTACAAGAACCTCAGGAGCAGCGCCGAGGACCTCTCGCAGGCACCGCTGGGCAAGCGGCAGCGCCGCGCCGCCGCCCAGCAGACCGCCTGACCGCCTGACCGCCTGCGAGGCGGCCCGGCCCGGCCATGGTCGCCGGGCCGGTGGAACCGGGCGACAGCCGTGCGTCGCTCCGCCGCTCCGCGCGGCCCCTGCGGGCGCAGGCGGTCGCGGACGGTGCCCGGCAGCGCGCCGCGTGCCCCTGCCGTGTAAGACGCGCTGGTCAACGGGCGGCCACTCCGACACGAGTGCGCTTTTTCACCCGGTGAAGACCACCGTTTAGTCTGTGATCACGGGCGTTCCGGGTAGGCGCACCACCGGACCGTGACGCAGGACATGGACGGATGCGGAGTCTCGATGAACTTCTGGTCGCTCTATCAGCACGGATTCGCGCGGATCGCCGCGTGCACCGGGCATGCCGCCATCGCCGACCCGCCCGCCAACGCGGAGGCGGTGCTGCGGCAGGGGCGCCGCTGCGCGGACGAGGGGGTGGCCGTCGCGATCTTCCCCGAGCTGTGCCTGTCCGGCTACTCGATCGAGGACCTCCTGCTGCAGGACTCCGTGCTCGACGAGGTCGAGGAAGCGCTCCAGATCGTGGTGGCCGGGTCTGCGGACCTGATGACGGTGCTCGTCGTGGGCGCCCCGCTGCGCTACCGGCACCGCGTCTACAACTGCGCGGTGGTCGTGCACCGCGGCCGGATTCTCGGCATCGCGCCCAAGTCCTACGTGCCGAACTACCGGGAGTTCTACGAGCGGCGGCAGATCGCCGCAGGCGACGACGAGCGCGGCGCGACGATCCGCTTCGGCGGCGAGAGCGTGCCGTTCGGCGTCGACCTGCTGTTCGCGGCGCAGGACGTGCCCGGCCTGGTGCTGCACGTGGAGATCTGCGAGGACATGTGGGTACCGGTGCCGCCGAGCGCCGAGGCCGCTCTCGCGGGCGCGACCGTGCTGGCCAACCTCTCCGGCAGCCCCATCACGGTCGGTCGGGCCGAGGACCGGCGGATGCTGTGCCGCTCCGCGTCCTCACGCTGTCTGGCCGCGTACGTGTACGCGGCCGCCGGCGGGGGCGAGTCGACGACCGACCTGTCGTGGGACGGCCAGACCATGATCTACGAGAACGGCGTCCTGCTGGCGGAGACCGACCGCTTCCCGCAGGACGACCGGTACGCCGTCGCCGA
Organism: Streptomyces sp. NPDC054842; assembly: GCF_053611025.1. Lineage (NCBI taxonomy): Bacteria > Bacillati > Actinomycetota > Actinomycetes > Kitasatosporales > Streptomycetaceae > Streptomyces > Streptomyces sp. NPDC054842. The sequence continues at coordinate 4,511 of NZ_JBSGZN010000091.1, forward strand.
CGTCGACCTCGACCTGCTGCGGCAGGAGCGCCAGCGCATGGGCACCTTCGACGACAACCGCCGTGCCCACGCCGCCCGCACCGACAGCTTCCGGCAGGTGGAGTTCCGGCTCGACCCGCCGTCGACGGACCTCGGGCTCAAGCGCCGGGTGGAGCGCTTCCCCTTCGTCCCCGCCGACGCCGAGCGTCTCGCCCAGGACTGCTACGAGGCCTACAACATCCAGGTCGCGGGCCTCCAGCAGCGGCTCGCGTCGATCGGCGGCCCCAAGGTCGTGATCGGCGTCTCGGGCGGCCTGGACTCCACGCACGCACTGATCGTCGCCGCCCGCGCGATGGACCGCGCCGGCCGCCCGCGCACCGACATCCTCGGCTTCACCCTGCCGGGCTTCGCGACCAGCGACCACACCAAGGACAACGCGCACAAGCTGATGCGCTCGCTCGGCATCACCGCGGCCGAGATCGACATCTCCCCCACCGCCCGGCTCATGCTCAAGGAGATGGACCACCCGTTCTCCTCCGGCGAGCCGGTCTACGACATCACCTTCGAGAACGTCCAGGCCGGACTGCGCACCGACTACCTGTTCCGGCTGGCCAACCAGCGCGACGGCATCGTGCTCGGCACCGGTGACCTGTCCGAGCTGGCGCTCGGCTGGTGCACGTACGGTGTCGGCGACCAGATGAGCCACTACAACGTCAACTCCGGCGTGCCGAAGACGCTCATCCAGCACCTGATCCGCTGGGTCGTCGGCAGTGACCAGTTCGACGAGGAGACCGGCCGCACGCTGACGGCGATCCTGGACACGGAGATCAGCCCCGAACTCGTGCCAGGCGAGGAGATGCAGTCCACGGAGTCCAAGATCGGGCCGTACGCGCTGCACGACTTCACGCTGTTCCACGTACTGCGGTACGGGTTCCGGCCGTCGAAGATCGCCTTCCTCGCCTGGCACGCCTGGCACGACAAGGAGGCGGGCGTCTGGCCGCCCAACTTCCCCGAGCCCAAGCGCGGCGAGTACGACCTAGCGGAGATCTGGCGCTGGCTTGAGGTCTTCTGCCGCCGCTTCTTCGGGTTCGCGCAGTTCAAGCGGTCCGCCATGCCGAACGGGCCCAAGGTGTCGGCCGGCGGCTCGCTCTCACCGCGCGGCGACTGGCGGGCGCCCTCCGACAGCACGGCCCAGGCCTGGCTGCGCGATCTGGCCCGCTGGAACAACCCCGGTGAGCCGCGGAAGACCGACGCGCCCTCCGAGTGACGGACGCCGGTACGGACGAGCCGTCCGGTCACGGCAGCGGCGTGACCGGACGGCAGCGGGGTCGCCCTCAGCCGAGGGTGAACCAGGTGCTGCGGGACTTCTGCCACTCCGGGTGGTCGAGGTCCTTCACGGCCGTGCCGTCCCCGTAGAGGTCCGCGTCGCCGTCGTCGGTGACCAGCTGTACCCGCGCGCCGGGCCGGGTGAGGTCGGGCACCGCCGCGATGGCCTCCCAGCCGCCCGCGTCGGACGTCGGCAGGTCCAGCACCTTGACCGGCTGGTGCCCGGCCACTCCGTCCCACGAGTACAGCGCGTACGGGTCGCTGTTGTCGTCCGCGGCCCAGGACCCGGCGAGGATCAGGTACTGGTTCAGGGCGTTGCGGCGGATGTCGCGGATGGACAGGCCGCCCAGATCCAGTGCGACGGGCGCGCCGAAGACCGCGCTGCTTCCCTTGACGACCTTGTCGAAGTTGGTGACCGGCACGAGCAGGGCGTCGCCGTCCGTCACCGGGGGCACCAGCGGCGCGCGGAAGCCGACGTAGGCCGTGGTGGTGCTGCCGGGTGCGAACTCCAGGCCCTCCACGTTGAATCCGTCGACCGCCTTGGGGACGGAGCCGGCGGCGGTGCCGTCCGCGAAGCCGAGCCGGTCGCCGTTGGCACGGTCCCAGCGCACCAGGTCGTCGCGGAGGCCGTGGTAGGCGCTGCCGAAGGTCAGGGTGGTGGCGGCGCCGGAACCGGAGAGCGTCGTGGTGAAGACCGTGTTCCGGTCGGCCCGGTACTCGCCGTCCTTGTTGTTTCCGAGCGAGCCGGTCCAGTAGACCGTGTTGCCGACCAGGGTGCCGCCCTCGATGTCGGCCTCCTTGTCCGCGTCGAGCGCGGAGTCGAGGTTCCACGTCCTGACCGGGGCCCCGGAGACGGAACCGTTGTAGAGCCGCAGGGTGTTGTCCTCGTCGTTGGCGACGAGGAGGTGGCCGCCGCCGACGTCCACGGCTGCCGAGGCGTCGCCGGCGCCGGTGAGATAGCGGGCGTCCGCGGAGTGCTGGACGGCCGGCGAGGCGGCGTAGTGCAGGGTGGTGGTCGCCGTCTTGCCGCCGAGGCCGGTGACCTTGACGGTGAGGTCGGTGTAGCCGCGGGAGTGGGCGGTCACCCCGAGCGTGCGCGTCCCGCCGGTGCCGGTGACGGTGACGTCCGTGGTGGCCGCGACGGACGACGAGGTGGTCTTCGACGCGGTGACCGTCAGTGCGGAGGCGTCGGCGCCGCTCTGGGCGACGGTCACGGTGACGGTGGGGTCGGCCGTGGCGCCGACCGCTCCCGACAGGTAGGCGGCGGAGAGCCTGATCGTCGGCGTCCCGTAGGTCACGGCGTGGGCGGGCACGCCCGCGGCCAGGGACGACAGCAGCGCCGTCGCCACGGCCAGGGTGGTCACGCGGGTGGACGACGGGGTGGGTGGGCGCACGGTCGGTGCCTTTCGTCGGCTCGGCTCGACGCATCCGGCCACGACGGCCGATGCCGTCGAGAAGGCTGTAGCCGACAGCCCAACTCCCGGCCACCGCCCCGAGTCGCGACGACGAACAACGGCCGACGGATGATCATCGCGCGGGAGCGGATCCCGGCCCACGGCGGCCAGGTCGTTCCCCGGATGGGGCCGGTGACGCCGGTGTCCGGCCGCCCGAGCACGGCCGACGCGCTCTCCCTGTCGTCACGGTGACGGCTTCCGCGCCGTCACCGTGAGCGGGGCAGCTGTGAGCGCACCCAGGCGGGATCGGGATTGACGTGCGGCCGGCCCGCGACCACGACCGTCGGCACCGTCTCGTTCCCGTCGTTGACCGCCCTCACCGCGGCGGCCCCGGCCGGATCACGCCAGATGTCGACCCAGTGCGCACGGTCGGCGCCGCGGCCCAGCCGGATGCGCAGGCGAAGGCAATACGTGCAGCCGGCCCGCCAGTACACGATCGGCCGGCCGTCGGCCGTGCTGCGGCGTTGCGCCTCAGCCGCACTCAGCGACCGGGGAAACGCCAGCGGCGAGTGCAGTCCGGCGAGCACGAGGAACAGAAGCAGGAGGGGCACGGCGACCCCGAACTCCCCTCTGCCCGCCGGACCCGACACCACGGCCGCCCCGGCGAGTACCAGCACCGCAGGCAGGATCCACGCTCGCATCATGACGACGCACGCTACCGGTGACGCCACCCCGGCGGCGCGGGCGGCCCCGCCGTCACGGCCGGAGGTGCCAGCCCTCGGGGCGCCGGGGCGGGACGCCTGCCGTCAGAAGACCACCACCGAGCGCAGGACGTCGCCGTGGTGCATCCGCTCGAAGGCCTTCTCCACCTCGTCAAGCGCGATCGTCTCCGAGACGAACGCACCCAGGTCCAGGCGCCCTTGCAGATGCAGGTCGATCAGCATCGGGAAGTCCCGCGACGGCAGACAGTC
>NZ_JBSGZN010000092.1:0-7958 GCF_053611025.1 Streptomyces sp. NPDC054842
GGCCCCGGCGGCGGCGGCCATCAGCGTGACGGCCCCGTAGGCGGCGTTGCGCAGGGTGACCTTGTCCTCGTTGCTGAAGGTGACAGACATGGGGGCTCCTTAGTACGTCGTACGCCGTTCCCGGCGTCGCTCCGTTTCCGTGGCCCCATCATGGCACACATGTGGCGCCATGGTGAATCGGACTGCGCCACAAATGAGCCATCGTTCAGTCACCTCGGCGACACGGCCACCGGACATCACGGCCCATTCCGCCCCCTGATCGCTCTCCTGGCGCGCTCACCTGCCGTTTTGTCCCCACCAACTACACGAACACCAACGCCACATCGGCGCTCGTGGCGCCAGTGGCACAAATACGGCTCCACATGGCACCACTCATGTGTCATGATGGCGTTGTCGGCAGCGCACGCACGGCTTCACCGCCGAACGCGCTTCTCAGGGACTGGACGAGCAAAGGGGCGGATCATGGAGACAGCACGGAGCCGACAGCAGGCGCCCGGCGCCTTCGCCGCCTTCGCCCGCTTCGTCCTCTGCGGCGGCGGGGTGGGTGTCGCCTCCAGCTTCGCGGTGACCGCCCTCGCCCCCTGGACGACCTGGGTCCTGGCCAACGCCGTGATCACGGTGGCCTCCACGCTGCTGGCCACCGAACTGCACGCCCGCTTCACCTTCGGCGCAGGCCAGCGCGCGACCCGGCGCCAGCACCTTCAGTCGGCCGGGTCCGCGACGGCCGCGTACGTGGTGACCTGCGCGGCGATGGCCGTCCTGCACCTGCTGGTGGCGGCACCCGGCGCGGTGCTCGAACAGGTCGTCTACCTGTCCGCCTCGGCGCTCGCCGGCGTCGCGCGGTTCGCGGTGCTGCGTCTGGTCGTCTTCGCCAAGGGCCGCTCGCAGTCCGCGGTCCGCGAGCGCACCGCCACTCCGGTACCCGCGGCCGTCAACCGCCCCGCGGTTCCCGCCGGACCGGCGGCGCTCTGCCCCGCTGCCTGAGCGCCCCGGACCCACCTCGACTCCCCCCAATGCCCTTGCCCCCGGCGCTACTTCGCGTCGGGGGCAAGGGCATGAGATCCCGGCACAGCGGAAAAAGGCGGGCAGGAACGAGGCGTTGACCACCGGGTCGGCAGCCCGCGCTTCCCGGAGGCGGCACGCGAACAGGCGCGACCCCCGCAAGGCGGACCCCAGGAAGGGCCCGAAGGACACCCCCGGGGCGGCCCGCTCGAGAACCGGTGCAGAGCACCTCGAAGCCCGCCCCAGCACACGGCTGCCACCGGCGCGACTCCGCGTATCGTCCCAACTCCTGACCCCGTTCCGGGATCCGGACCCTCGGGCCGGGCGCCGGAGTGTCTTCCGATGGAGTCGCCATGCCGAAGGCCGACGAGCCCGAGCTGCGTCTGTTCGTGTTCCATCACTCCGGTGGCTCGCATCGCATGTACCGCGACTGGCTGTCCGCCTTCCCGGCCGGCTGGGACGTACAGGTTCCCGACGCACCCGGCCGCGGACCCGGCGACGAACGCCCCCCGCTGGACGACACGGGCGCCCTGCTGGAGTACTTCCTGCACGAGCTGGACGACCGGCTGACGGGCCGTTTCGCGTTCTTCGGCCACAGCATGGGCGGGCTCGTCGCCTACGAACTGACGCGCCTGCTCCTCGACTCGGGACGTACGCCGCCGGTCTGGCTCGGCATCTCCGCGCGCGGCACCCTCCATCCCGACGGGGACCCCGCGCGCCGGTACCTGCTCTCCGACAGCGACCTGCGGCGGGAGTTGGTGGCCATGGGCGGTACGTCGTCCTCGGTCCTGGACCACGACGAACTGTGGGACCTGTTCAGGCCGACGATCCGCGCGGACCTGCGGATCAGCGAGACCTGGCGCACCAGCCCCCTCGCCGCGCCGCTGCCGGTGCCCCTCTCCGTCTTCGGCGGCACCGCGGACCACGTGGCGCCACCGCACCGCATGGAGGGCTGGGCGGCCGCCTCCGAAGACTTCCTGGGCGCGCACCTCTTCGACGGCGGCCACTTCTACTACCAGGACCGGCTCCCCGAGGTCGCCGCGCGGATCCAGCAGGACGTGGGCCGCGCCCTGCTCCTGGGCCGGGCGCCCACCGGGACGCACCGATGACCGTCCTCGACGTCGCCGTACCGGCGCCGGTGCGCGGTGAGCCCACCGAGTTCCGGCTGCTGGGTCCGGTGGTCGTGCACGACGGGACGAGCGGAGCGGGCATCGCGCCCACCGGATCCAAGCAGCGGGCGCTGCTCGCCACCCTGGTCATCCACGCCGGTGAACGCCTGCCCGTGGACCGGCTGGTGGAGGAGCTGTGGGGCGACCGGCCCCCGGCCAACGCCCCGAACGCCCTCCAGGCCCACATGGCCCGGCTGCGCCGGCTGCTGCCCACCCGCGGCCACCGGTGGATCAGCACGCTGCCCACCGGATACCTGCTGACCCTGGGCCACGCCTCCACCGACGTGGAGCGCTTCACCCGGCTGTCCAGGCAGGGCAGGGCGGCGGTCCCCGACAACCCCCGGTACGCGGCCGAACTCCTCAAGGGCGCCCTCTCGTTGTGGCAGGGGCCGGCCCTCCAGGACAGCCGTCACGGCCCGATCTGCACGGCCGAGGCGGAGCGCCTGGAGGAGCAGCGCCTGTCCACCCTGGAGGCGCTGTACGAGGCGAGTCTCAACTGCGGGCGGTATGCCGAGATCACCTGTGACCTGGAGCGGCTGACCATCGATCACCCGCTGCGTGAGCGCTTCTACGACCTGCTGATGATCGCCCTGTTCCGCAGCGGCCGTGAGGCGGAGGCCCTCGGCGTCTACGAACGCGCGCGCCGCCATCTGGTCGGCACCCTCGGCATCGAACCGGGCCCGGCCCTGCGGTGCCGCATGGAGGCGATCCTCAACCACTCCCCCACGCCCCCGGCCGGGCATCCCCGCCGCGCGGACCTCGTGACGCAGATGGCGCACCTGCAGAACCGTATCGACCAACTGGTGCGGGACCAGCAGGAGTTGCTGCGCAGGGTTCAGGAGGCACCCGAGGTCCGGTGACCGCGGCGCCACCGCGGCCGGGGCGCGGGACCGGTGAACGCGCGAGCGGCGTACTCCGACCGGTGCCGGAGTACGCCGTCTGGGGCGGGTCAGGCCGAAGCCGTGCCGTGGAGGCAGCTCAGGCCGGGTCGCTGTTGAACTTCGAGGCCGACCAGAAGTACCCGAGCACCGCGAGGCCCACGCACCATGCCGTGGCGAGCCACCCGTCGTTGCCGATCTCGGTGCCGAGCAAGAGTCCGCGCAGGGTCTCGATGGCGGGCGTGAACGGCTGGTACTCGGCGATCGGCTGGAACCAGCCCGGCATGGTGTGCAGGGGGACGAAGGCGCTGGAGATCAGCGGCAGGAAGATCAGCGGCATCGCGTTGTTGCTCGCGGCCTCGGCGCTCGGGCTGACCAGGCCCATCCCGACCGCGATCCAGGTCAGCGCCAGGGAGAACAGGACGATCAGGGCGCAGGCCGCGAGCCACTCCAGGACCGTGGCGTCGGTCGACCGGAAGCCGATCGCGACGGCGACGGCGCCGACCAGGACCACGCTCATGACCGACTGGAGGACGCTGCCCACGACGTGTCCGATGAGCACGGAGCCGCGGTGGATGTCCATGGTGCGGAAGCGGGCGATGATGCCCTCGGTCATGTCGTTGGAGACGGACACCGCCGTGCCGATGGTGGTGGAGCCGATGGTCATCAGCAGGACCCCCGGCACGAGGTACGCGATGTAGTCGGAGCGGCCGGCGCCGCCGCCGAGGCCCGCGCTCATCGCGTCTCCGAAGATGTAGACGAAGAGGAGCAGCAGCATGACGGGGGTCAGCAGCAGGTTGAGGGTGAGGGAGGGATAGCGCCGGGCGTGCAGCAGGTTGCGGCGCAGCATCGTGTTCGAGTCGCGCACGGCGAGGGACAGGGAACTCATCGGGTCGTCTCCTTGGGCTGCTCGGCTCCGCCGGGCGCGGGGGTGCGGCTGTCGGTGAGGGCGAAGAACACGTCGTCGAGATCGGGGGTGTGCACGGTCAGCTCGTCGGCCTCGATGCCGACGGAGTCCAGCCAGTCGAGGACGGACCGCAGCTCGCGCGGGGTGCCGTCGCTGGGGATCCGCAGCGACAGCTCCTCGTCGTCACGAGTGGCCTCGTCCAGCGCGGCGGCGGCGGACCGGTAGGCGGCGGGGTCGCTGAACCGCAGGCGTACGTGGCCGCCCGGGATGAGCCGCTTGAGTTCCTCGGCGGTTCCCTCCGCGGCGATCCTGCCGTCGTGGAGGACGGCGATCCGGTCGGCGAGCTCGTCGGCCTCCTCCAGGTACTGCGTGGTGAGGAAGACGGTGACACCGCCGGCGACCAGCTCGCGGATGATCTGCCACATGGTGTGGCGGGAGCGGGGGTCGAGACCGGTCGTGGGTTCGTCGAGGAAGATGATCCGCGGGCTGCCGACCAGCGTCATCGCGATGTCCAGACGGCGCTTCATGCCGCCGGAGTAGGTGGCGGCGGGCTTCTTCGCGGCCTCCGTGAGGTCGAACAGCTCCAGCAGTTCGGCGGTGACACGCCTGCCCTCCTGACGGGAGAGGTGGTGCAGGTCCGCCATGAGGAGCATGTTCTCCTCGCCGGTGATCAGCCCGTCGACGGCGGAGAACTGCCCGGTGACGCCGATCGCGGCGCGGACACCGCCCGGCGAGGCCGCGATGTCGTGCCCGGCGACCTGGGCCTGCCCGCCGTCGGCGGTGACGAGGGTGGAGAGGATCTTGACGGCGGTGGTCTTGCCGGCGCCGTTCGGACCGAGCAGCGCGAAGACGGACCCGGCCGGGATGTGCAGGTCGATGCCGTCGAGGACGGTCTTGTCGCCGTACGACTTGCGCAGGCCGACGGCGGAGACGGCGGCCGGTGACGGACGGTCGCCACCTTGCCTGGACATGGGCATGACAGAAGAAGGCATGGGAGCCCTCCGTTCGAGGATGAGGTGGTCGGGTGGTGCGGCGGATGCGCCGAGGTGGGGCTGTCGCTCCGGTTCGGGCGGCGGGCCGCTCGCGAGCCTGTGCCGACGGCTCGTGTGCTGTCATGGCTCGCGTGCTGTCACGGCTCACCGGGTGGCGCTGTGACCGTCGGGCGGCGCGAACTACGGTCGGGCGGCGCCAACTGCTGTGTCCGATGGCCCTGTTGTCGAGTCGGCACTGACGGTGTTGCCGAGCCGGTACTGACCGCCGTCGCCCGGACGGCGGGCCGATCACCGGGCCGGCGCCGACGTCTCGGCCTTCGCCGCGATGACGGTCACCGAGGCGGCACTCGCGCGATGGGCCGAGGCGCGACCGACTGCCGCGCGTGCCCCCCCCAGAACTCAACCGCGCTGCCGTGCCGCCGTGTTGTCGAAGAGGTGTCCTCGGGCGACGGCGCTGCGGCCGCTCGCCCGAGGCGCGCTCACGCCTTGGCGCGGCGGATGTCGATGTTGCCGTGCCGGGTACGGGCGCGGATCCTGACCGTGTTCTCGCCGGCGTCCTGGGCCTCGGACACGGTGAGGGTGTTGCGGACCTGACCGGACCCCGAGCTGACGTCGAGCCAGGCGGCCGTACCCTCGCGGACGCCGATGTCGATGGCGCCGTAGGAGGTCTCCAACTGGACGGTGCCGCGCACCACTTCGTCCACCCGCAGGGTGCCGTGGGCGGTGGTGGCGGTGACCGAGTCCTCCGCGCGCCGGATCTCGATGTCGCCGTTGGCGCCGCTCACCCGGAGTTCGCCGGTCGCGGCGGCCACGGTCGTGGTGCCGTGGGAGTTCTTCAGGACGGCGGGGCCGTCGAGCAGACCGACGCGCACGCTGCCGGAACTGGTGGTGATCTCGGCCGAGCCCTCGACGCGTTCGACGGTGATCGACCCGTGCGAGGCCTTCAGCTGGAGCGGGCCGGTGGAGTCGAGGCGGACGTCACCGGAGGAGGTCTTCACGCGGACCTCACCGAGCCGGCCCTCGCCGAGCACCTGGACCCAGGCGCCGGTCAGGTCGATGCGGGAACCCTCGGGCAGTTCCACCGTCACGTCGACGGTGCCGGTGCGCCCGAACAGGTTGGTCTTGGGCGTCCTGAGGGTGAGCGCGCCGCTCGCGTGCCTGACCTCGGTCTGGTCGGCGGTCCGCACGTCCAGGTCCTTCTTCGGATCGCGAGGCGCGACCTGGACGACCGTGTCGGCGCGCTCGCTCGCGGTGAACTGGATGGAGCCGGCGTCCACGTGCGCCGTGACCGAGATCGCTGCGGGAGTGTCGAAAGAAGGCATGGCTGCCCCGTCCTCTTGGGTCCTAGGGCGTCCCCGCTGGTGGGACGTGTGGTGGGTGAAGGGGTGCGTGCGGGGCGCGGTCAGCGCACCCAGCCCGTGAAGCTCTGGCCGACGGTCTGTGCCTTCTCGGCCGGCCGGGGCCGCGCGCCGCCGTCGACCGCGGCCGCCACGGCTCGTACGAGCCACGCGTTGACCGAGAGGCCCTCACGGCTCGCGGCCTCCTCGGCACGCGCCTTCAGATGAGCCGGCAGGCGCAGGTTGACGCGGGCGGTGCCGCCCTCGTCACCGTCGGCGGGCACGGTGGCCCGGAACGGTTCGGCGGGCGCGGCCGGCTCCGCAGGGGTGTCGGCGTAGGCCGGCGGCAGGCTCACCACGAAGTCGGGGTCGAGCCCGCGCAGCCGTACGTCGACCGAGCCGGGGGCGAGTTCGCGGGTGATCTCGTCCATCGCCGCGGAGAGCACGTTGAGCAGGGTCAGCCGGGTCGCCGACTCCAGGGGCACGGTGAGCCGCTCGGCGAGCTCGCGGGCTTCGTCGCCGCCGGTTTCGGCGGCCACCGCGAGTTCGCGGCGGAGGGTGTCGACATACGGCGTGAGGTCCATGACGCCATCATTGCACCACGATGGCACCACAGGCAAGCACATCCGGTGCTCCGTAGCGGACGAGTTTGCGCACTACCCCCGCCACCTGCGGAAACGTGATCCGGGCGCCCTGGTTCGGAATGGCACCACCGGTGATCCCGCGCTGCTCGTGGCATGCGGTGGCGCCGGGCTGCGCCACATGGCACCAAGTGGCACCACGCACGGCCGGGCGAGGTCGTACAAGGTCCGTGCGAGTTCATGCCAGGTCTCGGGGCAAGGGTGACTGCCGACTGTGGCTGCGGGTCGGAGCGCCGGATCGGCAACGCATCGCCGGCGCGGCCACACGCCTGTGGCGCCGCAGCGGGCCGCAGCGTATAGAGGTCCGGCGCCCCCTGCCCTCCCGCGGACCGGAGCCGATGCGGGGTCGCGCGCGTCCGGCCCTCCCCGTGCCTACTCGACGGGCTCCACGCCGGCCCGCAGCAGCCCGTAGGTGTACGCGTCCTCCAAGGCCCGCCAGGAGGCCGCGATGACGTTCTCGGCGACGCCGACCGTGGACCACTCCTCCTGCCCGTCCGTCGTGGAGATGAGGACCCGAGTGGCCGACTCCGTGCCGTGCTTGCCCTCCAGGATGCGGACCTTGTAGTCCACGAGCCCGAACTTGGCGAGCTGGGGGTAGATCTTCTCCAGGGCGACCCGCAGGGCCCGGTCGAGGGCGTTGACCGGGCCGTTGCCCTCGGCGGTCGCGATGATGCGCTCGCCCTTGGCCCACAGTTTGACCGTGGCCTCGTTGGCGTGGGTGCCGTCGGGCAGGTCTTCCACGATGGCCCGCCTGGACTCGACGCGGAAGTAGCGCAGGGCGTGGCCCACCACCTCTTCCCGCAGGAGGAGTTCGAAGGAGGCGTCGGCGGCTTCGTAGGTGTAGCCCTGGAGTTCGCGTTCCTTGACGCGTTCGACGACGCGGGCGACGAGTGCGCGGTCGCCGCCGAGGTCGACGCCCAGTTCCTTGCCCTTGAGTTCGATGGAGGCGCGGCCGGCCATGTCGGAGACGAGCATCCGCATGGTGTTGCCGACCTGCTCGGGGTCGATGTGCTGATAGAGGTCCGGGTCGAC
>NZ_JBSGZN010000093.1:0-7785 GCF_053611025.1 Streptomyces sp. NPDC054842
CTCCGGCTCCCCGGCGGGCCGGCGCTCGTGGGGTTCGAGTCCGGCGGCGACGTCGACGCCCCCTCGATCGACGTCGAGGCGCGCCTCGCGACGCTCGCCGACCTGCCGCCACAACGGCCTCGGCTGCCGCCTGCCCCGGTGGAGCGGGCGAAGAAACCGACGAGCCAGATCACCAGGACGATCACGGCGATCCACCACAGTGCCTTCAGGGCGAACCCGGCACCGAAGAGGATCAGGGCGAGCAGGAGTACGAGAAGCAGGGGAACCATAGTTATCAACCTCCGTTCCGCCGTGTGCCCCGCCGATGAACCCGCACACCTGGAAGTTTTATGCGTTTCTTATCTGCGGGCCGGGGCATCCGGACACGTCGCCCACACCCCGCGCAGCGCTTGGGGCAACGGCGTGAAGGGCTGTCTCGTGCGGCGTACGAGGGGGCGTTCGACCGGCGTGCGGCGGGGGCGTTCGACCGGCGCACGGGCGGGTAGTCGGCGGACATGTTCTTCTTCAGCAATCGTGTCGGCTGTCTGGGGTCCTTGCTGATCAGTGTCGTGGCCACCGTCCTCCTCTGGCTGCTCCTGAGCCGCTGACGCCCGCCGCCTCCGTCCGCGGGGCCCCGCGTCCTCGACCGGCGACGGAGGCGTCCCGCACCGGCATGCGTACGGATGTCGATGGCACGTCAGTCCGCCGGGTCACCCGATGGGTGATCTTCCCCGCGTCGCCGGACGGGCCGGGTCAGGCTCGTCACGGGAACTCGGTGGGCCGCCGCCCCCTTCCCGCAGCCGGACACCGCGCTGCGGACCCGCGGCGGCCGCAAGCAGAGGGGGACGCGTGGCGGACGAGACCGGACGAGGGCAGGGCGCGGGACACAGTGACGTGCTGCTGCTCGGTGCGGGTGTGGCGGACCTGGCCGTCGGCGCGCTGAGCAGCGTCGTGGGAGGCCTGCGCGGGCTGCTGGGCCGCTCCGACATGGCGGAACTGGCCGGGGAGGGGCGAGAGGACCTCAAGGCCCGCGGACGGCTCGTACTGGACCGCTGCGCCGCCCGGCCACCGGCGCACATGGAGGTGCTGGCCCGCCACGCGGCGGCCCGGCGCGCCGGCGGCGCCGATGACTGAGGGCAGCGACCACACCGCCCTCAAGGCCCGGGTCGACCGGGTGCTGCGTGACTTCGTGCGCCAGGAGACCGACCTGCTCCTGGACATCGACGAGCAGCTGGCGCCGGTGGCCGAACAGCTCCGGGTGGCCACCCTCCACGGCAAGCGGCTGCGGGCGGCGTTCTGCTACTGGGGCTGGCGGGCGGCCGGACAGCCGGACAGCGAGGCCCTGGTGCGGGCGGCGGCCTCCATGGAACTCGTGCACGCGGCCGCTGTCGTGCACGACGACCTCATCGACGCGAGCCGCATCCGGCACGGCCTGCCGACCGCCCACCGGGCCCTGCGCGCCGTCACGGCCGAGGGCCCCCGCCCCAAGGCGGCCGCCCGTTCGCTGGCCATGCTCGTGGGGGACCTGCTGATGTCCTGGGCCGGGCAGCTGTTCACCGCCTGCGGCCTGCCGGGTGCCTTTCTCTCCCGGGCCCGACCGGCGTGGGCGGTCCTGGCCAGGGAACTGGTGGCCGGCGAGTGCCTGGAGATCCTGCGCACCGGGGAGCCGCCGGACACCGACGCGTCGCTGAAGGTCATCCGCTACAAGACCGCCAAGTACACCGTCGAGCACCCCCTGCACATCGGGGGTCTGCTCGCCGGGGCGCGCGGGGGGCTGCTGGAGGCGTACTCCGACTACGGACTGCCGCTGGGGGAGGCGTTCCAGCTGCGGGACGACCTGCTGGGGCTGTTCGGCGACCCGGCGCGCACCGGGAAGGCCAACGCGGACGACCTGACCGCCCGCCGCCCCACCACGCTGCTGGCGCAGACGTGGCAGGGCGCGTCGGCCGCCGAACGGGACGAACTGACGCGGCTGCTGGGGCGGCGCGACCTCGACGAGGACGGCGTGGGCCGGGTGCGGGAGATCATGCACGGCGCCGGTGCCCCCGCCCGTGTCGAGGCGATGATCGCCGAGCGGATCGCCCTCGCCGTCGCCGTCCTGCACGACACGGACCTGCCTCCCGAGGCCGGCCGCGCCCTCGGCCACCTGGCGCGGATGGCCACCACCCGACGGCACTGACACCCCGCCGCGCCGCTTCGCCCGCGCGGCTGATCCGCGACGATCCGCAAGGAGTCCCAGATGGTCTACACCGAGCAGTCCCTGCAAGCCCTGCGGGAGGCGGGCGACGAACTGGCCGACGCCACCGTGGCGACCCTGTTCGAGCGGGGAGAGGTCGGGAAGTTCAACACCCTCATGCGCTACTTCTCCGTCGCGGGGCAGGAGTTGCCGGACGGACTGCCCGAGGTCGCCCGCGCCTATCTGCACGAGACGGCGGCCCCGCCCGCCTGGGTGGACTGGTCCGAAATGGAGAAGGCCCGGCTGTTCTTCATCGACAACAACGTGCACATCTCCACCGCCCTGTCCTTCGCCTCCATGCCGGCCTGCTACGTCGTGCCGCACGTCGCCAGGCTCCTTTCCGCGACGCACGGACTGAGCTATCCGTCCAAACGCATGGCGGAGACGGGGCAGTTCACCGTTCACCTCATGCAGCCGGACGCCTTCGAGGCCGGCGGCCGCTTCGTCCCCGCCGCGCAGAAGGTCCGCCTGCTGCACGCCTCCATCCGGCACCACCTGCGCCGCGAGGGCCGCTGGGACACGGCGGGCCTGGGCGTCCCGATCTGCCAGGAGGACATGATCGGCGGGCAGATGATGTTCTCCATCCAGGTCCTGGACGCACTGCACCGGCTCGGCATCCACATGAGCACGGAGGGCGCCGAGTCCTACTACTACGCGTGGCGTGTGGTGGGCGCCATGCTGGGCGTCGACCAGGAGCACGTGCCGCAGGACCTCCAACAGGCCCGCCAGTTCTCCGACTTGTACATGACCCGCCACATGGGGCCCTCGGAGGAGGGCGCCCACCTCACCCGCCAGCTCCTCGACCTGTACGAGGAGGTCGTCCCCGGGACCCTCTTCGATCCCGTGGTCGGCGCCCTCATCCGCTACCTCATCGGGGACACCTGCGCCGACTGGCTCCAGGTGCCGCGCACTCCCTGGGACACGGCCGTCAAGGCCGCTCCCGCCCTGCTGGGCGTCCTGGAGACGATCGAGGACAGCTCCCCGCTGGGGGCCTGGGCCCTGGACCGCCTCGGCCACCTCACGACCCGCTTCGAGCTCAGCTCACTGACCCGCGGCCGCGTGATGCACTACGCGATCCCCGAACACCTCAAGAAGGACTACGGCATCCCCACCGCGGTGACCCGCACCCGCCGCTGGACACCGCCCGCTCCCACCCTCGCCCCCTGAGCCGGCGCGGACGGCTGCCGTTCCGGTCACCGGGGCCGGCCCGCCTGAGCCGCGCGC
The DNA here is from genome assembly GCF_053611025.1 of Streptomyces sp. NPDC054842. Classification (NCBI taxonomy): domain Bacteria; kingdom Bacillati; phylum Actinomycetota; class Actinomycetes; order Kitasatosporales; family Streptomycetaceae; genus Streptomyces; species Streptomyces sp. NPDC054842. The sequence continues at coordinate 3,440 of NZ_JBSGZN010000093.1, forward strand.
TCAGACGTCGCCCCGGAACCAGTCGCGCTGGATCCGGTGCGCGAGGGCGCGGCGCACCGACGCCGAACCGGTGACGGCGCCGGTGTTCTTCCCGGGCACGTCGAGGCGGCGGCTGATCTCGTCGTACGCCCTGCGGTAACCGCCGGGCAGTTCGCCCTGACCCGCCCGCAGGTCCTCCTCGACCAGGCGGCGCAGCTCGTCGACGCTCTCGGGGGTGAAACGCCTCCTGCCGCGGGCGAGGGCCTGGACATGGCTCGTGCAGTGGGCGGTGTCGTGGCAGGACTCGGAGATCGCGTCGGCGAGCGCCCACAACCGCCCTTCGAGCCAGGGCGCGTCGTGCTGGTCCAGGGTGAGGTCCACCGCCGGCGACGCGTCGCCGGTGTGGCGCCTGGTCAGCTGCTTGGACACGGCGGGCTGGCTCATCCCGGTGAGGCGGGCGATCTTCTCCTGGGTCCAGCCGAAGCCGGCGAAGACGAGGATCAGCTCGGCGCGCAGCGCCCGCATCTCCTCGCCCGCGCGGATGATCTCGTTGATGCCGGCCAGCATCGCCTCGGCCTGCTCCTCGCTCAGTGCCGAGGGGTCCGCGGGTCCTGTCTCTCCACCTGCCATGCCCTGGTTATACACCCTCACCGGTCCGCGTCATAACCTGGTTGTAAAACCTGGTTATAGCTGTCAGGATCCCGGCCATGCCCACCTTCACCGCACCCGACGGAACCCGCCTCGCCCACCGCGCCGAAGGCAGCGGCCCGCCGCTGATCTGCGTCCCCGGAGGCCCCGCCGACTCCCGCTACCTCGGCGACCTCGGCGGTCTCTCCGCGCACCGCCGCCTGATCGTCGCGGACCTGCGCGGCACCGGCGGTTCGGCGGTGCCCGCCGACGCCTCCACCTACCGCTGCGACCGTCTGGTCGACGACATCGAGGCGCTGCGCGCGCACCTGGACCTGCCCCGCGTCGACCTGCTCGGCCACTCCGCCGGCACGAACGTCGCCGTCCAGTACGCGGCCCGCCATCCGGAGCGCCTGCGCACCCTCGTCCTCGTCGGCCCCAGCACCCGCGCCGTCGGCCTGGAGGTCACCGGGCGGACGCGGCGCGACCTGGCCCGACTCCGCAGCGGCGAACCGTGGTTCGCCTCGGCGTACGCGGCGCTGGAGACGCTCACCGAAGGCGCCGGTGGTGACCCGGAGGCCATCGCCCCCTTCTTCTACGGCCGTTGGGACGACGCCGCGCGCCGGCACCACGTCGCCGGCCGGCCGCGGAACGAGGACGCGGTCGCCCACTTCGCCGCGGAGGGCGCCTTCACCCCGCGGGCCACCCGGGAGGCGCTCGCCGCCTTGCCGGCGCCCGTCCTGCTGCTGACCGGCGAGTACGACGTCAACAGCCCTCCGGGCGCGGTGGCCGAGCTCGCGGCCCTGTTCCCGGACGCGCTGCCGGCGGTGCAGCCGGGCGCGGGCCACTACCCGTGGCTCGATGACGCCGGGCGGTTCGTGGCGACGACGGAGGGGTTCCTGGCACGGCACGGGTAGTCCGGCACCAGGGACCTGCGCGCCGCTGCCCCGAGGACCACCCGAGTTCCCCGCGCAGCCTCGCTGCGGGCGGTCCCCGTCACGCCCGTGCCCCGACCGTGGCGGTCAACCGCTCACGCCAAGGTTCATCCCCGCCCCACGGCTCCGTGACCGATGGCGCAAGGGACTCGGCGATGTGATCCACGGACGGGGCCGAACTCGCGTAAGCGCAGGTCAAAAGCCGTGCCAACGGCCGAAGGCGGTATGCCTCGGGGCGCGTCGAGGGGCCGCACGTGAGCGCATGATCCGTAGCCGCGGGCCTCGCGGATTGGTCGGTTCGCCAATTAAATCCTTTTAGGTCAGACACCAATCCGGCCCCCGCCGAGGACCGGATTCCCCACGTGACGACAGAGCAGAAAGACCGGCAACAACCCGCACGCTGGGCGCGGCTCCTTCTCGGCGCGCTCAGCGGGTTCCTGGCCGGCTTCGCGGCTCTCGCCGTAGCGGAACTGGTGTCCGCGGCGGTGCGACCGCAGGCCGGTCCGATCGTCGCCGTCGGCGGTGCGGCCATCGACCGCACCCCCGCCCCGGTGAAGGACTGGGCGATCCGCCACTTCGGCACCAACGACAAGCTCGTCCTTCAGCTCGGGATCCTCGCCGCCCTGGTCCTGCTCGCCCTGCTGCTCGGGGTGCTGGCGGTCCGTCACCGCCGCCTGGGGGCGGCCGGGGTGCTCCTCTTCGGCGTCGTCGGAGCCGTGGCGGCCACCAGCCGTCCCGATTCCACCGGCCTCGGTGACGCCCTGCCCTCGGTCGTCGGAGCCCTCGCCGGTGCACTGCTGCTGTACGTGCTGATCGGACGGCTGCACGCACCTGCCCCGCAAACGGCCGGAGCACCGTCGGCGGCCTCCGCCGGGGAGCCGGCGCCGCACGACGGCACCGGCTCGCCGGAAACGTCCGGAGCCGAGTCGGGTGGACGGGGCTGGGACCGCCGGGGATTCGTCATCGCGGCGACCGCCGCAGCCGCCGTGTCCGCCGGCGCCGGACTGTGGGGCCGCTCGCTCAACGGCCGCACCGGCAAGGAGGCCGCCGCCTCGCGCGACCGGCTCATCCTGCCCGCCCCCTCATCCGCCGCCCCGCCCGTCCCCAAGGGAGCCGGGTTGCGTGTGGCCGGGGTCAGCCCGTTCGTGACGCCCACCAAGGACTTCTACCGGGTGGACACCGCCCTGGTCGTGCCGAAGGTGGACGCGACGAGCTGGCGGCTGCGGATCCACGGCAAGGGCGTGTCCCGCCCGGCCACGTACAGCTTCGAGGACCTGCTGCGCCGTGAACTCGTCGAGCGGCACATCACGTTGACGTGCGTGTCGAACGAGGTGGGCGGCCCGTACGTGGGCAACGCGCGCTGGATCGGCGTCCGCCTCGCGGACCTGCTCAGCGAGTGCGGTGTCAAGCCGCCCTCCCGAGGCGGCCCGGCCGATCAACTGGTCGCCCGCTCGGTCGACGGCATGACCATCGGCAGCCCGGTCGACGACGTCATGGACGGCCGCGACGCTCTGCTGGCGGTGGGCATGAACGGTGAGCCGCTGCCCTTCGAGCACGGGTTCCCGGTCCGCATGCTCGTGCCCGGCCTGTACGGGTACGTGTCGGCCTGCAAGTGGATCGAGGACATCGAGCTGACCACGTTCGATGCCTACGACCCCTACTGGGTCAAGCGCAAGTGGGCCCGCAAGGCGCCCATCAAGACGCAGTCCCGGATCGACACCCCCAAGCCGTTCGCCCGTCCCGCGGCCGGCACGGTCATGGTCGCCGGCGTCGCCTGGGCCCAGCACCGGGGCGTCGACAGGGTCGAGGTCCGCGTGGACGACGGCCCGTGGCAGCAGGCGGACCTGGCCTCCGAGGACACCCGCGACACCTGGCGTCAGTGGTCCTTCCCCTGGAAGGCGACCAGAGGCGCCCACACCCTGACCGTGCGCGCCACCGACCGCACGGGCCGGGTCCAGACAGACCGGCGCACCCGCACCATCCCGGACGGGGCCAGCGGGCGCCACTCGGTGGTGGTCACCGTCGACTGACCACGCCCCCAAGCCACTTCATTCCTTTCACCAGTAATCACTACACAGCGTTTCGTACGCCACACCCCACAGGAGAACCCTCATGAACACCCGTATCCGCCGCACCGCCGTCACCGTCGCCGCAGTCGCCATGCTGCCGATCGCGCTGACCGCCTGTTCCGACGACAGCAAGGACTCCGCCTCCTCCACGTCGAAGACCTCCGCCACCGCCGAGGCCACCGACAGCTCGGCCGGCGGCGCCGCCGGCGAGATGAGCTCGGACGAGCCGTTCGGCCCGGCCTGCGCCTCGGTGCCGAAGGACGGCGCCGGCTCCTTCGACGGCATGGCCCAGGACCCGGTGGCCACCGCCGCTTCCAACAACCCGGCCCTGTCCACGCTGGTCACCGCCGTCAAGAAGGCCGGTCTGGTCGACACGCTCAACAACGCGGAGAACATCACCGTGTTCGCGCCGACCAACGACGCCTTCGCGAAGATCCCGAAGGCCGACCTGGACAAGGTCCTCAACGACAAGGAGCAGCTGACGAAGATCCTCACGTACCACGTCGTGGGTCAGAAGCTCACTCCCAAGGACCTGGAGAACGGCTCCTTCCCGACGCTGGAGAAGTCCAAGCTCACCACCTCGGGCTCCGGCGAGTCCTACACGGTGAACGACTCCGCCAAGGTCGTGTGCGGCAACGTCAAGACCGCCAACGCCAACGTCTACATCATCGACACCGTGCTGATGCCCAAGAGCTGACGCCGGCCGACAGCGGCGCCGCCGGGGCCGGCCCCCGGC
>NZ_JBSGZN010000094.1:0-7648 GCF_053611025.1 Streptomyces sp. NPDC054842
GGGTAAGCTCTCCATCATCCCCGTGATCGTGGGCGAAGCGGGCGACTACAAGAAGTACCACACCGACCTGGGACGTCGAGCAGCACCAGGGCGCCGCCCCGCACCTCCTCGGAGGCGCGGGCCGTCGCCCGTACCCAAACCCTCATCAAGGGTCGCAACGGCATCGGCACCGTCCGTAAGACCACCCTCCCCGGCGGCCTGCGCATCGTCACCGAGACCCTGCCCTCCGTCCGCTCCGCCACCTTCGGCATCTGGGCGCACGTCGGCTCCCGGGACGAGACGCCGGCGCTGAACGGCGCCACACACTACCTGGAGCACCTCCTCTTCAAGGGCACCCGGCGCCGCTCCGCCCTGGACATCTCCTCCGCCATCGACGCGGTCGGCGGCGAGATGAACGCGTTCACGGCGAAGGAGTACACGTGCTACTACGCACGCGTGCTCGACACCGACCTGCCGCTCGCCATCGACGTCGTGTGCGACATGCTCACCGGCTCGCTGATCGAGCAGGCGGACGTCGACGCCGAGCGCGGCGTGATCCTCGAAGAGATCGCCATGACCGAGGACGACCCGGGCGACTGCGTGCACGACCTGTTCGCGCACACCATGCTCGGCGACACCCCCCTCGGCCGCCCGGTCCTCGGCACGGTCGACACGGTCAACGCCCTGAGCGCCGACCGCATCCGCCGCTTCTACCGCAAGCACTACGACCCGACGCACCTCGTCGTGGCCTGCGCGGGCAACGTCGACCACAACAAGGTCGTACGGCAGGTCCGGGCGGCCTTCGAGAAGGCGGGTGCCCTCAAGGGTCCCGAGGCGGCCCCGGTCGCCCCGCGCGACGGCCGGCGCGCCATCCGCACCGCGGGCCGCGTCGGGCTGCTCGGCCGCAAGACCGAGCAGGCGCACGTCGTCCTCGGCATGCCGGGCCTGGCGCGCACCGACGACCGGCGCTGGGCGCTCGGCGTCCTGAACACCGCCCTGGGCGGCGGGATGTCCTCCCGCCTGTTCCAGGAGGTCCGCGAGAAGCGCGGTCTGGCCTACAGCGTGTACTCGTACACGTCGGGCTTCGCCGACTGCGGCCTCTTCGGCGTGTACGCGGGCTGCCGTCCGTCCCAGGTGCACGACGTGCTCAAGATCTGCCGGGACGAGCTCGACCACGTGGCCCAGCACGGACTCTCGGACGAGGAGATCGGCCGTGCCGTCGGCCAGCTCCAGGGTTCGACGGTCCTCGGCCTGGAGGACACCGGCGCGCTGATGAACCGTATCGGCAAGAGCGAGCTGTGCTGGGGCGACCAGATGTCCGTCGACGACATGCTCGCCCGGATAGCTGCGGTCACCCCGGACGAGGTCCGCTCGGTCGCCCACGACATCCTGGGGCAGCGGCCCTCGTTGTCGGTGATCGGCCCGCTCAAGGACAAGCAGGCGTCCCGTCTGCACGATGCGGTCGCGTAACCCCCGTCTCAGTTAAGGAACCAAGCAATGAGCAAGCTGCGCGTGGCGGTCCTCGGTGCGAAGGGCCGGATCGGGGCCGAGGCGGTACGAGCCGTCGAGGCCGCCGAGGACCTCGAACTGGTGGCCGCGCTGGGCCGGGGCGACTCGCTGGAGGCGCTGACCGCGTCCGGCGCCGAGGTCGCCGTCGAACTGACCACACCGGCCTCGGTGATGGACAACCTCGACTTCTGCGTCCGCAACGGCATCCACGCCGTGGTCGGCACGACCGGCTGGAACGACGAGCGGCTCGCGCGGCTCGGCACCTGGCTGTCCGGCTCCCCGGAGACGGGCGTGCTCATCGCGCCCAACTTCTCCATCGGCGCGGTGCTGACCATGAAGTTCGCCGAGGTGGCCGCTCCGTACTTCGAGTCCGTCGAGGTCGTGGAGCTGCACCACCCGAACAAGGTGGACGCCCCCAGCGGCACCGCCACGCGCACGGCCCAGCTCATCGCCGCCGCCCGGGAGCGGGCCGGCAGCGCCCCGCAGCCGGACGCCACGGCGACCGCCCTGGACGGCGCCCGCGGCGCGGACGTCGACGGGGTCCCGGTGCACGCGGTCCGCCTGCGAGGACTGCTGGCCCACCAGGAGGTCCTGCTGGGCGGCGAGGGCGAGACCCTGACCATCCGCCACGACTCGCTGCACCACAGCAGCTTCATGCCGGGCATCCTGCTCGGGGTGCGCCGCGTGGTCACCGCGCCGGGCCTCACCTTCGGCCTGGAACACTTCCTGGACCTCGGCTGAGCCGGGGACCGACAGCAGACGGCAGATAGCAGAGACATGCGCGCGAAGATCACCTACGCCATCACGGCGGCCGTCCTGGTCGCCTACTTCGTACTGGTCGGCTGGCGCGGAGTCCTGCTCGTGCAGACCGGCACGGTCCTCACGGTCACCTTCGGGGTCTCCGTGCTGATCCTGCCGGTCATCGGCGTCTGGTTCCTCTGGAAGAACACGCAGTTCGTCCGCAAGGCCAACCGGCTCGCCGCCGAGCTGGACGCCGAGGGCGGCCTGCCCGTCGACGAGCTGAAGCGCACGCCGGGCGGCCGCATCGACCGCGACTCGGCCGACGCGGTGTTCGCCCTGCGCAAGGCCGAGACCGAGGACTCCCCGGACGACTGGCGCAGCTGGTTCCGGCTGGCGGTCGCCTACCACGACGCCCGCGACACCCCGCGCGCCCGCAAGGCGATGCAGCGCGCGATCGCCCTGCACGAGGGCAGGTCCGTCCAGGTCTGACGGACGGCACCGCCCGGAGCCGGCGGACGCCGGCAGCAGGGCACCAGGAGTACGGCGAAGGGGCCGGCCCGCACCAGCGGGCCGGCCCCCTTTTCCGTGCCGTGACGGGCCGCTCAGGCCCTGCGGTACTCGTCGGCCCACACCTCGACGGCGTCCGCCGCCCGGTCGAAGGCCTCCGGGCGGGCCAGGAAGTCGGCGCCGTGGCTGGTGAGCAGCGGCACGAGGTCCTCCGGCGCACGGTCCTTGCGGGCGAGCACCAGCGCCTGCCCCTGCACCGTGCGCGGCAGCCCGAGCCAGCGCACCGGCTGCTGGACGGTCCGCACCGCGCCGACCTGCTCCCAGGGAGCGGTGCTCGTACGGAGGAAGCCCACCCGGCGCAGTCCGTTCGCGCTCACCCAGACGCCCATCCGCAGCAGCCGCAGCGCGCACAGTATGACGACGAGCGCGCCGGCCAGACAGACTGCGGCACCGGCCATCGTCCCGGTGAGCGCGATGATCACGGCGGCGAAGAGCACGTAGGAGGCCAGCAGCAGGACGAGCGCGGCCGCGCCCACCCGCCAGGGCCCGGGCCGGTAGGGACGCCGCCACTGGTCGCGGTCGTCGAACGGCAGTGCGAGATCGTCCGCTGCCTCGTCAAAAGCGCGGTCCGCCGTCAGAAAGGGCAGGGGCACGACTGATCCTCACTCAATCCACGCGTGGGGTATGCCCGGTGAGGCTATCGAGCCGGATCCCCGCCCACCACCCTTGGGGGGCCATGGGGGTGCCTGTGGGCCGTCCGGACGCCCCGGCGGGGCTCAGCGCCCGTCGGAGGCCTGGGAGTGCTGCGTGGCCGGGACCGAGCGGTCGAGCGAGAGGGAGGGCATCCCTATGAGGAGGGAACCCACGAGACCCGCCACCACGGTCAGTCCGATGAGCCACCGGCCGACCAGCTCGCCGGCGGAGGGGCGCTCGCGCGGCGGGGGAGCGACATTGCTGCGGAACTTGTCGGCTTCGGCGATGAAGGCGAACGGAACGGGCTCGCGCCGACGGAACATGGGCGGTGCTTCTCCTCGGGGACTCGAAGGGATCTCTGTCACCGATACAGACGTACGAACGTCCCGAGAGGTGCCCGATTCCACCGATTTCCCCACCCCGGTGGACGGAGATCCGCAGTGCCGCCGCGCCGTAGAGTAGCGGCGTTGACTGTGATGGAAGGACCCCCCGAATCGTGACCGACATCCCCGCCGACGATCCCAAGATCGAACTCCGCAGCGACGTCACCGTCGAGCTGGTGAAGCACAGCGCCGCCGACTCCGACGTGCTGTTCGCCGCCCGCGTCTCGACGCTCGGAGAGCAGTCCCTGGAGGAGCTGGACAAGGCCCCGGAGCGCTCGAAGGGACTGATCAACTACCTCATGCGGGACCGGCACGGCAGCCCCTTCGAGCACAACTCGATGACGTTCTTCGTCAGTGCCCCGATCTTCGTCTTCCGCGAGTTCATGCGTCACCGCGTGGGCTGGTCGTACAACGAGGAGTCGGGCCGCTACCGGGAGCTCCAGCCGGTCTTCTACGTCCCGGACGAGTCCCGGAAGCTGGTCCAGGAGGGCCGCCCCGGGAAGTACGTCTTCGTCGAGGGCACGCCCGAGCAGCGGGAACTCGTGACGGACGTCATGGACGAGTCGTACGCCGAGTCCTACCGGACGTACCGGAAGATGCTCGCGGCCGGGGTGGCCCGCGAGGTGGCCCGCGCGGTGCTGCCGGTGGGTCTCTACTCGTCGATGTACGCCACGTGCAACGCGCGCTCGCTGATGCACTTCCTCGGCCTGCGCACCCAGCACGAGCTCGCCAAGGTCCCGTCCTTCCCGCAGCGGGAGATCGAGATGGTCGGCGAGAAGATGGAGGCGGAGTGGGCGAAGCTCATGCCGCTCACCTACGCCGCCTTCAACGCCAACGGCCGCGTCGCGCCGTAACGCGCCCCCGCACGCCTTCCGGCACAGATGTACGCATCAGCCGGTCGAAGTGTCCGTATTGCGGCATTTCTAGAAGTTCATCTAGCCTGATCAAACGGACCCGGCACTGCTTGAACCCCCGAGCAGGCAGTGCCGGGCTCCGCATTTGCCCCGACTTGTCGCCTGCCCCGAGGGCAGACCCCGCGTTGAGCAGCGAGTAGCGTGTTACCCATGGCTCCGACCTCCACTCCGCAGACCCCCTTCGGGAGGGTCCTCACCGCCATGGTCACGCCCTTCACGGCGGACGGCGCACTCGACCTCGACGGCGCGCAGCGGCTCGCCGCCCACCTGGTGGACGCAGGCAACGACGGCCTGGTCATCAACGGCACCACCGGCGAGTCCCCGACCACGAGCAACGCGGAGAAAGCCCAGCTCGTACGGGCTGTGGTCGAGGCGATCGGCGACCGGGCGCACGTGGTCGCGGGCGTCGGCACCAACGACACGCGCCACAGCATCGAGCTCGCCCGCGACGCCGAGAAGGCCGGCGCGCACGGCCTGCTGACCGTCACGCCGTACTACAACAAGCCCCCTCAGGAGGGCCTGTACCGGAACTTCACGGCGATCGCCGACGCGACCGAGCTGCCCGTGATGCTCTACGACATCCCCGGCCGCAGCGGCGTCCCGATCAACACCGAGACGATCGTCCGCCTCGCCGAGCACCCGCGGATCGTCGCCAACAAGGACGCCAAGGGCGACCTCGGCCGCGCCAGCTGGGCCATCGCCCGCTCCGGCCTCGCCTGGTACTCCGGCGACGACATGCTCAACCTCCCGCTGCTCTCCGTGGGCGCGGTCGGCTTCGTCTCCGTCGTCGGCCACGTCGTCTCCCCGGAACTGCGTGAGCTGCTGGACGCCTACCTCCAGGGCGACGTCCAGAAGGCCACCGAGATCCACCAGAAGCTGCTCCCCGTCTTCACCGGCATGTTCCGCACCCAGGGCGTCATGACGACCAAGGCCGCGCTCGCCCTCCAGGGCCTGCCGTCCGGACCGCTGCGCGCCCCGATGGTCGAGCTGTCCCCCGAGGAGACCGACCAGCTCAAGATCGATCTTGCCGCCGGCGGGGTACAGCTCTGACAAAGACTTCACAACTGAATACGCACGACCCGCAGGCCGTCCGCCTGCACCCACACACAGACAACTGCTACTGCACGAACGTCACGCGCGCCACGTGCCTTGCCAGGTACGTGGCGCGCGTGGTGAGGAGAGTCTTTTGAGTCATCCGCATCCTGAACTCGCGCCGCCGCCGAAGCTCGCCCAGGGCGGCCTCCGGGTCACCCCGCTCGGCGGTCTCGGCGAAATCGGCCGGAACATGACCGTCTTCGAGTACGGCGGCCGCCTCCTGATCGTCGACTGCGGAGTGCTCTTCCCCGAGGAGGAGCAGCCCGGAATCGACCTGATCCTGCCGGACTTCACGTCCATCAGGGACCGCCTCGACGACATCGAGGGCATCGTCCTCACGCACGGCCACGAGGACCACATCGGCGGTGTGCCCTTCCTGCTCCGCGAGAAGCCGGACATCCCGCTGATCGGCTCCAAGCTGACCCTCGCCCTCATCGAGGCGAAGCTCCAGGAGCACCGCATCCGCCCGTACACGCTCGAGGTCGCCGAGGGGCACCGCGAGCGAATCGGCCCCTTCGACTGCGAGTTCGTCGCGGTCAACCACTCCATCCCGGACGCCCTCGCGGTGGCCATCCGCACCCCCGCGGGCATGGTCGTGCACACCGGCGACTTCAAGATGGACCAGCTCCCGCTGGACGGCCGCCTCACCGACCTGCACGCCTTCGCGCGGCTGAGCGAGGAGGGCATCGACCTTCTCCTCTCGGACTCCACGAACGCCGAGGTCCCGGGCTTCGTCCCGCCCGAGCGCGACATCTCGAACGTGCTGCGCCAGGTCTTCGCCGGCGCCCGCAAGCGGATCATCGTGGCGAGCTTCGCCAGCCACGTGCACCGCATCCAGCAGATCCTGGACGCGGCCCACGAGTACGGACGCCGGGTCGCCTTCGTCGGCCGCTCGATGGTCCGCAACATGGGCATCGCACGGGATCTCGGCTATCTGAAGGTCCCGCCGGGCCTCGTCGTCGACGTGAAGACCCTCGACGACCTGCCCGACCACGAGGTCGTGCTCGTCTGCACCGGCTCGCAGGGCGAACCGATGGCCGCGCTGTCCCGCATGGCCAACCGCGACCACCAGATCCGCATCGTCCAGGGCGACACGGTGATCCTGGCGTCGTCGCTCATCCCGGGCAACGAGAACGCGGTCTACCGCGTCATCAACGGCCTGACCCGCTGGGGCGCCAACGTCGTCCACAAGGGCAACGCCAAGGTGCACGTCTCGGGCCACGCCTCCGCGGGCGAGCTGCTGTACTTCTACAACATCTGCAAGCCGCGGAACCTGATGCCGGTCCACGGCGAATGGCGCCACCTGCGCGCCAACGCCGAGCTCGGCGCCCTCACCGGCGTCCCGCACGACCGCATCGTCATCGCGGAGGACGGCGTCGTCGTCGACCTCATCGGCGGCAAGGCCAAGATCTCCGGCAAGGTCCAGGCGGGATACGTGTACGTCGACGGCCTCTCGGTCGGAGACGTGGGCGAGCCCGCGCTGAAGGACCGCCGCATCCTCGGCGACGAGGGCATCATCTCGGTCTTCATGGTGGTCGACTCCAGTACCGGCAAGATCACCGCGGGCCCGCACATCCAGGCCCGCGGCTCCGGTATCGACGACAGCGCCTTCTCGGACGTCGTCCCGAAGATCACGGAAGTCCTGGAGCGCTCGGCCCAGGACGGCGTGGTCGAGCCCCACCAGCTGCAGCAGCTCATCCGCCGCACGCTGGGCAAGTGGGTCTCGGACAACTACCGCCGGCGCCCGATGATCCTCCCGGTCGTGGTCGAGGTCTGACCCCGGCCACGCCCCGACCTGGAGCGGGCGGCCCCGATTTGCATCGGGGC
>NZ_JBSGZN010000095.1:0-7384 GCF_053611025.1 Streptomyces sp. NPDC054842
CGGGGGCGCCCGCCCCCTCACCCCGACCACACCCCCCCAGCCCCCCCCCCACCTGGCGCGCCCCGGTGCCCGCCCGCCCCCCCCCCGGCACTGCCGGCAACGCCGGCCGTCAGCCCTCGTCGCCCGCCCGCGACATGCGCAGGGCCAGCTCCTGGAGCAGATCCGCCGACTTGACGTCCGTGCGACCCGAGTCGTGCACGTCGGCGAGCTCGGAGAAGAGGAACGCGAAGGCGCCCACCAGCGAGATGGTCGCGGGCAGATAGGCGTCCGCGACGGCCTGCCCGGCCTCGGCGGGACCGGCGTCCGCGGGCACCTCGACACTGGGGAACACCTCCGTCACGAGCGCGCCGAGCTGCGTCTGGGTCGCGTCGACCTCGGCGTCCTCGTCCTGAGCGATCCTGCGGACCATCGCGTTGGTCTCGGTGAGGACGCCGATGGCTCGCAGGATGATCTCCGTCTGTTCCATGCCGTGAGCCTAGACGTGCGACCGCCCCGATGGTCATGACCCCCGGAACCTCCGTCGCCGCGCACGCCGGAACCTCCACCCCAGGTGGGTCCCGCTCTGACAGCGACCGGGACGAAATGGTAGAAGCGTGCATGACCAACTTCAGCCCCACGCGCCCCACCCGCGTCCGGTGACCGCCGGCATCGACACCCCGGACCGCCGGGGCCGCACCGGACTCGACCGCACCGGCCGGGACCTGACCGGCAACCCGCGGGTCAGGATCCGCGACGTGACGCTGCTCTCCAGCCACTGGTACGTGGAGCGCACCACCTCCTTCGACTTCCGGCACGCCGACGGCACCTGGAGCACCCAGGAACGCGAGACGCACGACCGCGGCAACGGCGCCACCATGCTGCTGTACGACGCCGAGCGCGAAACAGTGCTCCTCACCCGGCAGTTCCGCTACCCCGTGTACGTCAACGGCCACCCCGACGGCATGCTCGTCGAGACGCCCGGCGGACTCCTCGACGAGGAGGACGAGCACCCCGAGGTCGCCGTACGGCGCGAGGTGGTGGAGGAGACCGGGCACACCATCGGCGAGGTCCGGCACGTCTTCGACGTCTACATGAGCCCCGGTTCGGTCACCGAACGCGTGAGCTTCTTCGCCGCCTCGTACGGCCCGTCCACCCGTACGCACGAGGGCGGGGGCCTGGAGGAGGAGGGCGAGGACATCGAGATCGTCGAACTCCCCTTCCGCAGGGCCCTGGAGATGATCCGCACCGGCGAGATCGCCGACGCGAAGACCATCATGCTGCTCCAGTGGGCCGCACTGGAGGGCCCGTTCAGGGCCGGATGACGGAGGGGGTCACCGGGTCGGCGGACGCCACTCGAAGAGGATGATCGTCGCGTCGTCCTGAAGACGGTCGCTCTGGGACTCCACGATGGAGTGGATGAGCCGCCGCAGCACCTCCGGCGCCAGCTCACCGCCCGCCGTGGCGCGGATGACGGAGTCGGTGAACCGTTCGAGGCCGAAAAAGCCGCCGTCCCAGGTCCGTGCCTCGGTGACGCCGTCGGTGTACATCAGGACCCGGTCGCCCGGCTCCAGGGTGAGCTCGTGCACGTGGCGCGACCGCGCGGCGAGCAGGGAGGGCAGCCCCATGGGCGGCTCCGCGTCGCGGTCCATGGCACCCTCCACCACCCGTTCGTCACGGATGAGCAGGGGCGGCGGGTGCCCGCAGTTGATCCACCGCAGCAGCCCGGTGGCCAGGTCGAGCTGGCACAGGACCGAGGTGCAGAACTGGTCCGGCAGCCACTCGCCCAGCGCGGCGTCCACGGACTCCACGAGCTCCGGCAGATCCGCCCCCGTCCGGCGGGCGTTGCGGCAGGCGGACAGCGACACCGCCGTGGTCAGCCCCGACGCCAGGTTGTGCCCCATGGCGTCGAGCACCGAGACGTGCAGCGTCGTCTCCGTGAGCGAGTGGTCGAAGGCGTCCCCGCCGATCTGGTAGGCGGGCTCCAGGACGGCCGTCGACACGGCGTGCGTGTTGCCGATCGTGCGGGGCGGGAGGAACGCGCGGAGCATCTCGGCGGGCAGCTGCATCGGTTCGGTGCGGGTGCGCCGTACGAAGGAATCCTTGTAGGCGCGCTTCGACGTGATCATCATCGCGAGCAGCGTGGCCAGGGTCCGGCCGCGCCGCAGCGACAGGGGGTCGAGGGACGGGCAGTGCACCGCGAGGACGCCGAGCCGCTCGGCCCCGTCCAGCAGCGGCAGCCACGCCGTCATCCCGCCCAGCTCGGACTCCTCCACGCGCAGCGACTGCGTGCGGTACGTCCAGCCCGCGAGGGAGCCGTCGATCTCGAGCGTCGAGGCCACGTCCGTCAGGGGCACGAGCTCCCGCTGCTGCAGATCCGCGAGGTACACCACGGAGTGCTGGAGGCCCAGGGCCTTGGAGCACCGCGCCACCGCCGTGGTGAGGTCCAGCGCCGCGTTGTCCGGATCGGCGAGGAACTCCGTCAGGAGCGCTTCCTCGCTGTCTGCCGCCGCCACCTGTTCTCCCCTCGTCGCGCGTCGCCGCCCGTGGCCCGGGTGTTCTGAGCAGCAGTCTCACACCGGCGCCCGCGCGCCGCCCGGCGACGCGGAGCCCCGGCAACTCCCCCGAACCGTCACGCACCGTGTTCATCAGGAGTCCCTGGCGTGCCGGAACGTGTGGTCTGCCGCAGCCTGGATACGCGGGCTGCAAGGCAATGACATCCGTCCGTCCGGAGGACACAGAAACATGGGCAGTGAGAACGGCGAAGAAGTGATGGGCGACGAGGTCTACCAGCCCGACGGGACCGAGGGCCGGGAGGACGACGGCGTCCTCGACCTGGAGGACACCCTCTCCGACCGCGAGTCCGACCCGTACGAGGAGGGCTGGTCCCCGCCCGAGCGGCCCCTCGCCGTGGACCACGAGGGAACCACGGCACGGGAGCAGCGGGAGGGCGAGAGCCTGGACCAGCGGCTCGCCGAGGAACTGCCGGACCCGGCGCTGGAGGAGCCCGACACCGGTGACGGCGTGGGCGACCTCCCCGACGGCGAGGGCGAACCGCTGGACGACGAGGTCGGGCAGGACCGCGCCGGCCGCCTGGTCGCACCCGACGAGGGCGTCCACGAGGACGCCGAGAAGGACATGCTCGCCGACGACGTGGGCATCGACGGCGGTGCGGCCTCCGCCGAGGAGGCCGCCGTCCACCGCATCCCGGACGACGAGACCGGCCCCCTGTAACGGCCGGACGCCCCCGCCCGCCCCTCACCTGGAGGACATCCGTGGACCGCGACTCCGCGCGCCCCGCCACCTCACCCGACCGCCACCACTCCGAGGTGACCCTCCGGGTGAACGGCAAGCCGCACACCCTCACCGTCGACCACCGCTCCGTCCTGCTGGACGTGCTGCGCGAGGACCTCGGCCTCACCGGCGCCAAGAAGGGGTGCGACCACGGCCAGTGCGGTGCCTGCACGGTCCTGGTGGGCGGCCGGCGCGTCAACAGCTGTCTCCTGCCGGCGGTCGCCCTCGACGGCGCCGACATCACGACCGTCGAGGGCCTCGCCGGCGGGGACGGCGAGGCGCTGCACCCGCTCCAGCAGGCGTTCCTGGACCGCGACGCCTTCCAGTGCGGCTACTGCACACCGGGACAGCTGTGCAGCGCCGTCGGCGCCGTGGCCGAGGCGGAGGCGGGCCACCCCTCCCACGTGACCGACCCGGCCACGCCCTCGGGACGGCCGGTACCGCTGGACGCGGACGAGATCCGCGAGCGGCTCAGCGGCAACCTCTGCCGCTGCGGCGCCTATCCGCACATCGTCGAGGCCGTCGAGGACGTGATCCGGTGAAACCCTTCGCCTACGTACGCGCGGAGAGCGTCGAGGAGGCCGCCGACGCCTACGCCGCCCACCCCGGCGCCCGCTACCTCGGCGGCGGCACCAACCTGGTGGACCTGATGAAGCTCGGCGTGGAGGAGCCCGCCGCCCTCGTCGACGTCAGCCGCCTGCCCCTGGACACCGTGGAGGAGCTGCCCGACGGCTCGGTGCGCGTCGGAGCGACGGTGCGCAACAGCGACCTCGCGGCCCACCCCGCCGTCCGGGACCGCTATCCCGTGCTCTCCCAGGCGCTCCTCGCCGGCGCCTCGGGGCAGCTGCGCAACGTCGCCACCACCGGCGGCAACCTGCTCCAGCGCACCCGCTGCCCCTACTTCCAGGACGTCGACAAACCCTGCAACAAGCGCCGCCCCGGCTCCGGTTGCGGCGCGCGCGACGGCGTCCACCGCGACCACGCGGTGCTCGGACACTCCGAGCACTGCATCGCCACGCACCCCTCCGACATGGCCGTCGCGCTCGCCGCACTCGACGCGCGCGTGGAGCTGTACGGAGGCGACGGCCGGCGCAGTGTCCCGGTCGCCGAGTTCCACCGGCTCCCCGGCGACACTCCGGAGCGCGACACCGAGATCCGTCCGGGCGAACTCGTCACCGGGGTGCTGCTCCCCGCGTCCACGTCCGGACTTCCCTCCGCCTACCACAAGGCCCGCGACCGTGCCTCGTACGCCTTCGCGCTCGCGTCCGTCGCCGCCGTCCTCGACGTGTCCGACGGCGTCGTGCGGCGCGCCGGGATCGCGTTCGGCGGACTGGCCCACCGGCCCTGGCGGGCCCGCCGCGCCGAGGAGGCGCTGCTGGGGGCGGCCCCCACCACGGCCGCCTTCGAGCACGCCGTGGACCTGGAACTCGAGGCCGCCCGGCCGATGCGCGACAACGCCTACAAGGTGACCCTCGCCCGCGGTCTCGCCGTCGACGTACTGGGCCGCCTCGCGCCGCCCGCCGTCACCTGAACCCGGCGTCCCGGACGGCCCGCACCCCCGTCACCCGGACCGTGTCCTGAACGGCCCGCGCCGTCGTCACCCGAACCCCCGACCCGTACCGGCACCCGACCAGGCCGGAACCGGGCACGCACCAGGAGGACTCATGGCCGACACCGGTACCGCGCTGGGCGCGCCCGCCGAGCGCCGGGAGGGCCGCGACAAGGTCACCGGCGCCGCCCGCTACGCCGCCGAACACCCCCTTCCGCGCCGCGCCCACGCGTGGCCCGTGCCCGCCACCGTCGCCGCCGGTTCCGTTCGGGCCGTCGACACCGCCGCCGCTCTCGACGTGCCCGGCGTGCTGTCGGTGCTCACGCACGAGAACGCGCCCCGGCTGGCCGAGCCCGACGACGCCACGCTCGCCGTGCTGCAGAACGACCGGGTGCCGCACCGCGGCTGGTTCGTGGCCCTGGTCGTCGCCGAGACCCTGGAGGCGGCCCGCGAGGGCGCCGCCGCCGTACGCGTCGACTACGCCGTCCAGGACCACGACGTGACCCTCACCGAGGGCCATCCGGCGGCGTACGTCCCCGAGGAGGCCAACGGCGGCTACCCGGCCCACCGCGAACAGGGCGACCCCGAAGGCGCCTTCTGCTCCTCGCCGGTCCGCGTCGACGCCGACTACCGGGTGCCCCCGCTGCACAACCACCCGATGGAACCGCACGCCGCCACCGCCCGCTGGGAGGGCGACCGGCTCGTCGTGCAGGACTCCAGCCAGGGGGCCACGACCGTGCGCACCGTGCTGGCGCAGCTGTTCGGCATCCCCGAGGAGCACGTCACGGTGCGGTCCGAGCACGTCGGCGGCGGCTTCGGGTCCAAGGGCACCCCGCGTCCGCACGTGGTGCTCGCGGCGATGGCCGCCCGCGTGACCGGCCGCCCCGTCACCCTCAACCTGCCCCGCCGCCGGCTGCCCGCCGTCGTCGGCCACCGCGCCTCCACGCTCCAGCGCGTCCGGCTGGGCGCCAGCGCGGACGGCACCCTGACCTCGGTGCTCCACGAGGTGACCACCTACACCTCGCGCATCAAGGAGTTCGTGGAGCAGGCCGCCATGCCCACCCGGGTCATGTACGCCTCACCGCACAGCCTCACCACGCACCGGGTCGTACCGCTGGACGTCCCCACCCCGTCCTGGATGCGCGCCCCGGGCGAGGCCCCGGGCATGTACGCCCTGGAGTCGGCCATGGACGAACTGGCCGTCGAGCTCGGGATGGACCCCGTCGAGCTGCGGATCGCCAACGAGCCGGACACCGAGCCCGACAGCGGCAAGCCCTTCAGCAGCCGCCATCTGGTCGAGTGCCTGCGCGAGGGGGCGCGGCGGTTCGACTGGCCCCGCCGTGACCCCCGCCCGCGCTCTCGGCGCGAGGGGCCCCTGCTGATCGGATCGGGCGTGGCGGCGGCCACCTATCCGGTGCTGGTCTCGCCCTCCACGGCGACGGCCCGCGCCCTGCCCGACGGCGACTTCGTGATCAGCGTCAACGCCACCGACATCGGCACCGGCGCGCGCACCGTCCTCGCGCAGGTCGCCGCCGACGCCCTCGGCGTCCCGCTCGACCGCGTCCGCACCGAGGTGGGGAGCAGCGACCTGCCCCCGGCCCCGCTCGCCGGCGGCTCCTCGGGCACCGCCTCCTGGGGCTGGGCCGTGCACGAGGCGTGCGCCCGGCTCCGGGCGAGCCTGGCCGACCACGGGGGACCGCTCCCGGACGGCGGCATCGAGGAGCGTGCGGACACGTCGGGCACCGCCGACGCCGAGAGCGGCCACGCCCGGCACGCGTTCGGCGCCCACTTCGCCGAGGTCGCCGTCGACACCGTCACCGGCGAGGTGCGGGTCCGCCGCCTCCTGGGCGTCTACGCCGCCGGGCGCATCCTCAACTCCCGTACGGCGCGCTCCCAGTTCATCGGCGGCATGACGATGGGCCTGGGCATGGCGCTCACCGAGGGCAGCACGATGGACGCGCCGTTCGGCGACTTCACGGAGTCCGACCTCGCTTCGTACCACGTGCCCGTGCACGCGGACGTCCCGGCGGTCGAGGCGTACTGGGTCGACGAGGACGACCCGCACCTCAACCCCATGGGCAGCAAGGGGATCGGCGAGATCGGCATCGTCGGCACGGCGGCCGCCGTCGGCAACGCCGTCCACCACGCCACCGGGGTCCGTCTGCGCGAACTGCCCCTGACGCCGGACCGGGTACTGACCGCCCTCGCGGACCACGGAAGCGGCGGACGGCTCCCGTAGCAGCGGAGGCTGCCCGCGCCCGCCCTTCGTCGCCTTCGCGCGGACCCGGGTCTGGTCGAAGACCAACGGACGAGTGCGGCGCCGGTCCGCGAGCACGGGACCGGCGCCGAACCAGGGACGCCCCACGCCGCCGAGGGACGCTGGACGGCGGACGCCAGGTACGGCAGACGCCGAAGGCGACTCACCGAAGACGACAGACGCGAGACGATCAACCGAAGACGACCCACCGATGGCGTCGGACCGCCGGACGACCGACGCCGGACCGACCGACGCCGGACGGCCGATACCAGCCGACGCGACCGACACAAGCCGACGCGGGCCCGCGA
>NZ_JBSGZN010000096.1:0-7349 GCF_053611025.1 Streptomyces sp. NPDC054842
TTTCTGGGACGGGCACCCGCGCCGCGCGAGCGGCCGCCGGTCTCAGCCGACCGACGTCACCGTGCCCGCGCCGACCGTCCGGCCGCCCTCGCGGATCGCGAAGCCGAGACCGGGCTCCAGCGGGACCTCGCGGCCGAGCTCCACCGTCATCGTGACGGTGTCACCGGGCCGCGCGACCGCCGCGTCACCCAGGTCGACGTCGCCGACCACGTCCGCGGTGCGGATGTAGAACTGCGGCCGGTAGCCGGTCGCGACGGGGGTCGTACGGCCGCCCTCGCGCGTCGACAGGACGTACACCCGCGCCGAGAAACGGCGTCGGGGAACGACACTGCCGGGCGCGGCGACGACGTGCCCGCGGCGTACGGCGTCGCGGGGCACTCCGCGCAGCAGCAGGGCCACGTTGTCCCCGGCCTGCGCCTCCGCCATGGGCTTGCCGAAGGTCTCCAGGCCGGTGACGACGGTGTCCACGGCCGCGCCGAGCACCTCGACCCGGTCGCCGACCCGGATCGTGCCGCGCTCCACCGCGCCCGTCACCACGGTGCCGCGCCCGGTGATGGTGAGCACGTTCTCGACGGGGAGCAGGAACGGCGCGTCGAGATACCGCTCGGGCATGGGCACGTACGTGTCCACGGCGTCGAGCAGCGCGTCGATCGCCGCGGTCCAACGGGGGTCGCCCTCCAGGGCCTTGAGCCCGGAGACCCGTACGACGGGCACGGCGTCGCCGCCGTAGCCGTGCGCGGAGAGCAGTTCGCGGACCTCCAGTTCGACGAGGTCGGCGAGTACGGCGTCCTCGCCGTCGTCCACGGCGTCGGCCTTGTTCAGGGCGACGACGATGTGGTCGACGCCCACCTGCCGGGCCAGCAGCACGTGTTCGGCGGTCTGCGGCATGATCCCGTCGAGCGCGGACACGACGAGGATCGCCCCGTCGAGCTGGGCGGCGCCGGTGACCATGTTCTTCACGTAGTCGGCGTGGCCCGGCATGTCCACGTGCGCGTAGTGCCGGGTGTCGGTCTCGTACTCGACGTGCGCGATGTTGATGGTGATGCCGCGCGCGGCCTCCTCCGGCGCCCGGTCGATCCGGTGGAACGGGACGAACGTGCCGGAGCCGCGCTCGGCGAGGACCTTGGTGATGGCGGCGGTCAGGGTGGTCTTGCCGTGGTCGACGTGCCCCATGGTGCCGATGTTCAGGTGCGGTTTGGTCCGCACGTATGCCGTCTTGGGCATGGCTGTACCTCGAAGCCTCTTCATGTCAGCGGAGCTGAGTGAGAGCTCCGGCGCGCACGGGCCGGAGCGGGGACCCCGAGGACTCGCCGACCCTCCCCCTGCGGGGTCCGCCGGACGATCCGGGAAGGGTCAGCTTCGGGCGCCGTCGACGGCGCCCGTGACGATCAGGACGGCAGCCTTCGGCGCATCCGCTGCTGCGGATGTCGCGAGGAGGAAGGCGTACCGGAACATGAGGCGATCATCGCCGACGCGTCTGCGCACGTCGAATGGTTTTCCGCGGCCAGGACACGCCCGGTGCCGACGGGGCGTCAGGGGCCGGTGCGGCGGGCCGGCGCCGGGTGAGGACCGGCGGGCGACGGGCCCCCGCCCCGGCTGAGGGGTGCGGGACGAGGGCCCCGCACGTTCTACCGGTCCGGCGCGGCCGGCGGATGCACCGAACGCCCGGCCCGGGTCCGCGATTCGAGAGGCCGTCCGTCCGCGGCGGACGGAACGAACCCGCGGCGGACAAAAAGAAAGGGAAAGGAGGGGTGCCCGCTCCTTTCCACTCTCAACGTATAGCGCACCGGGGGCCTTGCGGCAAGGCCCCCGTGATGCCGCACACTGACCGGCCGAAGCCGCGATCCGCGGGGACGGAGTCACGTCATGCCCGTGCCGCCACCGGCGTGCGGGGCGCGCGCGGACGTCGGGACACCGGCCGCGCACGCCCTGGCCCCCTGCCCATGCGGAGACCCGCCCGGACCCCTGACCACGCACCACGACACCCCGAACCCCGGACCACGGACCACGGACCCCGAACCACGAACCACGAACCACGGACCACGAGAACCCACCCACATCGCCACCTGGCCCGACGAGACCCACGGGGTACGCCGGACGGAGCCGCACCCGTCACGGTCACCCCCCGTTCCTCCCGCCGGACCGCACTGCCTGCCGCGCGACGACCGCCGGCGACCCCGAATCGGAGCCGATGCCCGTGAATCCGCTGACCACCAGCGTGTTCGACCTTCCCGACCACCTCTCCCCCAAGGCCGACCCGAGGCTGACCGCCGCCGACGAGCGGCACTTCGCAACCCTCGCGGAAAGCCTCGGCCGGACGATCGCCGAACTGTCCGACCGTCTCGCCGCCGAACGCAGGGCGCCCGGCGGCACGGGCCGTCAGGCGATGGACCGGGACGCGGAGATCCACCGGCTCACCGCCCGCCTGCGCACCCTGCGCCGCTTCGGCGTGGACCTGTGCCTCGGCCACATGGTCGGCGCGGACGGCTCCGGGCCCGTGTACGTCGGCCGGCTCGGCCTCACCGACAGCTCGGGCCGCCGGCTGCTGCTGGACTGGCGCTCACCCGCCGCCGAACCGTTCTTCGGCGCCACCCACGCCAACCCGATGGGGCTGGCCAGTCGCCGCAGGTACCGCTGGACCCGCGGCCGGATCGGCGACTACTGGGACGAGGTCTTCACCGCGGACGGATTCGCCGGGCACGCCGCGCTCGACGACCAGTCCGCGTTCATCGCCAGTCTCGCCGACACCAGGTCGGCCCGGATGCGCGACGTGCTGGGCACCGTCCAGGCCGACCAGGACGCCATCATCCGGGCGGGCTCCCGGGGAGCCCTCGTCGTGGACGGCGGCCCGGGCACGGGCAAGACCGTCGTCGCCCTGCACCGCTCGGCCTACCTCCTGTACTCCGACCCGCGGCTCCGGCAGCGCGGGGGCGGTGTCCTGTTCGTCGGCCCGCACCGGCCCTACCTCGCCTATGTCTCCGACGTGCTGCCCAGCCTCGGCGAGGAGGGCGTGCAGACCTGCACGCTGCGGGACCTGGTCGCCGAGGGAGCGGAGGCGGTGGCCGAGGCCGATCCGGAGGTGGCCCGGCTCAAGTCGTCCGTGGACATGGTGCGGGCGGTCGAGACGGCCGTCAGGTTCTACGAGGAGCCGCCGGCGACGGGCATGACGGTCACCACGCCGTGGTCCGAGGTCCAGCTCAGCGCCGACGACTGGGCCGTGGCGTTCGAGACGGCGGAGCCGGGCAGCGCGCACAACGAGGCACGCGACCAGGTCTTCGAGGAACTGCTCACGATCATCGTCGAGAAGCACGACGACGACGCGCCCGCCGAGCTGGTCCGCCGGGCGCTGCGGCGGGACGGGGAACTGGTCGCGGCCTTCGACCGGGCGTGGCCGCTCCTCGAGGCGGCCGACCTGGTGGGGGACCTGTGGTCGGTGCCGGCCTATCTGCGGCTGTGCGCCCCCTGGCTGAGCCGCGACGAGGTGCGGCGGCTCCAGCGCGCGGACGCCCGGGCCTGGACGGTGTCCGATCTGCCGCTGCTGGACGCGGCGCGGCAGCGGCTCGGCGATCCGGGGGCCGCCCGGCGCCGGCGCCGGCACGAGTCGGTCCTGGCGGCGCAGCGCGAGCGCATGACACAGGTGGTCGACAACCTGATCGAGGCGGCGGCCGACTCGGGTGCCGACGGGGACGACGGCGAGGGCCTGGTGAGGATGCTGCGCGGCGAGGACGCCCGGGTCAGCCTGGTGGACGAGTCGGAACTGCCCACCGCCGATCCGGACCTGCTGGCGGGCCCGTTCGCGCACGTCGTCGTGGACGAGGCCCAGGAACTCACCGACGCGGAGTGGCAGATGCTGCTGCTGCGGTGCCCGTCACGGAGTCTCACCGTCGTCGGGGACCGTGCCCAGGCCAGGCACGGTTTCACCGAGTCGTGGCGGGAACGGCTGGAGCGGATCGGGCTCGACCGGATCACGCCGGCCTCCCTCGGCGTCAACTACCGCACGCCGGCGGAGGTCATGACGGAGGCCGAGCCCGTCATCCGTGCCGTACTGCCCGACGCGAACGTGCCGGCCTCCATCCGCAGCAGCGGTGTCCCGGTCGTCCACGGGGCCGTCTCGGACCTGGACGCGGTCCTGGACACCTGGCTCGCCGACCACGCCGAGGGGACCGCGTGCGTGATCGGCGCCCCGGGGTTCCGGGCGACGCCCCGCGTCCGGTCGCTGACTCCCGAGCTGTCCAAGGGGCTGGAGTTCGACCTGGTCGTCCTGGTGGACCCGCGGGAGTTCGGCACGGGGGTCGAGGGGGCGGTGGACCGCTACGTGGCGATGACCCGGGCGACCCGGCAGCTCGTCGTCCTGACGAGTTCCTGAGCCCGGCGGGCGGCCTCCCGGGCGCCGCGGTGCCGCCGAGCGGACGGAACGTCAGCGGGGGCACTGTCCGGCATGCCGCCCGACGCACACGATGTCGGGGAATCTGTGACCTCCGTGAGACGAACCATACGGCGATCACACACATGGGTCGGTTAGTGTCGCCGGATGCTCGATGCCACCACCCGCTCTGGGGGCACCGCCACGGCCACTCCCCCGGCCACCGCCACGGAGCTCGTCCCCGCGACGGAGCTCGCGGGCACCGGACGGCTCACCGGCGCCACTCGTCCCGGGTCGGCCGACCCGAACGGCTCACTCACCGCGAGAGGATTCACCGCCCGCTGCGCCAGAGCACTGCTCTCGCCCTGGTCCCGGCTGTCCCTGCTGCTGGTGCTGCTCGCGGCTGCCGCGTCCGCCGTCCTCCTCTTCGAACCGCAGCGCCTGCTGGCGGACGGCTGGCCGCCCGAGCTCGGCGGCGCGGCGGCGGCCCTGGTGTTCGCGGTGGCGTACGGCCTGTGCACGGTCGCTTTCGTGCCCCGGCCGCTGCTCAACCTCGCGGCCGGCGCCCTGTTCGGCTCTCAACTGGGCGTGGGCGCCGCGCTCGGCGGGACCGTGCTCGGCGCGGGCCTGGCCTTCGGGCTCGGCCGGTTCCTGGGGCAGGACGCGCTGCGCCCGCTGCTGCGGGGCCGGTGGCTCAAGGCGGCGGACGGGCAGCTCAGCCGGCACGGCTTCCGCTCGATGATGGTGGCCCGGGTCTTCCCCGGGGTGCCGTTCTGGGCCGCCAACTACTGCGCGGCGGTGTCCCGTATGGGCTGGCTGCCGTTCTTGATCGCGACGGCGCTGGGTTCGGTGCCGAACACGGCGGCGTACGTCGTCGCCGGCGCCCGCGCCTCGGCTCCGACCTCGCCCGCGTTCCTCACCGCCATGGGCTTCATCGCGGTACCGGCGCTGATCGGCACGGTGGTGGCCTGGCGCAAGCGCCACCACCTGCGCGCCGCCCGCTGACACCGGAGAACCCGGTCACCGGTTCACGAGTTCACGACTTCACATGTCCACGACTTCACATGTCCACGACTTCACGAGTTCATTCGGTGCGTCGGCTCTCCTGCCCGAGGGCTCAAACCGCCTCCAGCACCATCGCGTTGGCGAGTCCGCCCGCCTCGCACATCGTCTGCAGCGCGTAGCGGGCGCCGCGTTCGCGCATGGCGTGCACGAGGGTGGTCGTCAGCCGGGTGCCGCTCGCGCCCAGCGGGTGACCGAGGGCGATGGCGCCGCCGTGCACGTTGACCCGGCCGAGGTCCGCGCCCGTCTCCTGCTGCCAGGCGAGGACCACGCTGGCGAACGCCTCGTTGACCTCGAAGAGGTCGATGTCGTCCAGGCCGAGCCCCGCCCTGCGGAGCACCTTCTCGGTGGCCGGGACGACGCCCGTCAGCATCAGCAGCGGATCGGAGCCGGTCACCGCGAAGCTGTGGAGCCGGGCCAGCGGACGCAGGCCGAGCCGGGCGGCCGTCTCACCGGACGTGATGAGCACGGCCGAGGCGCCATCGTTGATGGGGCTCGCGTTGCCCGCGGTGACGTTCCACTCGATCTGCGGGAATCGCTCGCCGAACGCGGGGTCGTAGTACGCGGGCTTGAGCCCGGCGAGGGTCTCGGGGGTGCTGGCGGGCCGTACGCACTCGTCCCGCCGTACGCCGTCCAGCGGGGCCACCTCGGCGTCGAACAGGCCGTTGTCCCAGGCCGCGGCCGCCTTCCGGTGAGAGCTCACCGCGAAGGCGTCCAGCTGCTCGCGCGAGAGCCCCCACTTCGCGGCGATCAGTTCGGCGCTGATGCCCTGCGGGACGAGACCCTCCGGGTAGCGGGCGGCGACGCCGGGCCCGAAGGGGTCCTTGCCCGCCGGCACGTTCGACCACATCGGGACGCGGCTCATGGACTCCACTCCGCAGGCGACGACCAGGTCGTAGGCGCCGGACAGCACGCCCTGCGCTGCGAAGTGCACGGCCTGCTGGGACGAGCCGCACTGCCGGTCCACGGTCGTCGCGGGCACCGTCTCGGGGAACCCGGCCGACAGCACGGCGTAGCGGGTGGTGTTCATCGCCTGCTCGCCGACCTGGTCGACGGTGCCGCCGATGACGTCGTCGATCAGCGCCGGGTCGACGCCGGACCGCTCGACCAGGGCGCGCAGGGTGTGGGCGAGGAGTTCCACGGGATGGACATGGGCGAGGGAGCCGTTCGGCTTGCCCTTGCCCACGGGGGTGCGTACGGCTTCGACGATCACGGCGTCGCGCATGGTGGGCCTCTCCAGTGAGGAACCGGCGGTCGGACGGGCTGGGCCGGACACCCGGAACGGGTGAGTTGGTTTTCCAAACCCGCTAAGTGACCCCAGAGTAGCTCAGTGGGTTGGAAGAACCAACCCACCCTTTAGACTGGTCGGCATGAAGGACGCCCGCCCCTGCTCCATCGCCGCCACGCTCGCCCTCGTCGGCGAGAAGTACTCCCTGCTCGTCCTCCGCGAGGTGTCCCTGGGCGCCACGCGTTTCGACCAGCTGGTCCGCAACATCGGGGCTCCGCGCGACGTGCTGACCGCCCGGCTCAAGCGGCTGGTGGAGGCGGGCGTGCTGGAGAAGGTGGAGTACAGCGACCGCCCCAAGCGCTACGAGTACCGGCCCACCCCGGCCGGACGGGAGCTGGAGCCGGTGCTGTTCACGCTGATGGCGTGGGGGGACCGGCACCTCCAGGAGGACGGTTTCCGCCCCATGGTGCTGGAGCACTCCTGCGGCCACGAGCTGGTTCCCCAGGTCGTCTGCCGGGACTGCGGCGAGGAGGTCAGGCACGACGACCTGGCGGCCCACCCGCAGGCCCCGGGCTGGACGGTGACGGGGCCCGCGGCGGCGTAGCGCCCGGCGCGTGCGCGGCGGCGTGGGCCGGGCCGCGCGCGGGCGGGGCGTAGGCCGGGCCGCGTGCGCGGCTGGCGGCTGGCGGCTGGCGG
>NZ_JBSGZN010000097.1:0-6146 GCF_053611025.1 Streptomyces sp. NPDC054842
GTCCCTGAGGGAAGCCCCGGCCGGCCCGGGTGTTCTCGCGGCGGCCCGGCGAGCGGTGGCCGCCGGACGCGCGAGCGCCCGCCCTCCGTGTACGGGGGAGTAACGAGGGCGGGCGCGCAGGGGGTGAGCGCCGGATCAGCCGGCGTTCCTGATCGCGGAGATGTCGAAGTTCAGCTTGATCTTGTCCGAGACCAGGACACCGCCGGTCTCCAGGGCCGCGTTCCAGGTGAGGCCCCACTCGGAGCGCAGGATCTCCGACGTGCCCTCGAAGCCGACGCGCTCGTTGCCGAACGGGTCCTTCGCGGCGCCGTTGAACTCCAGGTCGATGCTGAGCGGCCGGGTGGTGCCGAGGATCGACAGCTCGCCGGTGACCCGGTAGTCGTCGCCGCCCAGGGCCTCCACGGAGGACGACCGGAAGGTCATCGCCGGGAACTCGTCGGTCTTGAAGAAGTCGGCGCTCTTGAGGTGGCCGTCGCGGTCGGCGTTGCCCGTGGCGACGCTGTCCATCTTGACGTCCAGCGAGACGGTGGACTTCGACGGGTCGGAACCGTCGAGGTGCAGCGTGCCCTCGAAGTCCTGGAAGCCGCCCTTGACGTTCGTGACCATGGCGTGGCGGGCGACGAAGCCGATCGTCGAGTGCGCCGGGTCGATCGTGTAGTCGCCGGTCAGCGCGGCCAGGTCGGCGGAGGGTGCCGTCTCGGTCAGCGTGGCGGTGGCGGCGGTGGTGTCGTCGGTGTTCTTGCGGCCGAAGATGCCCATGTCGTGCTCCTTGGGGGACGGGTCGCGATCCTCACGGAAGTGGCGACCGCGGAGTCTGTTTAACTTTCAACGAGGTCAACACGGACGACCGTAGACCTATTCCGTTCGGTTTTCAACATCATCCGGAGCGTGTTCATGGCGTTACGGTGCGTTTTGCCTGCGCGCCGCCGAAGGTTCCTCCAGCTGTGACGGTCCGCCCTCTGGTGGACACGCGTAGACCTCGGGCACCATCTCCCTGCTCCACCTGCACAGCCGCCCCGCCACAAGCACGGTCACCCGCAGGAAGGACATCCCCATGAAGATCCGCTCCGCCCTGACCGCACTCGCCCTCGTGGTCGCCCCCGGTGTCGCCGTCGTCGGCACCGCGACCGACGCGTTCGCCGTCACCAAGATCAGTCACGCCACGGCCACCTCGATGTTCCGCGAGGTCGGCATCACCTGGTCCTCGTCCGGCAACTGCTCCGACCGCTACAACTCCACCTGCACGTCCTTCGAGCAGCTCAACCTCGCCACCGCGCAGGGCGCCCAGACCCTCAAGCGGGCCAGCGGCTGCGCGCTGAACATCACGGGCGGCACCGAGACCGGCCACGCGAGCGGCACGTACTCGCACTGGAACGGCTACAAGCTCGACTTCAGCAGGACCACCTGCGTCACCGGCTACGTCAAGAACAACTTCACGTACATCGGCCTGCGCGGTGACGGCGCCCCGCAGTACAAGTCCGGCTCCGGCAACATCTACGCCGACGAGGGCAACCACTGGGACGTCCTCTACTACAACTGCGGCGGCTGCTGACCCGGAGCCGGGCGTGCGGTGACCCGTCCGGGCACAGCCCCGCCTGGTTCCCCCGCGTGGGGTGAGGTGGTAGACGGCATGGGCATGACTTCGACTCGCCGCTCGTTCCTGCTCGCGGCCGCGCTCACGGCCACCGCCGCCGCCTCACCCCCCGCGGCCGCCACCGGTGCCCCCGCCGCCGACGACGAGTACGACGCCCTCCGCCTGCGCTGGCTGTCCCTGGCCCTCGGCACCGGCTACGACGCGCGGGCGGAACCGTACGCCTCCCGGCTCCGCGAGACCGGCGCCCTCGCGGCCGGCTTCCGTACGACGATGGCGCCGGGCCCCGCCTCCCTGTGGCCCGGCCACCCCTTCGACCCGCCCGCCGGCATCACCCAGAGCTTCGGCAGGCTCTGGACGATGACCCAGGCGTACGTCCAGGACGGCACCGGTGCGACCGGCGACCCCGCGCTCCTCGCGGACGTCCTGCGCGGCCTCGACCACGTCCTCGCGACGGTCTACAACCCCGCGACCAGCCGGTACGGCAACTGGTGGGAGTGGCAGATCGGCAGCCCCCGGCTCCTCATGGACATCGTCGCCGCCCTGTACGGCCGGCTCACCGAGGCGCAGCGGGCGGCGGCCTGCGCGGCCGTCGACCACTTCGTCCCGGACGCGATGCTCCTCGACTACTCCGGCACCTCGACCGGCGCCAACCGCGTCGACCTCTGCCGCTCCGTCGCCCTGCGCGGCGTCCTCGGCCGGGACCCCGGGAAGATCGCGCTCGCCCGGGACGCCCTCTCGCCGGTCTTCCCGTACGTGACCCGGGGCGACGGGCTGTACGCCGACGGCTCGTTCGTCCAGCACACCTGGGTGGCCTACTCGGGGACGTACGGGCAGGTCCTGCTCGACGGGCTGGGCCGGCTGTTCGCGCTGCTGGCCGGGTCCCGCTGGGAGGTGACCGACCCGGCCCGGAGCGTCGTCCTCGACAGCGTCGAGCACGCCTACGCGCCGCTGATCCACGACGGCCTGGTGATGGACAGCGTCAACGGGCGGGCCGTCAGCCGCGGCCACCTCAAGAGCGACGACCGGCACGTCCTGCGCAGCGACCACTTCCACGGCCAGGGCCTGATCGCCGCGATCGCGCTGCTGGCCGAGGGTGCCGGTGCCGCCGAACGGGAGCGCTGGCACGCGCGGATCAAGGGCTGGATCGAGCGCGACACGGTGACCCCGATCCTGACGGCCCCCCAGTTCGGGGTGGCCGACCTGGCGCGGCTGCACGCCGTCGCCGCGTCCGGCGCGGTGGCCGCGCCCGAACCCGCCGGGCACCGGCTCTTCGCCGCGATGGACCGCGCCGTGCACCGCGGTCCCGGTTTCGCCGCGAACCTCTCGATGGCGTCGGAGCGCATCGCGCACTACGAGTGCGGCAACGGCGAGAACCCGCGCGGCTGGCACACCGGCGCCGGGATGCTGCTCTGGTGGGCGGGGGACTCCGGCCAGTACACGGACTGGTACTGGCCGACGGTGGACTGGTACCGGCTGCCCGGAACGACCGTCTCCACGCGGCGCCTGGCCGACCGGGAGGGCGGGGAGTGGGGCGCGGCCCGGCCCGACGCGGTCTGGGTCGGCGGCACGACGGACGGCTCCTGCGCCGCCGTGGGCCAGCACCTGCGGGGCCTCGGCTCCACCCTGGAGGCCCGTAAGTCGTGGTTCTGCCTGCCGGACGCGCTGGTCTGCCTCGGCGCCGGCATCACCGCCGGCGACGGGGTCCCGGTCGAGACGGTGGTCGACAACCGCAACCTGGGCGAGAACGGCACCGCGAGCCTCACGCGCGGCGGACGCTGGGCGCACCTCGAAGGCCACGGCGGCTGGGTCTTCCCCGGCCCCGGGGGCGCGGCGGCGCTGCGCACCCTGCGTGAGGACCGCACGGGCGCCTGGTCCGACATCAACACCACGAGCACGACGGAGCGGCGCACCCGGCGCTGGCAGACCCTCTGGCTCGACCACGGCACCGACCCCGTCGACGCCGCGTACGCCTACGTCCTCATGCCCGGCGCGTCGCGGCGGGCGGTCGCGGCCCGCGCCGCGGACCGGCGCTGGCTGTCGGTACTCGCCAACGACGCCCGCTGTCAGGCGGTGCACGTCGACTCCGCCGGCCTGACCGCCGCGAACTTCTGGGCGGCCGGCACGGCGGGCCCGCTCACCTCCTCGGCGGGCGCGAGCGTGCTGGTCCGCCGACGGGGCCGCACCACTACTCTCTGCGTGAGCGAACCGCCGCGCACCGGTGAGGCCCTGGAGATCACCTGGGACCGGCCGGTGCGCCGGGTCCTCAGGGCGGACCCCGGGGTGGAGATCCTCGCGACGGGCCGCCGTCTGCGGCTGCGCGTCACTCCGGGGACGGTATGTGCCACCCGTGAATGTGAGGTGACTCTCAGCTGACGGGTTTGTGCGACCTCTACAAGCCGACGGCCCTCTGAGCAGTCGGATCGCCTGCACCGGGTCCGGGTTCTGTCCGGTGGTACCAGGAAAACGGCCCGGAGACTGTACGGAGTCGACGGCCCGGTTTGCTTGCCGGACTTCGTAAGGTCGCTACATGACCGTTTTGGACGACGCTGGACCTGCCGGGAGCGAACCCACTGACGCGCGCGGACGCGTGGCCGAACTGCACGCGATCCGTGCACAGGCGCTGCGGGGCCCCAGCGACAAGGCGACCGAGGCCCAGCACGCCAAGGGCAAGCTGACCGCCCGGGAGCGCATCGAGCTGCTGCTCGACCCCGGGTCCTTCCAGGAGGTCGAGCAGCTGCGCCGGCACCGGGCGACCGGGTTCGGCCTGGAGGCCAAGAAGCCGTACACGGACGGCGTCATCACCGGCTGGGGCACGGTGGAGGGCCGCACGGTCTTCGTCTACGCCCACGACTTCCGGATCTTCGGCGGCGCGCTGGGCGAGGCCCACGCCACCAAGATCCACAAGATCATGGACATGGCCATCGCGGCCGGGGCGCCGCTGGTCTCCCTGAACGACGGCGCCGGCGCCCGCATCCAGGAGGGCGTCTCGGCGCTCGCCGGGTACGGCGGCATCTTCCAGCGCAACACCCGGGCCTCCGGCGTCATCCCGCAGATCTCGGTGATGCTCGGCCCCTGCGCGGGCGGCGCCGCCTACAGCCCCGCCCTCACGGACTTCGTGTTCATGGTCCGCGAGACCTCGCAGATGTTCATCACCGGACCGGACGTCGTCAAGGCGGTCACCGGCGAGGAGATCACGCAGAACGGCCTGGGCGGCGCCGACGTGCACGCCGAGACCTCCGGCGTCTGCCACTTCGCCTACGACGACGAGGAGACGTGCCTCGCCGAGGTGCGCTACCTGCTGTCGATGCTCCCGCAGAACAACCGGGAGAACCCGCCGACGACCCACTCCGAGGACCCCGCCGAGCGCCGCTCGGACGTCCTGCTGGACCTGGTCCCGGCGGACGGCAACCGGCCGTACGACATGACCAAGGTCATCGAGGAGCTCGTCGACGACGGCGACTACCTGGAGATCCACGAGCGCTGGGCGCGCAACATCATCTGCGCGCTGGCGCGGCTCGACGGCCGGGTCGTCGGCATCGTCGCCAACCAGCCGCAGAGCCTTGCCGGTGTCCTCGACATCGAGGCGTCGGAGAAGGCCGCGCGCTTCGTCCAGATGTGCGACGCGTTCAACATCCCGATCGTCACCCTTCTGGACGTCCCCGGCTTCCTCCCGGGCGTCGACCAGGAGCACGGTGGGATCATCCGCCACGGCGCGAAGCTCCTCTACGCCTACTGCAACGCCACCGTGCCGCGGATCTCGCTGATCCTGCGCAAGGCCTACGGAGGTGCGTACATCGTCATGGATTCCCAGTCCATCGGCGCCGACCTCACCTACGCCTGGCCGACGAACGAGATCGCCGTGATGGGCGCCGAGGGTGCCGCCAACGTCATCTTCCGCCGCCAGATCGCCGAGGCCGAGGACCCCGAGGCCATGCGGGCCCGCATGGTCAAGGAGTACAAGTCCGAGCTGATGCACCCGTACTACGCCGCCGAGCGCGGCCTGGTCGACGACGTCATCGACCCGGCCGAGACCCGCGAGGTGCTCATCCGCTCGCTGGCGATGCTCCACAGCAAGCACGCGGACCTGCCCTCCCGCAAGCACGGCAACCCCCCGCAGTAACCCCGCGGACCCTCCGCGGTACCCCCGCGGAAACCTCTCTCACGGAGACTGAGACCTATGAGCACCCCTGACATCCGCGTCGAGAAGGGCCACGCCGAGCCCGAGGAGGTCGCCGCCATCACGGCGATCCTCCTGGCCCGCGCCGCCGCCGCGCCCGCCGACGCCGTCCCGGTCCACCGCCGCCGCGGCCGCGCCGGCTGGCGCCGCCTGGAGCGCGAGCCCGGCTTCCGCGCCCCGCACAGCTGGCGCTAGCGCACCCACCACCACTCACCGCAGGGGCCCGTTCCGCCGAGGAACGGGCCCCTGCGGCATGCTCCGGGCGCCCGGGGCACGGCATACGACAGGGGCGCCCACTCCCCACGGAGGGGGCGCCCCAGGGTCGCGGTGCGGCCGTGCCTAGCCCAGGCGGGCCCTCAGCGCGTGCTCGTCGAG
>NZ_JBSGZN010000098.1:0-5075 GCF_053611025.1 Streptomyces sp. NPDC054842
GCGCGGGGCCGGCCCCACCCCCCCGCCGGCGGGGCCCCGCCCGGCCCCCCCCCCCCCCGGGGTTGGCCTGCGGCCGCCCCCCCCCCGCCGGGGGTGGTGCCCCCCCGGGGGGCGCCCACGACCGCATTCCGCCGCCGCAACGCGAAGAGGTGGCGCCCCTCGCCCGGGGCGCCACCTCTTCTCGTGTCCGCTCAGTCCACGGGGGAGATGAAGCCCGCGATGTCACCGGCGTTGAGCGGGTTGTTGTTGGTCTTCCAGTTGTACGTGGTCTTCTTCACCATGTCGCTCTCGTTGCCGCCGACGGTGGTGACGTAGTCGCCGCTGACCGCGACCACCAGGTTGACGTGGTCGGCGTCCCCGCCGCCGTGGTAGCCGTAGACGACGGCGTCGCCGACCTTCGGGGTGCTGTGCAGGGTGCCGTTGTTCTGGCCGTAGGTGTAGAGGCTGCCGGCCTCCGGGGTGACGCCGGTGGTCTTCACGCCGACGTTGGCCCACACGTAGCGCACGAACTCCGCGCACCAGGCGTTGTTGTAGTGGAAGTCGAAGTCGTAGAAGTTCTTGCCGACCTGGGCGTTGGCCACCTTGGCGATCTTCTCGCCGGTGGTGGCGGTGGGCGCCGGGGGCACGTAGGCGCAGTTGTTCGCGTAGGCCGACAGCAGGGTCTGGGTCCAACCGGAGGCGTCCACCGGGTCGTTGGGGTGGTAGGCGATGTCGGAGCCGTCGCCGTCCGTCGGGTCGACGTCGTGGTACCAGTACATGCCGCCGCTCGTACGGCCGTAGTAGAGGCCCCCGCCGGGGGAGGTGAGCGAGTCGACCGCGGACCAGCCGTCGCTCTTGAGCGTGGCGCGCGTCCAGTCGTTCACGCCGTCGATCTTGTAGCTGTACAGCTGGCCGCCGGAGGTGGAGGCGATGATGCGGTCGTCTCCTGCCGCGGCGAGCGTCTTGAGGACGAAGCCCGTGTCGATGACCACGTGCTGGCCTATGTGCGCGGAGCCCGAGGGCTTGGCCTGGGACACGAGGTACTGGTGGAGCTGGCCGTCGACCGTGCCGTAGAGGTGGCCGGCGCCGTCGTACACCATCTTGTCGAAGGTCCAGCCGCCGTCCCAGATCTTCACGACGCCGGCCAGGGTCAGCGAGGTGTTGTTCGTCTGGACGTCGACCCGGTACAGGTCGCCGGTGGTCGAGGTGACCAGGACGGTGTTGAAGTTGAGGGTCGCCATCGCCTTCGGCGTGAAGCCGAGGTCCGGGCCGGTCAGCGTCTTCACGCGGTCGCCGGTGTTCGGCTCGATCTGCGTGTAGGTCAGCCGGCCGTCCGAGAGCGTGCCGTAGATCGACACGTCACCGGTGCAGGAGGCGGCGGCGTGCGCAACCTCGCCGGTGACGGTGACCAGTCCGAGGGACATCGCCCCGACCGCGAGGGCGGCGGAGGCACGGCGGACGGCGTTGCTCAGCTTCATGTTCTCTCCTGCGGCACGGAAGTCGAGCGGGCGGACCGCATCCCTGACCCGGACAGCTGCCCTGCAGGTGCAGCTGTGAGGGTCGCGACGGGTGTGGCGCCCGGTGGCAGAAGCCACTTTCGCCGCAGGTCAGGGCAGGGGGAAGGCGATCAGCGTGGACGCAAGAGTCCCTGGCCGGTTGCGTCCTGGGGCCCCGAGGGAGCGCACGAGGACGTACGCGGGCACGGGGCGGCGGCGGGACTGGAGCCGGGGCGGGGCGGGCCACCGGCACGGGGCGTGGGACAGCCCGGGCGGGAGGGAGGGGAGCCTGTGCGCCCGGGGACGCGGGAGGGTGCGCCCGTACGCCCGGGGACGCGGGAGGGTACGCCGCCGTGCTCGGCGGGTGAGCGGGATGCGGGCGCCGGGGATGTTCACGGCGCGACTACTCGACGACCCGGTTCACGTGGCTACCTGGCCCGACGTCCGTGGAGGCGTGGGCGGAGCGAGCACGGGCACGGTGAGCGGACGCCGAAGGTCACCGCGGCGCGAAGTCACGCACCCCGGTCCGGCCGGGAACTTGGCCGCCGCGGTCGGGCGCTACGGCTGACGCGGAGGCCGCGCGAACCACGACACCCCCAGGTACACGACCTGGGGGTGTCTCAGGCACCGGGCCGGGGGTCGGCCCCGGCCGCGGACTGGATGATCAGTGCCCATGGGGCGCGCCCGTACCCGGACCGGATGCGTACGCATCGTCGGACAGGACGGACTCGTCCTCCCCGAAGTCGGGCGGAGCCTGGAAGGGATTCGTCGCCGGGGCCGGCGACGCCGCGGCGGAACCGCGAGGTGCTCCCTCCGGAGCGGAGAACAGCGAGTTGAGGTCGACGGTGGGTCTCCCATTCGGACAGGGACAAGCAGGAGGCCGGCGTGCCGTGAACGGGCACGGGGCGGTCCTACAGCTTGCTCATCTTGGAGTACGGGCTCATGATCCGCTTCTGTACGGAACCGAAGTCGACGAGCACCGCGATTCCGTCCTCGATGCCGATCACCTGGCCGAGGCCGTACATGTCGTGCGTGACCCGGTCGCCTACGGCGAACTCGCTCGGAGGCGGCGTGACCGGGGCCTTGAAGGGACTGGTAGGCAGATAGCGCTTCGGTGCGGCTGGCTTAGTCATTGACTCCAGTATGCGCCTGCCCGAATCCGGCCGCTGCGGCCCGCGCGTCCGATACCCGCCAAAGAGCCAACCCGAGGGCAGCACTTCGCAAGATCCAACAAGGCTCGCCGGGACCGGACGGGACGGCGGAGCGGGGGTCGGGCGCGCTCCTCGGATACGCGGTGACCTGCGGATGGGAGCTGCGCGGGGTCCCCTCGCGGGATCCCCGGCCGGGTCCCGCCCCGACGTGTTACGCAGGTCACGGGCCGTTTGAAGTCTTTTCTACGCGGTCGCCCGCGGACGTACGGACGCGGTAGCCCGGCCATCCCTGCTGGATACGCCTGCCTGCCCTGCGGTAACCCCCGCTGGGCGCCGACTCGGGACGGACGCCCCGGCCGGCACCCGAATCCGGTGTCCGGAAATCCGAGCCGCCCGACTCCAAGCGCGCCGAAATCGGCAGCCCCGGACGACCTCAGCCCCCAGAGGTCGGGGACGAACTGAGGGGTCCGCCGACAACCTCACGCGCACGTCCAGCGCACGGAAGAGGTGACGACACAGGCGACGAGGGCGCCGGTACGGAGTCCGACGCGCCAGGGCACCGCCTGGGATGCCTAGGCCGAGTCGGCCCCCGCGCCCAGCTCCGGGGGCCGGGGCTTACGCGCCAGGCTCAGGAGGCCGACGCCGAGCGACAGGACCGCGGACCCGTACCGGGGGTCCACCCACAGCCCGGTCAGGGAACCGGCGCACACCCCGAACCCGGCCACCGCCCACCACCGCGGCCGGGGCAGCTTCTCGAGGCCCAGAACGGAGACCGGGACCCGCCCGGCAGCCAGCGTCCAGACGGCCACAGCGAACGCCCCGCCCACGCAGACGGTCAGAACGACCTTCACGACGAACACGGACTTCCCCCACTCCCCGGCGACCGCGCAACCATAGCGGCGGCTTGGGCGGGCGGTGGCTCAACGACCGGCAGCTCTCGCCCGCCCCGGCTTCGGACCGACGGGGGTGCCGGGTCAGAACTGCGCACGGTCGTCCGGGCGGGGAGCTCAGCCGTTGCACGGTGCCTTGTTGGGAGCGCGAGCATCGCATGCTGGGTTCACGCGTTGCGTCCGTACCTGCCAGATCGCGAGGCCTGAGGCAATCGACGCCGTGACGAGGGTGAGCTGATTTCGGCCGGCCAGCTCCACCGGTACAGCTGGAGGCACCTGGAGGACGAGCACGGCGGCCTGACAGACCAAGCGATCGACCCTGAAGAGGATCTGCTGGAGGCCCTCCCGGCCGAGGAGTTCCAGCGGGTGTGGACGCGGTGATCACGCCGGACAAAACCACTTCAGGAGAGCGGGAGGGCGGGACTACATCTGGCCTGCACAGAAGCTGCGGGAGCTGATCGACACCCCAAAGCCCGAACACGCCCCTCGATCCCCGAGGTTAGCCGCACGATCTGGCACGGATGTAACGGTCCTCGCCGCCGTCTGTCAGTGCCTCGGGATAGCGTCCACCTGCGCGCGGTCGGCTTCCGAGGATTCCAGCTCTGTAGTGCAGCTGCATCCCTGGCTCTGTCCGGGGGCGGCCCGGTGCAAGTCCGGGACCCAACCGACGGCCAGGCTCCGCCGATGGCCAAGAGTGCCCTGCCAGCGCCGGCCGCGCGCGAACGTTCCTAGTCTGTCCGCACGCGGCAACGGCCCGCTCGGATTGTCCCCCGCGACGAAATGATCAACGGTAAGCCGCGCAAGCAGTTCCTGCGCTCGGCGTTTAGGGAACGCGGGCTGGCCCCCGTACTGCCTCTCGTCAGCCAGCCGAGCGGTACTGCTGGCCGAAGTGGTGCGGATGTGGTGCGCGCCCCGCTCACCGGTCCGGACGACAAAGAACCCCCGGGTCATCGACCTGGGGGTTTCGCGTGGAGCGGGTGACGAGAATCGAACTCGCGCTCTCAGCTTGGGAAGCTGATGTTCTACCATTAAACTACACCCGCGTAAGACGCCGGTTGAGCCGGTGTCGAATGCCCGCTCACTCTACCTCATGCCAGGCCCCCGGCGCCGAAGCCGCGGGGCCTCGTGGCGTTTCAGGGCGTGGATGTCGCTGCGGGCGGGCCGAGTTGGGGCGTACGGTGCAGGCGAGGAAGAGGGTCTGGGCGGGTCCGGAGTGCCGCCTGTCGGCCCGTCTCTTTCATCCCGTAATGTGGCTTTCGTCGTCAGCCAGACGCGGCTCTTGGGGAAGGGACTCTGAGGACTTGATGGAGCGCACCGTCGTCCGTTGTGCCGAGGGGCACGTGTTCAGCACCGCTTCGTTGCCGATGCAGCAGGCCGAGCGGCTCGGCCCCGGCCGGTTGATCCGGTGTCCGCGATGTGCGCGGCTCCGGAACGTCGTACCGGTAGCACTGCAGAAGCAGTAACCCGCGTATCCCGTCAGCGCGGAGATACACACGCAGCGGCGCCCGCGCCGCGGAGAGCGGAACAGACAGGCGCGCGGACCGGCCACGATTGTGGCC
>NZ_JBSGZN010000099.1:0-4524 GCF_053611025.1 Streptomyces sp. NPDC054842
CCGCGCGGCGCCCGCCCCCCCTCCCCCCTCCCCCCGCGCCCGTTCCCCGGCCCGCCCCGGGGGCCGGCTGCCCCCACCAGAAAGACCCGACCACATGACCGCACCGAACGGCCGGGGGCTCCTGCACCTGGCCGCCGCCATCGACCAGGAGGCGGCCCACGACGCCGGCCCCCCGGTGGAACTGGCCCGGCTCGCGGAGCGCGGTGCCCTCGACTTCGTGACCCTCGGCGACACCTTCGCGCGCCCCGGGCCCGACGCGCTCGCCGTCCTGTCCCGCGTCGCGCCCGCCACCACCCGGATCGGCCTGGTGCCGACCGTGACGACCACGCACACCGAGCCCTTCCACGTCCAGGCGGCCGTGGCGACCCTCGACTGGGTCAGCCGCGGCCGGGCGGGCTGGCGCATCGACGTCTCGACGACCGAGGGCGAGGCCCGGCTGTTCGGGCGCCTCCACGCCGCCCCCGCCGAAGCGCTGTGGCAGGAGGCCGACGAGGTCGCCGACGTGGCCGCCCGGCTCTGGGACAGCTGGGAGGACGACGCCGAGATACGCGACGAGGCGACCGGCCGCTTCATCGACCGGGACAAGCTGCACTACGTCGACTTCAGGGGGACCTCCTTCTCCGTGAAGGGCCCCTCGATCGTGCCGCGGCCCCCGCAGGGCCACCCCGTCCGGGTCGTCGACGCCACCGAGGGCCACGCCCGGCGGGTCGCGGCACGCCACGCCGACGTCGCGGTCGTGCGCGCCGTGGACGCCGCCCAGGCCCGTGCCGTACGCGCCGAACTGCGGGACGCGGCGGCCCGGTCCGGACGCGACCCCGACGCGCTGCGCGTCCTCGCCGGCCTGAGCGTCGACCTCGGGGACGGCGAGCACGCGGCGGACCGGGGCCACGGCGGCGGCGGACCCCGGCAGAGTGCGCAGGGCCCGCTGTACCGCGGCGGCCCCGTGGACCTCGCCGAGCTGATCGCCGACTGGCACGGGGCCGGGGCCGCCGACGGCTTCCACCTCATGCCCGTCGAGCCGCGCCGCGACCTGGAGCGGCTGGTGAACGGGACGGTCGCGCTGCTCCAGCACCGCGGCCTGTTCCGCACCTTCTATCCGGGCAGCACGCTCAGGGAGCACCTGGGCCTCGCGCGGCCCGCGAACCGCTACGCCCTGGCAGGGGGAGTGTCATGACCGTCCGTCCGTCCGCGCGCCGACAGATCCACCTGGCGGCCCACTTCCCGGGCGTCAACAACACGACCGTGTGGGCCGATCCGCGGTCGAGGTCGCAGATCGACTTCAGCTCCTTCGAACACCTCGCACGCACCGCCGAACGCGGCCTGTTCGACTTCTTCTTCCTCGCCGAGGGGCTGCGGCTGCGCGAGCACAAGGAGCGCATCCACGATCTCGACGTCGTGGGCCGGCCCGAGTCGCTCACCGTCCTGAACGCCCTCGCCGGTGTCACCGAGCGCCTCGGACTCGCCGCGACGGTCAACGCCACCTTCAACGAGCCGTACGAACTCGCCCGCAGGCTCGCCACGCTGGACCACCTGAGCGGCGGCCGGGCCGCCTGGAACGTGGTCACCTCCTCCGACGCCTTCACCGGCGAGAACTTCCGGCGCGGCGGCTACCTCGACCGGGCCGAGCGGTACACGCGGGCCGCCGAGTTCGTCGCGACGGCACGGGAGCTGTGGGACTCCTGGACCCCGGACGGCGTGCCGCGCCCGTTCGCCCACCGGGGCCGGCACTTCGACATCGCCGGCGAGTTCACCGCGCCGCGCTCCCCGCAGGGCCACCCCGTCGTCATCCAGGCCGGGGACTCACCGGAGGGACGCGAGTTCGCCGCCTCGGCCGCCGACGTCGTCTTCACCCGGCACGGCACGCCGGAGGCCGGCCGCGCGTTCTACGCCGACGTGAAGGGGCGGCTCGCGGGGTACGGGCGCGCCCCCGAAGACCTGAAGATCATGCCCGGTGTCACGGTCGTGCTCGGCGACACGGCCGCCGAGGCCCAGGAGAAGGCGGCCGGAATCCGCCGTCAGCAGGTCTCACCGCAGAACGCGATCCTCGCGCTGGAGCAGATCTGGGGCGTCGACCTGTCCTCCTACGACCCGGACGGGCCGTTGCCCGACACCGACCCGGTGCCGGACTCCGGGCTCACCCAGGGCAGGACACGGCTCGGCGACCCCTTCGCCGTCGCGGCGGCATGGCGCGCCCTGTCGCGGGAGAAGGGGCTGTCCATCCGGGAGACCGTGATCGAGGCGACCGGCCGGCAGTCCTTCATCGGCACCCCGGAGGCGGTCGCCGCCGATCTGGACGAGTTCGTGCAGACCGGCGCCGCCGACGGTTTCATCCTCGTCCCGCATCTCACCCCCGGCGGGCTCGACGAGTTCGTGGACCGGGTCGTCCCGCTGCTCCAGGAGCGGGGGGCGTTCCGTACCGAATACGGCGGGACGACGCTGCGCTCGCACCTCGGGTTGCCGGATCCGGTATGGAAAGGTTGATCACATGACGACGGACGCACCCCAGGACTGGAAGCACTGGCACGAGCAGCGCGCCGAGACGGTGGCCGCGCCCTACGGCCCGCTCTCCCTCACCGGCACGCACTGGATCGAGGACTATCCGGAGGGTCGACTTCCGGACATCCCCGGGCGCTGGGTGGCCGAGGACGACGCGGTCGTGCTGACGGCCGGGAACGAGGACGGTCTGACCCTCGACGGCGAGCCCTTCAGCGGGGAGATCCGGCTGGTCGCCGACTCGGGACCGGCCGCCTCGGCCCGGGTCGGGTACGGGGAGCGCCGGCTCGTCGTCCTGGTCCGCGAAGGCGTCTGGGGGGTGCGCGACTTCGACCCGGCGGCCCCCGCGCGGCGGGCCTTCCAGGGCATCGACGCCACCCCGTACGACGCGCGCTGGTCGGTGCCGGGGCACTTCACGCCGTACGGCGAGAGCCGCACCGTACGGGTCGAGAACGTGGACGGGCGCTCCCGCGGACTGGGACTCGGCGGGGTGCTGGCCTTCACCCTCGACGGGCAGGACCTGACCCTCCAGGTGTCGGTCGAAGGCGACGGCTCGCTCTGGGCCGTCTTCGCCGACACCACCAGCGGGAACAGCAGCTACCGCTTCCGCTTCCTGCGCCCGGCGGCGCCCGACGCCGAGGGCTCCACGACGGTGGACTTCAACCGTTCGCTGCTGCCCCCCTGCGCCTTCGCCGACCACTTCGTCTGCCCCTTCCCGCCGCCCGGGAACACCCTGGGCACGGCGATCGAGGCGGGGGAGCGCAGGCTGCTCAAAACCCGCCCGTAAGGCGGCGGACGGAGGGAACGTCCGTGATCAACACCCGTGGGATGAGCGCAAGTTGAACGCTGCACGGCCGAAAGGCGCCCTTGCGCCGGTCGGCCGTGCGGCCGAATACTCCCCCTCAGCGCTTGTCAGGGGCACGTCTTGTTCGGAATCCGGACAGATCCCTGGCTGCGCCTCACGGGCCCCGACCCCACGCGGGCCCCCGACTTCCCTTCGGAGGAACGACACGTGAGGATCAAGCGCACCACCCCCCGTAGCGGCATATCGAGACGGACTCGGCTGATCGCCGTGAGCACCGGACTCGTGGCCGCCGCAGCGTTCGCGGTCCCCAACGCGAGCGCGTCCGACGTGCACACCTTCAGCGCCACCCAGCTGAGCAAGGTGAACAAGTCGGTGCTCGAATCCGACATCGCGGGCACCGCCTGGGCTGTCGACCAGAAGACCAACCGCGTCGTCGTCACCGTCGACAGCACGGTGTCGAAGGCCGAGATCGCGCAGATCAAGCGGGACGCCGGCGGCAACGCCGACGCCCTCACCATCAAGCGCACCCCGGGCAAGTTCAACAAGCTGATCTCCGGCGGCGACGCCATCTATGCGAGTAGCTGGCGCTGCTCGCTGGGCTTCAACGTCCAGGACAACAGCGGGAACTACTACTTCCTGACCGCCGGTCACTGCACCGACGGCGCGGGCACCTGGTACTCGAACTCCGGGCGCACCACCACGCTCGGCACCACGACGGGCTCCAGCTTCCCGACGAACGACTACGGCATCGTCCGGTACACCAACTCGTCGGTCACCAAGTCCGGCGCGGTGGGCAGCCAGGACATCACCAGGGCCGCCACCCCGACCGTCGGCACCACCGTCTACCGCCGCGGCTCCACGACCGGCACGCACAGCGGCCGGGTCACCGCGCTCAACGCGACGGTCAACTACGGCGGCGGCGACGTCGTCTACGGCATGATCCAGACCACGGTCTGCGCCGAGCCCGGCGACTCCGGCGGCCCGCTGTACGGCGGCACCACCGCCTACGGTCTGACCTCCGGCGGCAGCGGCAACTGCTCCTCCGGCGGCACGACCTTCTTCCAGCCGGTCACCGAGGCCCTGAGCGCCTACGGGGTCCACGTCTACTAGACCGGCCCGCGTCACGGAGACCGGCGCGCCCCACAGCGACGGTCGCACCCGCGGCCACAGGCGAGCCCCCGCACGCAACCGGCGGGCGGGGGCACGCCCGTGTCCGGCCGCGGGGT
>NZ_JBSGZN010000100.1:0-2517 GCF_053611025.1 Streptomyces sp. NPDC054842
CGGTTACATTCCGAACCCGGAAGCTAAGCCTTACAGCGCCGATGGTACTGCAGGGGGGACCCTGTGGGAGAGTAGGACGCCGCCGAACAAATTTTGAGGACCCTTGGTCCCAGCGACTCGCTGGGACCAAGGGTCCTTTTGTTTTTCCGAAGCGCGCCGGGTACTCGGCTGCGCGAGAATGACTTGCGGTACCGAAGACAGGAGTCACCCATGTCCACCAACTCTCCCGACGAGCGACCGGAACGCGATCAGCGACGCCGGGACAGTGGTGACCGCGGCGGCTACCGCGGGGGCCCGCCGCGCCGTGACAACGCCGGCCGCGACAACGACCGCGGTGGCTTCCGCCGTGACGACCGCGGTGACCGTGGCGGCGACCGCGGCGGCGACCGTGGCGGTTTCCGCCGCGACGACAGCCGTGGTGGCGACCGTCCGGCGTTCCGTCGTGACGACAGCCGTGGCGGCGACCGGCGCGACGACCGCGGCGGTGACCGTGGTGGCTTCCGCCGCGACGACAACCGCGGTGGTGGCGGTGGCGGTTTCCGCCGTGACGACAACCGGGGCGGTGGCGGCGGTGGTTACCGTGGCCGTGACGACCGTGACAGCGGTGGCCGTCCCCCCTTCCGCCGTGACGACCGGCCGACCGGCGGACCCCGCCGTGACGACCGTCCCGCGTCGGGTCCGCGTCGTGACGACCGCGGTGGTGACCGCGGCGGGTTCCGCCGTGACGACAGCCGTGG
The DNA here is from genome assembly GCF_053611025.1 of Streptomyces sp. NPDC054842. Taxonomy (NCBI): domain Bacteria; kingdom Bacillati; phylum Actinomycetota; class Actinomycetes; order Kitasatosporales; family Streptomycetaceae; genus Streptomyces; species Streptomyces sp. NPDC054842. Next base: position 738 of record NZ_JBSGZN010000100.1, read on the forward strand.
TGGCGACCGTCCTTCCTTCCGCCGTGACGACGACCGCGGTGGTGACCGCGGCGGTTTCCGTCGCGACGACCGCGGTGACCGCGGTGGTGACCGTGGTGGTTTCCGCCGTGACGACAGCCGTGGTGGCGACCGCCCCTCGTTCCGTCGTGACGACCGGCCGACCAGCGGCCCCCGCCGTGACGACCGTCCCGCGTCGGGTCCGCGTCGTGACGACCGCGGTGGCTTCCGCCGTGACGACAGCCGTGGCGGCGACCGTCCTTCCTTCCGCCGTGACGACGATCGCGGTGGCGACCGTGGCGGTTTCCGTCGCGACGACCGCGGTGACCGTGGCGGTGACCGTGGTGGTTTCCGCCGTGACGACAGCCGTGGCGGCGACCGCCCCTCGTTCCGCCGTGACGACAGCCGTGGTGGCGACCGTCCGGCGTTCCGTCGTGACGAGGACCGTGGTGGGTTCCGCGGGCGCGACGACCGCGGTGGCGACCGCCGTGACGACCGCCGAGAAGGCGACCGTCCCGCCTTCCGCCGGGACAGCGACCGTCCGGCCTTCGGCCGGGACGACCGCGGGGACCGGCGTGATGACCGCGGCGGCTTCCGCCGTGACGACCGTGGCGACCGCGGCGGCGACCGGGGTGGCTTCCGCGGGCGCGACGACCGTGGGCAGGGACCGCGCCGGGACGACCGGGGCGGCCGTCCCGGTGGGTTCCGTGACCGTGACGACCGTCGGGGCGACGACCGGCGCGGCGGCGGGCGCTTCCGCGACGAGCGCGAGCGTGACCGCGAGCCGATCAAGCGGCTGCCGATCCCGGACGACGTCACGGGCGACGAGATCGACAAGGACGTACGGCAGGAGCTGCTGAGCCTGCCCAAGGGGCTGGCCGAGGACGTCTCCCGCAACCTGGTGATGGTCGCGCGGCTGATCGACGAGGACCCCGAGGGTGCGTACGGCTACTCCAGGGTGGCGCTGCGTCTGGCGTCCCGCGTCGCCGCGGTGCGTGAGGCCGCCGGCTTCGCCGCGTACGCCAACCAGAAGTTCAGCGAGGCGCTGGCCGAGTTCCGTGCCGCGCGGCGGATGACCGGGAACGTCGACCTGTGGCCCGTCATGGCGGACTGCGAGCGCGGTCTCGGCCGGCCCGAGAAGGCGCTGGACATGGCCGGTGCGCCCGAGGTGCAGAAGCTGGACAAGGCCGGGCAGGTCGAGATGCGGCTCGTGGCCGCCGGCGCCCGGCGTGACATGGACCAGCTCGACGCGGCCATCGTCACGCTCCAGAGCCCGGAGCTGGCCTCCAACTCCGTACAGCCCTGGACGGCGCGACTGCGTTACGCGTACGCCGACGCGCTGCTCGCCGCCGGTCGTGCGGACGAGGCGCGCGAGTGGTTCGCGAAGGCCGTCGAGTCCGACAAGGACGGCAGCACGGACGCCTCCGACCGGCTCGCCGAGCTGGACGGTGTCGAGTTCGTCGACGCGATAGCCGAGGACGAGGCCGAGCCCCGTACGTCGGTCGACCTCGATTCCGACCTTGAGGACGAGGAGGACGTCGAGGACGTCGAGGACGTCGAAGACGACACGGACGTCGAGGACGACGAGGTCGAGCTGACCCGTGCCTCCGACGACGAGGGCGACGCCGAGGTCCCGCAGGCCGAGGTGTCGGCCGACGAGGACGACGACGCGGACGACGACGACGACGACGAGCAGGACGCTCCTCGCGGCTGACGTCCTGCGGACGTAGAGCGGGGCTGCCGAAGCGGCGGACGGGCGGGACTCCGGAAGGGGTCCCGCCCG
>NZ_JBSGZN010000101.1:0-1179 GCF_053611025.1 Streptomyces sp. NPDC054842
AGTAGCGCGCTCAAGACCCGAAGCGGAGTGATCTAGCCATGGGCAGGTTGAAGCGGAGGTAAGACTTCGTGGAGGACCGAACCCACCAGGGTTGAAAACCTGGGGGATGACCTGTGGTTAGGGGTGAAAGGCCAATCAAACTCCGTGATAGCTGGTTCTCCCCGAAATGCATTTAGGTGCAGCGTCGTGTGTTTCTTGCCGGAGGTAGAGCACTGGATAGGCGATGGGCCCTACCGGGTTACTGACCTTAGCCAAACTCCGAATGCCGGTAAGTGAGAGCACGGCAGTGAGACTGTGGGGGATAAGCTCCATGGTCGAGAGGGAAACAGCCCAGAGCATCGACTAAGGCCCCTAAGCGTACGCTAAGTGGGAAAGGATGTGGAGTCGCACAGACAACCAGGAGGTTGGCTTAGAAGCAGCCACCCTTGAAAGAGTGCGTAATAGCTCACTGGTCTAGTGATTCCGCGCCGACAATGTAGCGGGGCTCAAGCGTACCGCCGAAGTCGTGTCATTCCAGCACATACCCCCAACGGGGGCTGGGATGGGTAGGGGAGCGTCGTGTGCCGGGTGAAGCCGCAGCGGAAGCTAGTGGTGGACGGTTCACGAGTGAGAATGCAGGCATGAGTAGCGATACACACGTGAGAAACGTGTGCGCCGATTGACTAAGGGTTCCTGGGTCAAGCTGATCTGCCCAGGGTAAGTCGGGACCTAAGGCGAGGCCGACAGGCGTAGTCGATGGATAACCGGTTGATATTCCGGTACCCGCTGTGAAGCGTCAAACATCGAGCCCATTAATGCTAAGGCCGTGAAGCCGTTCCGGACCCTTCGGGGAAAGGAAAGTGGTGGAGCCGCCGGCCCAAGGTGGTAGTAGGTGAGTGATGGGGTGACGCAGGAAGGTAGTCCATCCCGGGCGGTGGTTGTCCCGGGGTAAGGGTGTAGGACGTCAGGTAGGTAAATCCGCCTGGCAATAGTCTGAGACCTGATGCCGAGCCGATTGTGGTGAAGTGGATGATCCTATGCTGTCGAGAAAAGCCTCTAGCGAGTTTCATGGCGGCCCGTACCCTAAACCGACTCAGGTGGTCAGGTAGAGAATACCGAGGCGTTCGGGTGAACTATGGTTAAGGAACTCGGCAAAATGCCCCCGTAACTTCGGGAGAAGGGGGGCCATCACTGGTGATC
>NZ_JBSGZN010000101.1:1277-2473 GCF_053611025.1 Streptomyces sp. NPDC054842
GTGAGCTGGGGGTGGCCGCAGAGACCAGCGAGAAGCGACTGTTTACTAAAAACACAGGTCCGTGCGAAGCCGTAAGGCGATGTATACGGACTGACGCCTGCCCGGTGCTGGAACGTTAAGGGGACCGGTTAGTGCACTTTCGGGTGTGCGAAGCTGAGAACTTAAGCGCCAGTAAACGGCGGTGGTAACTATAACCATCCTAAGGTAGCGAAATTCCTTGTCGGGTAAGTTCCGACCTGCACGAATGGCGTAACGACTTCTCGACTGTCTCAACCATAGGCCCGGTGAAATTGCACTACGAGTAAAGATGCTCGTTTCGCGCAGCAGGACGGAAAGACCCCGGGACCTTTACTACAGTTTGATATTGGTGTTCGGTTCGGCTTGTGTAGGATAGGTGGGAGACTGTGAACTCTGAGCGCCAGCTCAGGGGGAGTCGTCGTTGAAATACCACTCTGGTCGTGCTGGATGTCTAACCTGGGTCCGTGATCCGGATCAGGGACAGTGTCTGATGGGTAGTTTAACTGGGGCGGTTGCCTCCCAAAGAGTAACGGAGGCGCCCAAAGGTTCCCTCAGCCTGGTTGGTAATCAGGTGTTGAGTGTAAGTGCACAAGGGAGCTTGACTGTGAGACCGACGGGTCGAGCAGGGACGAAAGTCGGGACTAGTGATCCGGCGGTGGCTTGTGGAAGCGCCGTCGCTCAACGGATAAAAGGTACCCCGGGGATAACAGGCTGATCTTCCCCAAGAGTCCATATCGACGGGATGGTTTGGCACCTCGATGTCGGCTCGTCGCATCCTGGGGCTGGAGTCGGTCCCAAGGGTTGGGCTGTTCGCCCATTAAAGCGGTACGCGAGCTGGGTTTAGAACGTCGTGAGACAGTTCGGTCCCTATCCGCTGTGCGCGTAGGAATATTGAGAAGGGCTGTCCCTAGTACGAGAGGACCGGGACGGACGAACCTCTGGTGTGCCAGTTGTCCTGCCAAGGGCATGGCTGGTTGGCTACGTTCGGGAGGGATAACCGCTGAAAGCATCTAAGCGGGAAGCCTGCTTCGAGATGAGTATTCCCACCCCCTTTGAGGGGTTAAGGCTCCCAGTAGACGACTGGGTTGATAGGCCAGATCTGGAAGGCGGGCAACCGCTGGAGGTGACTGGTACTAATAGGCCGAGGGCTTGTCCTCAGTTGCTCGCGTCCACTGTGT
>NZ_JBSGZN010000102.1:0-2266 GCF_053611025.1 Streptomyces sp. NPDC054842
GTGACCGGCGCGCCGGCGTTCCGGGCGGCCTCGTCCGCTGCCGGGCCGGCCGGGCGTCGTGCCCCGGCCGCCTGGCGGTCAGGCGCCGCTCAGGAAACTGACCAGCTCGTCGCGGAACGCGGGTTCACCGACCGCCCGCATGTGGTCGCCGGGCACGATGCGCAGCGTCGCGTCGGGTATGGCCTCCGCGAGGACGTGCGGACGCACGGCGAGAGGGTCGTCCCGGCCGGCGAGGACGAGCGTGGGGGCCTTCACCGTCTCCAGCGGGATCGGCCGGTCGTGGGCGGCGGACGCCTGGGCGGCCAGGGCGATCCGGTCGCCTCCGACGGCGTCGACGAAGGCACGGAAGCCCGCTGCCGCCGGGTCGGTGACGGCGGCCGGATCGTCGGCGCGCAGCGCCTCTCGCAGCGCGGGACCGCCGATGACCCGCGTGTCCACGCCGCCCAGCTCGACCACCGCGGCGCCCACACCGCCGATCACCAGGCGGCGTACGCGCTGGTCGTTCACGGCGGTGAGCAGCGAGACGATCGCCCCCATCGAGTAGCCCACCAGGTCGTAGGACGGCTCGTCCAGCAGGTCGATCAGTGTCCGCACGTCCTCGGCCATGCGGGCCTCGCCGTAGGAGGCCGGATCGTGGGGCTTGTCGGAGCGGCCGTGGCCACGGGCGTCGACGGCGGCGACCCGGCGGCCGGCGGCCGTCAGCGCGGCGACGATGCCGGGGGAGACCCAGTTGGACTCCCCGTCCGCGATGAAGCCGTGGTGCAGCAGGACCAGGGGGAGTTCGGAGGCGCCCGGCCAGAGCCGGTAGGAGAGGCTGATGCCATCGGTGGTGGTGAAGACCGGCATGCGCGGTCCCTTCTCGGACGGCGGGTGATCGGCGTGTGCGCCGGCGAGCGTACTCACCGCGCCGCCGACTTCGAAGAGGGCCGGGACCGGGCCGGATACCGCCGGGGCTCCTGAGCAGGGAGCGATTCACGTGCATCGCGCAACGAAAGCGTGGAAGAAGGCCGACATGTCTACGAATCCTGAGGACCAGCTCGCCGCGGACTTCTACGACTACGAGGCCGCGCTGTCGGAGGAGGAACGCAAGACGCTGCTGAGGACGCGCAGCTTCATGCGTGAGGAGATCAAGCCGCTGCTGAACGAGAACTGGGCCGCGGGCACCTTCCCGGCCGAGCTGATCGGGAAGTTCCGCGCGAGTGGACTCGTGGGCCTGCCCTACGAGGGCTACGGAGAGCACGGCGCGGCGGCCGGTCACCTGCTGACCGGGATGATGGCGATGGAGATGGCCCGCGTCGACGCCTCGGTCGCCACCTTCTTCGGCGTCCACAACGGGCTGGCCATGTACTCGATCCAGGCCGGCGGCAGCCAGGAGCAGCGTGACCGCTGGCTGCCGGGGATGGCGAGGATGGACACGGTGGGCGCGTTCGCGCTGACCGAGGCGCTCGGCGGCTCCGACGTGGCGGTGGGCATGCGCACCACCGCGAGGCGGGAGGGCGACACCTGGGTGCTGAACGGGTCCAAGCGGTGGATCGGCAACGCCACCTTCGCCGACCACGTCGTGGTGTGGGCACGCGACCTCGACGACGACCAGGTCAAGGGCTTCGTGGTCGGCAAGGGCACGCGCGGCTTCGAGCCGCGGAAGATCGAGAACAAGACCTCGCTGCGGATCGTGGAGAACGCGGACGTCACCCTGACCGACGTGCGGGTGCCGGAGAGCGACCGCCTGCAGAACATCGAGTCGTTCCGCGACGTCGCGGAGATCCTGCGCGCCACGCGCAGCGGTGTCGCCTGGCAGGCGCTCGGCGTGATGATCGGCGCGTACGAACTGGCGCTGGCGTACGCCACGGAGCGAGAGCAGTTCGGCCGGCCCATCGCGGGCTTCCAGCTCGTGCAGGACCTGCTGGTCAAGAGCCTGGGCAACATCACGGCCTCGTGGGGCATGCTCGTGCGGCTGGCCCGGCTGCAGGACGAGGGGGTGTTCCGCGACGAGCACTCCTCGCTGGCGAAGGCCCACGTCACCGCGCGCATGCGGGAGGTCGTCGCCTGGGCGCGCGAGATCTTCGGGGGCAACGGGATCGTCCTGGACTACGACGTCGCCCGGTTCTTCGCGGACGCCGAGGCCATCTACTCCTTCGAGGGCACCCGGGAGATGAATACGCTCATCGTCGGGAAGGCGATCACCGGGCAGAGCGCGTTCGTCTGACCGCGGCTGCCGAACACGCGACGCCCTACGGGCGGCCCGGTACCACCAGCACCTCGGTCC
>NZ_JBSGZN010000103.1:0-2015 GCF_053611025.1 Streptomyces sp. NPDC054842
ACCTGTCGGTGACGGCCGCCTCCGCCGTGAGGTTCCGGGGTGCGTCAGGCCGCTGCCTTGAGGCGCGAGGCGATCCGCACCACGCGTTCGGCCTGGTGACGAGCCGCGGCGCGCGTGGTGTCGTCGACCGGGTTGGTGCCCTGGGCGTCGACGTGCGAGGTGCCGTAGGGGTTGCCGTCCGCGAACTTGACCGGGTCCGTGAAGCCGGGCGCGACCACGATGCCGCCGAAGTGGTGCACCGAGGTGTAGAGGGCCTGCAGCGTGGTTTCCTGGCCGGCGTGCGCGGTGGCGGAGGAGGTGAAGCCGCTGTAGACCTTGTCGGCCAGCTTGCCCTGGGCCCACAGGCCGCCGAGGGTGTCGATGAACTGCTTGAGCTGGGCGGACAGGTTGCCGAAGCGGGTCGCGGAGCCGAACAGGACGGCGTCGGCCCACTCGATGTCCTCGGGAGCCGCGACGGGGATGCCGGCGGTGGCCTCGTGGTTGGCGGCCCACGCCGGATTTGACTGGATCGCCTCCGCGGGCGCCAGCTCGGCGGCCTTCACCAGGCGGACCTCGGCACCCGCCTTGAGCGCGGCGTCGCGCAGCTCCTTGGCGATCTCGGTGATGGTGCCGGTGGAGGAGTAGTAGACGATCGCGAGGTTGACGGGAGTGGCCATGGTGGCGGTCTCCGATTCCGTGGGGTGGGTGACGGTGGAAGCGACCTACTAGGTGACCGGTCGACTATTTAGAAGGTAGGCGGACGGCCGCCTCATGTCAAAGGAGTCGGGTGTGACGTCCGGAACAGCCGGGGCCGCCTTGCCGCGGGATGCTTGTCACCTGTCGGGGGAGTGACTCGGCGGAGGAGGGCGGCCGCCGTCGGCGGTGCCCGCGCCCGGCCCGGCGCGCGCGATCGGCGCGGAGCTGGTCTGCTGGTGCGGGGGCCCTCACACCTGTTCCGGAGTGACAGCATGAGTACCTATCGAGTCGCGCAGGTGGCCGTCGCCAACGGCACGTTCGAGATCGTCGAGCGCGATCTGCCGCAGCCCGGCCCCGGCCACGTGCGCGTCGCCGTGGAGGCCTGCGGCATCTGCCACAGCGACGCCTTCTTCGTGTCGGCCGGCATGCCCGGCGTCCGCTTCCCGCTCGTTCCCGGGCACGAGATCGCCGGGCGCGTCGACGAGCTGGGGGAGGGCGCGCAGGACAAGGGCTGGAAGCTCGGGGACCGGGTGACGGTCGGCTGGTTCGGCGGCAGCTGCGGCCACTGCAAGCCATGCCGGCAGGGCGACTTCATCGTGTGCGAGAACCTCAAGATCCCCGGGTGGGCCTACGACGGCGGCTTCGGCGAGATGATGATCGCGCCGGTCGACGCGCTGGCCCGTATCCCCGAGGCGCTGACGGCGAACGACGCGGGCCCGATGGCCTGCGCGGGCGTCACGACGTTCAACGGCCTGCGGCGCAGTGCGGCCCGGCCCGGCGATCTGGTCGCCGTGCTCGGTATCGGCGGCCTGGGTCACCTGGGCGTGCAGTACGCCGTCGCCATGGGCTTCGAGACCGTGGCGATCGCCAGGGGCGCCGACAAGGGCGACTTCGCCCGGCAGTTGGGCGCCCACCACTACATCGACAGCACGGAGGGCACTCCCGTCGCGGACGCCCTCCAGGCACTCGGTGGCGCCAAGGCCGTCCTGGCCACCGCGGGCAGCTCCGACGCCATCGCGGCGACGGTGGACGGACTGGCGCCCCGCGGCGAGCTGGTGGCCATCGGTGCCAGCCCCGAGCCGCTGGCGATCAGCCCCCTCCAACTGCTCCTGAGCGGCCGTGTCGTCCGCGGGCACCCCTCGGGGACCGCGCGGGACGTGCAGGACACCATGGAGTTCAGCGCCCTGCACGGGATCCGCCCGGTCATCGAGCCGGTGCCGCTCGACCAGGCCGACGAGGCGTACCAGAAGATGCTCTCCGGTGGTGCCCGCTTCCGGATGGTGCTCACGAACGGCTGACGGTCACCGCACGAGGACCAGGGGCGGACCGCGCGTCAGGAC
>NZ_JBSGZN010000105.1:0-1631 GCF_053611025.1 Streptomyces sp. NPDC054842
GACTTCCTGGCCTTCTTCGACGGCGACCTTGACGATGGTGCCCTGCATGGGGGAGGCGAGGGTGTCGCCGGAGGCGGCGGGGCCGGACTTCTTGGCGGCGCGTCGTTTGGGTTTGGCGCCGGCGGCCAGGCCGGTGCGGGCCAGGGACATGCCCAGGCTGGAGGGCAGGGACACTTCGAGGCGTTTGCCGCCGACCTCGACGATGACGGTTTCGCGGTTGGTTTCGCCGGCGTCGTCGGTGTCGGTGTCGGCGGGGGTGGTGAAGGCGGGGATGTCGTTGACGAACTCGGTCTCGATCCACCGGGTGTGGACGGTGAACGGCGCCTGGGAGCCGGTGAGTTCGGGGGCGAACGCGGGATCCTTCACGACTTCGCGGTGGAAGGTGAGGGCGGTGGCCATGCCCTCGACCTGGAATTCGTCCAGGGCGCGGGCGGCGCGCTGGAGGGCCTGTTCGCGGGTGGCGCCGGTGACGATGAGTTTGGCGAGGAGGGAGTCCCAGGCGGGGCCGATGACGCTGCCGGCTTCGACGCCCGCGTCCAGGCGGATGCCGGGGCCGGAGGGCGGGGTGAAGGCGGTGACGGTGCCGGGGGCGGGCAGGAATCCGCGGCCGGGGTCCTCGCCGTTGATGCGGAACTCGATGGAGTGGCCGCGCAGGACGGGGTCGCCGTAGCCGAGTTCCTCGCCGTCGGCGATGCGGAACATCTCACGGACCAGGTCGATGCCGGCGACTTCCTCGGTGACGGGGTGTTCGACCTGCAGGCGGGTGTTGACCTCCAGGAAGGAGATCGTGCCGTCGGTGCCGACCAGGAACTCGACGGTGCCGGCGCCGACGTAGCCGGCCTCGCGCAGGATCGCCTTGGAGGAGGAGTACAGCTCCTCGACCTGGGCGTCGGTGAGGAAGGGGGCGGGGGCTTCCTCGACGAGTTTTTGGTGGCGGCGCTGCAGGGAGCAGTCGCGGGTGGAGACGACGACCACGTTGCCGTGGGTGTCGGCCAGGCACTGGGTCTCCACGTGGCGGGGCTTGTCGAGGTAGCGCTCGACGAAGCACTCGCCCCGGCCGAACGCGGCGACGGCCTCGCGGACGGCGGAGTCGTAGAGCTCGGGGACCTCTTCCAGGGTGCGGGCGACTTTCAGGCCGCGTCCGCCGCCGCCGAAGGCGGCCTTGATCGCGATGGGCAGGCCGTGTTCGCGGGCGAACGCGACGACTTCCTCCGCGCCGGAGACCGGGTCGGGGGTGCCCGCGACCAGCGGCGCGCCGGCCCGCTGGGCGATGTGGCGGGCGGCGACCTTGTCCCCCAGGTCGCGGATGGCCTGCGGGGGCGGGCCGATCCAGATCAGGCCCGCGTCCAGGACGGCCTGGGCGAACTCGGCGTTCTCCGAGAGGAACCCGTAACCGGGGTGGACGGCGTCCGCGCCGGAGTCCTTGGCGGCCTGGAGCACCTTGGCGATGTCCAGATAACTGGTGGCCGGGGTGTCACCGCCCAACGCGAACGCCTCGTCCGCCGCCCGGACATGCAACGCGTCCCGGTCCGGATCCGCGTAGACGGCCACACTCGCGATCCCGGCATCCCGGCACGCCCGGGCCACGCGGACAGCGATTTCGCCACGGTTGGCGATGAGCACCTTGCGCA
>NZ_JBSGZN010000106.1:0-1503 GCF_053611025.1 Streptomyces sp. NPDC054842
GGACGGCGACGTTCGACGGTCTGCGCGGCGGTCAGGCCGCGGCTGCGGTGCGGCGCGCCTTCAGGCGGGAACGCAGGGCCAGTGCGGACCCGGCGACGACCGCCCAGGCGGCCAGCGTGATGACTGGAGTGACCAGGTGTGCGCCGCCGTAGTAGCTGAGATCGGCGATGGCGCGGACGGCGGCACCGGGCGGCAGGACTGCCGAGACCGCCCGGGCACCGGCGGGCAGCAGGTCGGCGCCGATGACGGCGCCGCTGGTGGCGTTGCCGACGGTCAGCAGGAGCAGGGTGGTGATCGGCAGGCCGATCGGGCCGAGGACGGTTCCCAGCAGGGTCGTGGTGAACGCGGCCGAGGCCGCCAGCAGCGCCAGGACGAACATGAGGGGGATCAGTGGTGCCGGGGCGGCCCCCAGTACCGGGCCGACCACGATCGCGCCGACGACACCCACGGCGGCCGAGGCGCCGGTCAGCAGGTAGAGGCGATGGCGCAAGCGCATCGCGGCGGCCAGGCCCAGGACGTTCGAGCCGAGGACGAAGCCGGCCAGGGAGACGCCGAAGGCCACGTAGAACCCCGCGAGGCCCCGCGCGTCGTGGTGGGTCAGGGGGACGACGTCCTCGGTCGTGAACTGTGCGCCGGTCCCGTGGGCGTACGCGCTGACCAGGTGGCTCACGGCAGAGGTGGTGGAGGTGCCGGCGGCTCCGGCGATCTGCAGGCTCAGGTGGTCGGGCGTCTCGGCGCCCAGTACCGCCACGACGTCGTGGTGTTCCAGTGCGGCCCGCGCCGTCGCGGCGTCCGCGGCGGGGTGGACCTCGACCGCGCTGCCCAGGGCCTTCTGCACCTCGCCCGGCAGGTTGGGTCCGGTGACGGCGATGGGTACGTGGTGGGGCTGCGGATCACGCTGGAGACCCACGTAGCACGCGATGAAGGCCGCCACGACGACGAGCGAGATCAGGAGCGGCTGGAGCCATGCCTTCAGGGGCGGCCGGCGGGGGCCCTGGCTCGGTTGTGCAGTTTGCTCTGCCGCGGCGGGGAGCTTGTGCTCGCGCTCAGCAGTAGTCATGGCGTGACCTTCGGGAGAGAGGGGCGGGTGGATGGGGAGGGGGAGGTGTGGTGCCTCGCTTGAAATACGAGCATATGCTCCTATCTTGGTCGTGGCAAGAGCTGTCCGGTCGGAAACGGGGTCGTAGGCCCCCCTGCGGTCGGCGCTACGGCGCTTCTCCGGCATCGATCGATCGAGCTGCCTACCCCTGTGAGCAGGGTTGAGGCGCATGATGGCCCGGCGGTGGAGCGGGGCATCCGGCGGGCGCCAGCGGACGCGCTCTACGCTGCCCCGCTCGACGCGCTCGACGGTCCGCAGGGGTGCTCGGAATAACGCGCTTCGTGGCGGTGATCGGTCGGGCGCCGTGTCGCGGGCGGGGGCCGCGAGGCGGTCGCCATCGGGGCCGAGGCGTCTCATGAAGCCACGGTGTTGTCCCCCCGCCGACGGGGCCGGGGCAACACAGG